>NZ_JAWHTD010000007.1:0-185032 GCF_032586235.1 Aestuariicoccus sp. MJ-SS9
CGCCCACCTCAGAGCGCTTTGGACCGTCATCATCGGTTGGTTGTTCGCCGACCTGCACACGCCCAACACACAAAATCCCCGCCTTCAGTCCGCCTGAAGGCGTTGTTCAAACCCGACTATTGAGCTGTAGGACTTTCCCCGTTCTTTGAGACGTTTTGCAACGGGCTTCAAAGCCGGATCGTGACAGGCGGCGGCGAGCGCGGCCTGGAACGGCACATGGCGCAAAGAGCATCGTCCCTTCGCAATGGTTCTCTTGCCTCGCATCGCCACGCTGTCATATGGGATCGGCGCCAGACCGGCCATGGAAGCGGCTTCGCCTGACGTCAACTGACAGAGTTCGGGCAATGCGGCGATCAACATCGCCGCAAAGACGGGACCTAAACCCGGGTATAGATCGCAGCAGTTTCGCTTTCTTGGCAAGTGGCCCGACCTGCGCGATGACATTTTCGATCCGCCGTTCGATGGCATTGATCTGGGTGTCGAGCACGTCTTTCAGATCGTCATCCGGGCCTCGAGATCGACAGAGACGCCCCTCTTCGTCCGGCCGCTTATCTGGGCTTTGCGCCCTTTCCGCAGGTCGACGAGCTGCCCCGCCCGCGTGGTCAAGGTTCTGAGAATACGTCGATTCTCATCTGGCTCCTCTCGCCCGGCCGCAAGTCTGAACGCCACGAACCGTGCGACGGGCTCCGCATCGATCCGGTCAGTCTTCGCCCGAGTGCCTCTGGACGGCGCGAACGCCTTGATCTGTGATGGAGATCGCCGGACGGCGACAATCCCTGCGGCGACAAGTTCTGTCCTGAGTACCCATTCACGGCCACCCTCCGCCAAAAATCCAACTTTGACCGCACCGGGTATCTGACGGAGCATTGCCACCTGCGAACTATGGCCTTCTGCCGTGTAGGAATGTCGGAACCACCGCTGGTCACCAAGGCAGAGGCTATGTGCCTGATGAGATCGTGGCGCCTGAGGCCGCCTTCGGAAGGTACTGACGGCCACACCTAGTCGCCGTGACATGGCCCAGGCGAGAAGTCATGGTTTCGCATGGACAAGGCTCTGCACAAGCTCCGCGTCGAACAGCGCTCTCGCTCCGATGCAGACCACGCCGACATCGTGCGGCCCTTCCGCGGCCTCAACCTCATATCGCTCGCCAACGACATGAATCAGCGCGAGCCCCTCTTTGGTTCGAACGTAGCCTTTGGCGCGGGTGATCGAAGCGGCCTCGGCAAGCGACCGGGCGAGGTCTTCGGCGTCAATGATGCGATCCGGCGACAAAACCGTGCTGGCGAAGGCGCTTTTCGACCCTTCGGCAGTTCCGTGGCGACCGGCAAGCGGGGTTCCTCCGACCAACGCCTCCAGCGGAATCTGCCCATGGGCGACGCATAGAACAATCGCCCGCGACGCCCGCGCTTTCAGCCAATTCTCGACTGCGACAAGCCTTTCCGAGCCAACCAGATCAGTCTTGGTTACTAGCAGGATGTCCGCCTGCTCCAGTTGCCGCAGCACCGTGTCGCTGAGATACTTGTTGGACGCGTTGCGCTGGATTTGCTCGGCGTCCGCCAGCACGACGCTCGCATCCGGGCGCAGCCCATCGACAAGGCCCACAGTCGTGATAATCGACCCGGGCAAGGCCACGCCGGAGGCCTCGAGCAGCACGTGATCGAACCCAGGCTTGCTGTCGCGGATGTCTTCCAGAACGCCGATCATGTCACCGCCAAAGGCGCAGCAGACGCAGCCGCCCGAGATCGACATTAGCCCGTCTTCCTCGGCCTCGATCAGGTCCTCGTCGATCGCCAGCGCGCCGAATTCGTTGACCAGGACCGCCAACCGCAAGCCATTCGCATTGCGCAGCAGGTGATTGATCAACGTCGTCTTTCCCGCGCCGAGGTAGCCGGAGATGACAGTGACCGGCAGCTTCATCAGATGCCCGACGCCTCGAAGATGCGCCCGCCCTGCACGGTACCCCAGACGCCGATATCCTTCAGGCTTTCAGGCGTGGCTTCGGTCGGATCGTCCTGAAGCACGGCGAAATCGGCCCGCTTGCCGGTCTCAATGGAGCCGATGCGGTCGTCCATTTTCATGGTGATCGCCGCCCCCATCGTGACCGCGTAGAGCGCCTCGGCCACGCTGATCCGCTGCGCTTCACCCTGCGTGCGGCCCGACGCGGTTTGCCGGGTTGCCGCCGCACTCGCGGTGAAGAGCGGGCCAAGCGGCGTGACCGGCGCGTCGGAGTGAATCGCCATCGGCACGCCTGCGTCCAACGCGGTGCGGCAGGCATTCATGCGTTCCGCCCGTTCCGGACCGACGGTCAGGCGGTAGTGCTCGTCCCCCCAATAGTAGTGATGGTTGGCAAAGAGGTTCACGCACATCCCCAGTCGCCCCATCTTGCGGAACTGTGCCTCGGATGCGAGCTGGCAATGCTGAAGAGTGAAGCGGTGGTCGAAATCGGGGTGTTTTCGCAGGGCGGCCTCCAGCGTTTCGATGGTCAGCTGGGTCGCCTCGTCGCCGTTGGTGTGAGTGTGCACCTGCACCCCCGCCGCCAGCGCACGCTCGTAGATCTCTGCCAGTTGGTCGGGAGCAACGTACCACAGCCCGTTGGGCGCCCCGTTGTAGTAGCCGGGCCATTGCAGACGTGCGGAAAAGCCCTGGATCGACCCATCGGCAACCACCTTGATCTTGCCCAGCTCCAGCCGGTCGGTGGACCGGTCGGTCAGCGACGCGGTGTAGTCGACCAGTTCCTGCGGTTCGATGCCGAAATTGATACGAAAGGCGACAAGACAGACGGGGAATTGCGCCTCACCCGTCACCCGCTCGAACATGGCCACGAGATCGTCGTTCAGCTGTTGGCCGAGATCGGAGGACGTGGTCACCCCGGCCCGCACGCAAAGCCGCGCGTAGTTGCGCAGCCCGTTCTCGTCAGTGGCGAGAAAGGCGCGGTCCATACCGACGTGCTTGCCTGCGGGCATGATGATCTCGGGGCTTTTCAACTCGCCCGTGGGCAGCCCGTCCTCGCCCAGCGGAATGCCCGGATGATTGGTGCCTTCCTTGAGAAGCCCGGCCAGTTCCAGCCCCTTGGTGTTGACGTTCAGAATATGGCCCGAGGCATGCAGCACCCCGACGGGCCGCGTCTTCGACACCCGGTCGAGGTCGTGACGCGACACGCGCACGTTGCCCATGTAGATCGGGTCGAGCCCCCAGCCAAGCAGCGGTGCGTCCTGATCCCCTGTCCGGCTCTCCGCCTCGCTGAGCCGCGCGATCACCTCGTCCACGGTTTTCAGACCCGACCAGGTCCCGCCATCGGGGTCCATCCGGTCGAACCAGCCGACGTAGGTGAAGGACCACAGCGCCCCTTCCATCGTATGAGCATGGCCCTCCACCAGCCCCGGCATGACCACGAGATCGGCAAAACGGTCGTCGAGCGTGTAATCGCCCCACCCCGCCAGTTCCTCCAGAGTGCCTGCCCCAAGGATACGCCCATCGCGCACCGCGACATGGCTGACTACGGGGCGATTGGGGTTCATGGTGATGATTTTTCGGGCGGAGAAGATGGTGGTCTGTGTCATCTCGAACTCTTTCCTCGGTCTGTCACTGAAAAATGCTAGCCAGCTTCGCTTGTTTGGAAAAATGTTATTAACTGACCACTAAGCGCTATTTTTCCGAGGATTGAGCCATGCTGAACTTCACCCTCAAGCAGCTGCGCTACGTGGAAGCCGCCGGTCGGCTGCGCTCCATCGCCAAGGCGGCGGCGGAATTGTCGATCTCGCAATCCTCGATCACGGCGGCCATCGACACGCTGGAGACATGGCTCGACTACGACCTCTTCGTGCGCACGCCGGCCAAGGGGATACAGCCGACGCCCGCCGGGGCCAATGCGCTTGAGTTGATCCGCAACCTTCTCGATCAAGCGCGCCAGTTCGATGCAGAGTTGCGCTCGGTCGGGGGCGATGCTGCCGGGCTGGTGCGGATCGCCTGCTATGCCACGGCGGCGCCCGCTTTCCTGCCGCCGATCCTGCGCAGCATCAACCGGGACTTTCCTCAGATGTCGGTGCAGATCCTGGAAGGCAACATGGAGACCATCGCGAACTTTCTTGACGAGGGTAAGGCGGACCTCGCCTTCACCTATCCCCGCGTGCTCAACGCCGGGCATGACTTTCTGCCACTCTTTCAGCCGCCGCCCTTCGCGCTGATCTCGACAGATGACCCCATGTCCGCAAGAAAGAGCGTCACTTTGAAGGAACTTTCCTGCAAGCCAATGGTCTTGCTCGACCTTCCGCTGACGCGAGACTATTTCTTTGGGCTTTTCAGCGCCTGCGGCTGCACTCCACAAATCGCCCACTCCACACGCTCGGCCGAGATCGCCCGCGCGCTGGTTTCAGGCGGGTTCGGTTACACCATTCTCAACATCCGGCCTCAGCCCGACCAGGACGAGAACGCGCGATACCGTGCCGTTCCCATCCGCGATGCCAACGAGGTCGAGTGGTTTGGCATCGCCACCATCGCGAACGTTCGGCGCCCGAAGATCGTGCAGACCTTCATGGACGTCTGCGCCGGCCTGCAAAAGGACGGCGCCTTCGACGCGCTGGCGGTGCGGCCACAAGCCAATAACCCCAAAATACCGAGGAATAGCGGGCAATAAATCTGTTTTTTGCGGGAATGAGAATGATCTACGCTCGATTCTAAAAACGAGAAAAGCCAACAAGGAGTGATACAACGTGAAACACCATCTGAAGCGTTTTCTGGCAGCGTCCGCGACGGCGGCCCTGCTTGCCACCGGGGCCACGGCCCAAGAGACCCCAAAATCGGGCGGTACACTGGTCGCTGCACTGACCGGCACGCCGCGCGTTCTGAACCCGGCGGTGCAGTCGGGCATCGTCACCGGCCTCGTCGGGGCGCAGCTCTTCGCCGCCCCACTGCGCTATGACGACGGCTGGAACCCGCAGCCCTACCTCGCCAAAAGCTGGGAGATCAGCGACGACGGCCTCAAGGTCACGCTGAACCTGCAGGAAGACGCCACCTTCCACGACGGTGAGCCGATTAAATCCTCGGACATCGCTTTTTCGGTCAAGATCATTCAGGAATACCATCCTTTCAAATCCATGTTCGCCCCGGTCACCTCGGTGGATACGCCGGATGAGCATACCGCCGTTCTGAACCTCGCCCATCCGCACCCCGCGCTGATGCTCGCGATGTCCGGGCAGCTGATGTCGATCATCCCCGAGCACATATACGGCGACGGTCAGGACCCCAAGAACCATCCCCGCAACAACGAAGATGTCGTGGGCTCCGGTCCCTTCAAGCTGGTGGAGTTCAAGCCGGGCGAGCACGTGATCATGGAGCGCTATGACGGTTATTGGGAGGAAGGTCTGCCCTACCTCGACCGGATCGTCGCGCGGATCATTCCCGACAGCTCGTCGCGCACCATCGCTCTGGAGAACGGCGAACTGCATCTGTCCACGTTCGAAGCGGAGCCGACGCTGGTGAACCGCATGATGAATGCCGATGGCATCAGCGTCTCCGGCGACGGTTATGGCGGCATCGGCCCCATCGACTGGCTGGCGATGAACACCACGCGCGGTCCGCTGCAGGATGTGCGCGTGCGTCAGGCCATCGCCTATTCCATCGACAAGAACTTCATCCACAAGGCGATCATGCGCGGCACCGCCAAAGACGCACTGACTGGCGTGCACCCGGACAGTCCGCTCTACAACGCGAACGTCGATGCCTATGATCTGGACCTGGACAAAGCCAACGCCCTGCTCGACGAGGCAGGCTTTCCGATGGAAGACGGCAAGCGGTTCGACATCACGATGGAGCTGGTGCCGTTCCCCGGCTACAAGCCTCAGACCGAGTATATCAAGCAGGCTCTGTCGAAGGTCGGCATCAACGTGACGATCGAATCCGTGCCGGATTTCCCCAGCTGGGCCAAGCTGATGGGAACGATGGATTTCGACATGTCGCTCGACAGTGTCTACAACTGGGGTGACCCGGTGATCGGCGTGAACCGGACCTACATGACCTCCAACATCGCCAAGGGCGTGTGGTCGAACACGCAAGGGTATTCCAATGCCCGTGTCGACGAACTCCTGGAGATGGCCGCGCAAGAGAACGACCAGGACAAGCGCAAGGCGCTCTATGCGGAGTTTCAGGAGATCGTGAACGAAGAGGTTCCGATCTATTACCTGAACGCCGTGCCAATGCACACGTTCTACTCCGACAAGGTCGGCAATCCGCCGATCGGCGGCATCTGGTCCACGTCCTCGCCGATGGACCGCGTGTGGCTGAGGGATTGATCTGAAGTGAACCGGGCGGACCGGCTTCCGGTCCGCCCATCCAGCGACACATGCGCATAAGGATCACGGGACTTGGACTTCATCCGAACCATCGCGACGCGCCTCTTCTACGCAGTCGCCCTGCTGCTGGCGGTACTTGTGCTCAACTTCACGTTGATCCACCTGGCCCCGGGGGACGTTGCGGATACGATCGCGCAGTCGATGGGTGGGGCCGACGAAGAAATTCTCGACCGTATCCGGGCTGATTACGGACTGGACCAGCCGTTTTTGATCCAGCTTGGCAGCTACATGGCGCGGGTCCTGCGCTTTGACCTGGGCTATTCCTTTTTCTACTCCATGCCGGTCACCGAGCTGATCCTGCAGCGCCTGCCCGCGACGCTGCTGTTGGTCTTTCTGGCACAGCTGCTGGCGCTGATCGTGGGCGTGGTGCTGGGCGTGATCTCGGCCCGGCGGCCCAACGGCATCCTGTCGCATTTCGTGACCTTCTTCGCCCTCTTCGGCTATTCTGCGCCGGTCTTCTGGACGGGCATCCTATTGCTCATCGCCTTCTCGCTGAAGATCCAGTGGTTCCCGGTGGCGGGTATGCGCGACGTCACGCTGATCGGCGGCTTCTGGGCGCATTTTTGGGATGTGGCACGCCACCTTGTCCTTCCGGTCATCACGCTGTCGTCGATCTTTATCGCCCTCTATTCCCGCCTGTCGCGCGCGACCATGATGGAGACGCTGGGCAGCGACTATGTTCGCACCGCCAAAGCCAAGGGGCTCTCCACACGGTCCGTCGTCTACAAGCACGCGCTCAAGAACGCGCTTTCGCCGGTGATCACGCTCGCGGGCCTGCAATTCTCCGCGGTCGTCTCCGGCGCGGTGCTGGTCGAGACAGTCTTTGCCTGGCCCGGCCTCGGCACACTCGCCTTCCAGTCGATAATCGCCCGCGATACGCCGACGATCCTCGGGATCCTGTTCTTTTCCGCGCTGATGGTGATCGTCGGGAACCTGCTGACAGACTTTGCGCTCCGCGCGGTCGATCCCAGAATGAGAGGCCGGGGATGACCGACCAATCGACAGAAGCAACCATCAAGGCGCAATCGCCGCTTTCCGAAGCCTGGAACATGTTCCGGCGCAACCACGCCGCGATGGCGGGGCTGATCGTGCTCTGCCTGATCGTGCTGGGCGCGATCTTTGGTCCCTACCTCTATCCAGGGCAACCGTTCGAGATGGCCTGGGCCCCCTTCTCTCCTCCCGGCGTGGACGGGTTCCTGCTGGGCACCGATTACCTTGGCCGCGACCTGCTGGCGCAGATCATCCATGGGGCGCGGGTCACCCTGATCATCGGGCTCTCTGCTGCCATCGTAACGGTGGTCATCGGCGTGACCATCGGCGCGCTGGCAGGCTTTTATGGCGGGCTGGTTGAGGAAGCGCTGATGCGCTTCACCGAGTTTTTCCAGGTGCTGCCCACGCTGCTGTTCTCCATGGTGATCGTGGCGCTCTTCGGGGCCAGTCTACCGATGATCACCCTCGCCATCGGACTTGTCAGCTGGACCGCCGTGGCGCGGATCACCCGCGCTGAATTCCTGCGCATCCGAGAGTTGGAGTACGTCATGGCCAGCCGCGCCTCTGGCGCCTCGGGGCTGAAACTGATGTTCCGAGTGATCTTGCCCAACGCGCTGCCGCCGATCATCGTACAATCCGCCCTGATGGTCGGCTCTGCGATCCTCTTCGAGGCAGGGCTGTCGTTCCTCGGCCTCACCGACCCCAACGTCATCAGCTGGGGCCAGATAATCGGATCGAACCGGCAATACATTCTGGAAAGCGGCTTTACCGTGACGATCCCCGGCCTTGCGATCTTCATCACCGTTCTGGCGATCAGCCTTGTCGGCGACGGGCTGAACGACGCACTCAATCCCCGCCTGAGGCAGCGCTGATGGAACCGCTTCTAAAGGTCGAAAATCTGCGGATCGAGCTGGCGACGCGTGCGGGTGTGGCGCCAGTGATTGACGACCTCAGTTTCGAGCTGGGGCATGGCGAGAACATCTCCTTCGTCGGCGAAAGCGGATGCGGCAAATCCATGACCGCGCTTGCCATCATGGGGCTCTTGCCCGAACGGGTTGGACGGATCGCATCGGGCAGGATCATCTTCAACGGTGAGGATCTGACCAAGGCCAACGAGAAGCGCCTGCGAGACCTGCGCGGCAACGAAATCTCAATGATCTTCCAGGAACCGATGACCTCGCTCAACCCGGTCTACACCGTCGGCGAACAGATCGCCGAAGTGCTGCGCGAGCATGAGAAGCTTGGCAAGGCGGCGGCGCACAACGCCGCCATCGAACTTCTGGACGCCGTGCGCATCCCCAACCCCAAGGGCCGCGTCAACGACTACCCCTTCCAGATGTCTGGCGGGCAGCGACAGCGCGTGATGATCGCCATCGCTCTGGCCTGCAAACCGAAAATCCTGATCGCCGATGAGCCGACCACAGCCCTCGATGTGACGGTGCAGGCGCAAATCTTCGATCTGCTACGCGATCTGCGCAGGGAATTCGGCACCTCGATCATCATGATCACCCACGACATGGGCGCCGTGGCCGAGATGGCCGAGCGGATGATCGTCATGTATGCGGGACGCAAGGCCGAGGTCGGCCCGGTCAAGCAGATCATCGAACACGCACGGCACCCCTACACCAGGGGTCTTATCTCCTGCGTGCCGCACATCATGGCCGATCCGACGTTCGAGCGGGAGGAATTGACCGAAATCCCCGGAATCGTGCCGGGCCTTGGCGAATTCGGCCAGGACAAGTGCCTCTTTTCGGAGCGTTGCAGCATGGCCGTGGACAAATGTCTGCGCGCGCGCCCCCCAGAGGCCGCTTTTGCAAATGGTCAAAGCGCCGCCTGCTGGCGCGCGGAGGAGGTCTGATGCACGAGCTTCTGGAGATCGAAAACCTCTCGGTCCGCTTTCCCGTCCGCAAGAAAGGCGCGGGTTGGGGGGCAAGGACCTACCTGACCGCCGTGGACAGCGTGAATTTCACCGTCCGCAAAGGCGAGACGCTGGCCATCGTCGGCGAAAGCGGGTCGGGCAAGACCACGGCGGCGCTGGCCATCGCGCGGCTGGTCACGGGCGAGACGACAGGCCAGGTGCGGCTGGAGGGCAAGGACATCCTGCCGCTGCAACAGGAACAGTTGAAGGCGATGCGCCGACAGGTGCAGGTGATCTTTCAAGACCCCTATTCCTCGCTCAACCCGCGTCAGCGGGCCGAGGATATCGTGCGCGAACCGCTCGACAGCCTGACCGACAAGAGTGCCGCTGAAAAGGCTGCCATCGTGGACGAGCTTTTCGCCGCCGTGGGTCTGCGGCCCGAGCAGAAGCGGCTTTTCCCGCACCAGTTCTCCGGCGGCCAGCGCCAGCGTATCGGCATCGCGCGCGCGCTTTCCACCCGGCCTGAGGTGATCATCTGCGACGAACCCGTCAGCGCGCTCGATGTTGCGGTGCAGGCGCAGATCCTCAACCTGTTGCGCAGGCTGCAGGCAGATTTCGGGCTGACCTATCTTTTCATCAGTCACGATCTCGGCGTCGTGCAGCACATGTGCGACAGCGTGGCGGTGATGTACATGGGCAAGATCGTGGAACATGCGGACCGCATCGCGCTCTTCTCCGATCCGCAGCATCCCTATACCGAGGCGCTTCTCTCCGCCGTTCCCTCCGTCGATGCGAAGCGGCGCGAGGAAACCCGGCGCATCCTCATCCCGGGCGATCCGCCCGATCCGCTGAACCTGCCCAAGGGCTGCCGTTTCGCCTCGCGCTGCCCGATCGCCGAGCCGCGCTGTTCGGAAAGCGAGCCGCCACTGAAGCCGGCCAGCAACGGCGGGCTTGTCGCATGCCATCTGCGCGAGGCCGGGTAAGCAGCCTGACGAATTCTAAGGAGGCGACCAGCAGTGGAGTTTGATTTCGAGGCCCTGCCCCCGCGCGACCGCTACCGCCTGCTTTGCAGTTTCGTGGCGCCCCGCCCCATCGCGCTGGTGACGACCTGCGGATCGGATGGCACCGCCAATGCGGCCCCGATGAGTTTCTTCAACGTATTCTCGCAGGATCCGCCCATCGTGATCCTCGGCATCCAGACGCGCCCGGACGGGACCGAAAAAGACACCATCCGGAACATCCGCCGCAGTGGCGAATTCGTGGTGAACCTCTGCGACATGGCCATCGCACAGCAGATGGTGGATTGCGGCCATCCCTTTGCCGAGGACGTCGACGAGATCGTGCTTACCGGGCTGAGCCATGCGCCCTCGCTGAAGATCGCACCGCCCCGCGTGGCCGAGGCCCCGGCGTCGATGGAATGCCGCCTGTCGCAGTCGATCGACTATCCAAACCGCGCCATCGTGCTGGGGGAGGTCGTGCAGATGCACGTCCGCGATGCCTGTCTCGACGCCGATGGCCACTATGTCCGGCCCGAGGCCTACCAGCCCATCGCCCGCCTGCACGCGGAAAATTACATCGTCGCCGACCGCCAATTCGTTCTGACCGAAAGCGCCGATCTGTCCGACCGGCCAAGGCGCTAGGGGGCAGAGCATGGCCGAGCGCACCCTGCTTCTCCGCAACGTCCGGCCCGACGGAGGCGAGACGGTCGATGTCCTGATCCGCGACGGTCGCATCGCCCGCATCGCGCCCGGCCTGCCGGCCGACACGGCCGAGCAGAGCATCGACGGAGAAAATGCGATACTCCTGCCCGGGCTCATCGAGGCGCATACCCATCTCGACAAGAACCTGCTGGGCATGGGCTGGCGCCCGCATCAAGCGGGCCCGAGCCTGAAGGACAAGATCGAAACCGAGCGGCGGCTGCGTCGGGAATGGGATATTGACCCGCACCGGCAGTCCATGCGGCAGGCGCTTCTCTCGCTGGGCCATGGGTCCACCGCGATCCGCAGCCACGTGGACATGGATACCGACTGCGGCATGGAGGGTTTCGAGGGCGTGTCGCAAACGCGCACGGCGCTCGCGGGGCTGATCGACATCCAGATCGTCGCCTTCCCGCAATCCGGCCTGCTGGTCCGCCCCGGGACATTCCAACTGATGGATGAGGCCCTGCGGCAGGGCGCGGACGTGGTCGGCGGTCTCGATCCCTGCAGCATGGACCGCGATCCGAAAGGGCATCTCGAGGCGGTGTTCTCACTGGCCGAGCGGCACGGCAAACCGGTCGACATCCATTTGCACGAACCGGGCGAGCTGGGCGCGTTTTCCATCGAACTGATCCTTGAGCACACCCGCGTCCATGGAATGCAGGGACAAGTGACGATCAGCCATGCATTCTGCCTTGGCATGCCGGACCGGGACCGGGCATTGTCGCTCATCGACGATCTGGCGGAGGCACGTGTCCACATCGCGACCGTCGCCACCCCCTTCCGCCCGGTGCCGCTGGCTGACGATCTGCGGGCGGCGGGCGTGACGCTTTGCGCCGGTTCCGACGGCATTCGCGATTGCTGGGGTCCTTATGGCAACGCCGACATGCTCGAGCGCGCGATGCATCTTGGTCTGCGCAACAACTTCCGCCGCGACGAGGATATCGAGTACGCGCTCTGGTGCTGCACCCACGGCGGTGCGCAAGTCATGGGCCTGAATGACTATGGCCTGACCGAAGGTTGCCGCGCCGATCTCGTACTCGTGGAGGCGGAGACACCCGCTCATGCGGTCGTCAACCACCCTCCGCGCAAGTTGATTCTGAAGGCTGGCCGGGTTGTGGCGAAAGAGGGCCGCGCCCTTCTCGCTGCCCCCTGATCAGCTTGTCTGCGGCGTCCTTCGATGAACCTGATGTCTTGTTCATACGGTCACTTTCGGGGTTCAGAAGAGCCTGAAATCCTCCATTGCGAAACCCCCTCCAAAAGTCCCACAGATGCTGACCGCCGAAGGGGCATCTGTGCCCGGCGTTCAGCTTTCCCACTTTGGCGCTAACCCCGCGCAGCAGCGGTCGCAGGCGTCGCCGAAACCACCCGCGCTGGCATTGAATTGCACGGGTTTCGCCTTTGAGGGGCAGTTATCGCCCCAGTAGGAAAGGTCACCCAGCAGGAAAAAATGCTGCCAGAACCCGACAGACCAATAATGAGCGACGAACCAGCCGGCACGCGCCTGACAGAGCCGCTCAGGGCCCGAACATGGATTTTGCTGTTCACACACCTTCGTCAGAAAGGCCCTGTGTGATGCCCGAGGCGGTCGCTCGCGCAGCCGAAGCCGACGACCCCTCCGAAATTTCTCGCCTTGAGGAAAAAAAATCTCTGCGTGAGGGAGCAGCCGGATTGGGGAAGCAAAGCGCCGCGACGTTCGCCCCCCATTGGCGAGCGCACCGATTACTGATGGCGCCAAGAGTTGCGCCTTGGGCCCGTTGCCGTAACCACTGTAACAAGCCGGATTCACCCATTGATTTCAGCATATTGACTGATATTGCCACTCGTTCCGCTGGGACACTCTTGTCTGTCACGAGCCGTTGTCGAATCCGATGAGCTCAGATGGAGCCCAGGACGTCGAATGCTGTGAAGCTTGCAAGCATCTCTGAAAATCCTTGGCGGCAACGCGCCGGACCGAAAAGGCGGACAACGTGATCCGCCTGTGCCGTAATCCGCACACGGGACGGCTCGATTATATTCCGTTCTAGCCGCCTCATCCTAGACACATGACATCTCGCAAACCGCAAAAATTAGGGATTTTTTCCAAAATACGGTCGTGAAAATGGGTCCAAAACCCGCCTCCGAAAGGAGAATCGATGGATGGCGATATCAAAAGTAAGTCAGGCCTCGAAGGCCTGAACGTAGCGCTTGACGCCTCGGCGAAACCGTATCTCACGGCCAACCTCGAGCGATATCAGGCCTACCCTGATAATGCCGAACGACGGACGCGCAGAAGGAAGAGCTCCTGCAAAGCCTGTGGCAAATCATAGTGGGATTCGTCGAATTCGGGTTTGGCGTGCTTCCTCTGCAAGAAGTCTGTGGAAAAGACACAAAAAGCATCCCGCCAAGCGCAAACGACGCGTTTGATGCAGCATGCTCGGTTAAGCCCGAAAAGAACAACAAGGATGACATGCGCCCATAGGCGCAGTTCAGTATGACGGATCAGTCAGGAGCACAGGGAAAAGACGTCAGCAACCTGTTGGCGTCAGTGGCTCAGCATCAAAGGCAAAAGAACGGTGAGCAAACGGTCAACCGCATGCGGGTTCGTATGCAGAATGGGTATTGGGTTTTTGCAGATTGATCGGCTCCTTGATCGCATCGTCGAGGCGAGCAACGGTTCCGTTGTCGCCGCATACGAGAAACGTATCGCCAAGCTCGAACGGGAAAAGCTTCTCTCACAAGAGCGACAGGCTCAGAATCGCAAACCACAACCCATTTTTGAGGTGTCGATCGAACCCGCCATACGGCCTTCCTCAAGCCCTTGGAATATATCGAAATCTTCAGAATTGGCCCTGAAGAAAACAGTGCTCAGACCAGCCTTTGTCGAACCACTGTCCCACTGCCGAAATCAGAGGTTTTGAGCACTTAAATCACCCTTACCATTCAAGGCCTTAGGTGAGGCTTCAGCCAAAAAAGTGAGATGGCGCACCCGAGAGGATTCGAACCTCTGGCCTCTGCCTTCGGAGGGCAGCGCTCTATCCAGCTGAGCTACGGGTGCATAACGCCTGAGCGATGCTTACGCGATATTTCCGCGGGTTGAAAGCAAAGAACCGCAGACCCGCGCGCCGCCGTTCCAGATCGTCCTTGTCGCCGGCGGGCATCACGCGTCGCCGGCTGGTGCGGGGAGTAGACGAAACCGCCGCGCCCCGCAATATGGAAAAGCGCTTGCGGAATTTTCCGCTTGGCGCATCTTGGCGTCGGTCTTGACGGAGTTCCAGAATGGATCGTGCGCCTCTGACGCTTCTTGTGGGCCTTCAGGCCGTTGTCTCTGCCGCGTCGCTGGTCGTGGAAATCGTCGCCGGGCGGATGCTGGCACCCTATGTGGGCATGTCGCTTTACACCTGGACCTCGGTCATCGCGGTGGTGCTGGCGGGGTTTTCGGCCGGGCATTGGTGGGGCGGCGCGCTGGCCGAGCGCCCGGCCCAGCGCGCGCTGGCCGCCACGGGCTGGGCGCTGCTGGCCGCGGCGGTCTGCACGGCGCTAGCGGGCGGCGCGCTGCGGCTTGCCGCCGGGCCGGTGCTGGCGGCAGAGCCCGCGCCGGTGCTGGGTATCACGGCGCTGACGCTTGCGGCGTTCTTCCTGCCGTCCTTCTTTGCCGGCGTCCCGGCCCCGGTTCTGACGCGCGTGTCGCTCGACAGCGGCGGCGCGCAGGGGCGCGCCCTGGGGGCGATGTTCGCCGCCGGGGCGCTCGGGGCCATCGCGGGCACGCTGCTGGCGGGGTTTTTCTTTATCTCGTGGCTGGGCAGCAGCGCCACGCTGGCCACGGTCTGCGTGGCCTATGTGCTTTGCGCGCTGCTCTGTTTCCGGATCGCTCGGGGGCTGCGCCCGGCCCCCTTGCTGGCGGCGGCGCTGGCGCTGGCGGCCGGGGGGCAGAGCCTTTTCGCCCCCAGCCCCTGCACCGTCGAAAGCCGCTATTTCTGTCTGACCGTGTCGGATGTGTCCGCCGACCCCGAGCGGCCTGCCCGCGCGCTGATCCTCGATCACCTGGTGCATGGCATCTCGGCGCGGGATCTGCCGCGGGTGATGTTCACCGACCACGCAGCAATGCTGGACGCGCTGGCGCGGCTGCGCGCGCCCTCCGCCGATTTTTCCAGCTTTCACATCGGCGGCGGCAATTACGCCCTGCCCCGGGCCTTCGCCGATCGCGGGCTGACCCGCATCGCGGTGGCCGAGATCGACCCAGAGGTCACCCGCCTGGCGACCCGGCAATTCTGGTTCGACCCGGCCGGCGCGACCATCTATCACGAGGACGCCCGGCGCGCGTTGGCCCGGCTCGACACCCGCTATGACGTGATCGTGGGGGATGCCTTCACCGACACGGCTGTGCCGCAGCACCTTGTGACCAAAGAGTTTTTCGCCCTCGTCCAACAGCGCCTGACCCCCGGCGGCACATATTTGATGAACGTGATCGACTATGCCGACCGGCTAGAAGCGGTGGGCAGCCTCGTGGCGACCCTGCGCGAGGTCTTCCCGGTGGTCGAGGTCTGGACCGAGGCGCGCAGGCCCGCGCCAGGCGCGCGCGTCGTCATGGTGATCGTCGCGGGCGATGCCGAGACCCCGCAGGACAGCCTGATCGCACCCTCCCCCGACCGAACGCAATACGCCGCCCTCGCCCGCGGTTTCGTCGACCGGATCGCGGCGCGCGGCACGCTGCTCAGCGACGATTACGCGCCCATCGACCGGCTTGTGGGTGCCCGCGACTAGGGTTTAGCCGAAGAGTTCGTGCGCCAGTTCCAGCGCGTCGACAAGCGCGTCGACCTCGGCCTCGGTGTTGTACATGCCGAAGGACGCGCGACACGTGGCGTTCAGCCCCAGGAAATCCATCAGCGGGCCGGTGCAATGCTGGCCAGCGCGCACCGCGACCCCCTTCTTGTCGAGGATGGTCGAGATATCATGCGCATGGGCCGCGCCGGTCATGGTGAAGGAAAAGATCGCCGCCTTGTCGGGGGCCGTGCCCTGCACCTGAAGCCAGTTGAGCCCGCCCAGACGCTCGCGCGTGTAGTCGCGCAATTTCGCCTCATGCGCGGCGATGTTCTCGACGCCGATGTCCATCATATAGTTCAGCGCCACGCCCAGCCCGATGGTCTGCACGATGCCGGGGGTTCCGGCCTCGAATTTCATCGGCGGGTCGTTCCAGGTGACCTCGTCCTTGTGCACCTCGCGGATCATGTCGCCGCCGCCGATGAAGGGGATCATCTCGTCCATCCGCGCCCGCTTGATATGGATCGCGCCCGACCCGGACGGACCATAGAGCTTGTGCCCGGTGATGGCGTAGAAATCCGCGCCGATGTCCTCGACATCGACCGGCATATGCACCGCCGCCTGGCTGCCGTCGACCAGCACCGCAACGCCCTTTTCATGGGCGGCGGCGACGATGGATTTCACATCAACAACCGTTCCCAACACGTTGGAAAGATGGGTGATTGCAACCAGCTTGGTGTTGGGCGTGATGGCGTCGATCACCGCCTGCGGATCAAGCGCGCCGGTGCTGTCCACATCGACCCAGCGCAGCTTGACGCCCTGCCGCTCGCGCAGGAAATGCCAGGGCACGATGTTGGCGTGGTGCTCCATCACCGACAGCACGATCTCGTCGCCCGGCCCCATGCGCGGCATGGCCCAGCCGTAGGCCACAAGGTTGATGCCCTCGGTGGTGCCCGAATTCAGCACGATCTCGTCCTCGTCCCGCGCGCCGAGGAAGCGCGCGATGATGCCACGGGTGCTTTCGTATTTCTCGGTCGCGAGGTTGCTGAGGTAATGCAGCCCGCGATGGACGTTGGCGTATTCCTCGGAATAGGCGCGGGTCACCGCGTCGATGACGACCTGCGGCTTTTGCGCCGAGGCGCCGTTGTCGAGATAAACCAGCGGCTTGCCGTTCACCTCGCGCGTCAGGATGGGAAAATCCTTACGGATCTCGGTCACGTCATACATAGCCAGCCAGCCCCGTCGTCGTCACGCCGATCAGCGAAAAGATGATCGACACCCCAAGCGCCATGCCCGTCACGCCCAGAAGCAGGACAAGCGCCGATTTGAACAGGCTGCCGAATTCATGCGCAACCTCGATGAAATTCACCAGGATCCAGACCCCGGCGATGGCGGCGGCGAACGCCAGGAACGCCCCCAGTTGCGGGCTTAACGGAATCAGCACCAGCATCGCAACCTGTACCAGCATCCGCAGCGCCTGCAGCCAGATCAGCAAGAGCCCGACCGTCTCGATCCGCCCGGCGCCGCCCAGGGCCCGCCCGGTCCAGGTGATCGCCAGCGCCACGATCGCCAGCGATCCACCCAGCGACAGCATGAAGATCACCGGGCTGCCCAGGATCGGCTGCAAGGGCGACGCCGTCGGCGACATCTGCACCGACAGCGAAAACAACAGCGCATTGAGCACGACCACCGTCGCGAAGGCCAGCAGCAGCGCCTCGTGGGTCAGCCGCAGCGACAGCAGCAGCCGCGCCACGTCCTGTGGGGCGACAACGGTCTGCCACGCCAGGTTCAGAAATCCCGCGGGCGTCACGCGGGCGCCTCCCCGCTTTCGGCCACGATCAGCGCGCGCAGCCAGAACCACAGGAAGACCCCGAACCAGACGACGCCGACGATCTGCAATTCCAGCCCCGGACCGATGAACCCCGCGACCAGCCCGTGCAGCAGGATCAGCGGGCTCGCGGCCAAAAGGCTCCAGAACAGCGCCAGCCGCGCGCCATAGCCGGTGCCCTGCCCCCGCATCAGCCGCGCCACCAGGTGGCTGACGAAGGCGAGGAGGTAGAACAAAAGCGGTGCGATGAACATAAGTCCCATCAGCGACGCGCCCAGCAGCATGTTCAGCTCGGTGCCTTCCAGATGCGCCTCGCGCGCAAGACGCGGCCATTGCGCAATGAACATCACGCAGCAAGCCCCCATCAGGAAGGCCAGCGCCCGCGCCTCGTTCTGCCCCATCGCGAGCAGGCGGCGCATCACCGCCCCCGGCCCGCGATAGGTGGCCGTTATGTCCGTAGTCAGCGCCAAGGCTCAGCCGCGCCGCCGCATCAGCCAGGCCTCGATCCGGCAGTTGATCGCATCCTGAAGGCCTTCGTCCTCGATCTCCTGCACCGCTTCGGCGAGGAAGGCGATGGTCAGAAGGTCGGTGGCGATGCCCTCGGGGATGCCGCGCGCGCGCAGGTAAAACAGCCCCTCTTCGTCGATCGCGCCCGAGGTCGAGCCATGCGAACAGGCCACGTCGTCGGCATAGATCTCCAGCTCGGGCTTGGCGAGGAACTGGCTGTCCTCGTCCAGCAGCAGCGACTGGCTGATCTGGTAGCCATCGGTCTTCTGCGCGCCCGCCTTGACGAGGATCTTGCCCTGGAAGACGCCGGTCGCGCCGTTTCGCAGCACCTTCTTGAACACCTGGCGGCTTTCGCAATTCACCGCGTCATGGGTGATAAAGACCGTGTCGTCGTGGTGAAAATCACCGTCGCCGACGCAGGCCCCGGCCACATGGGCGGTGGCGTCGTCGCCGGTCAGCTCGATCACGCATTCGTTGCGCGTCAGCACGCCATTGGCGGTCAGCGTGAAGCTTTTGAAGGTCGATTCCGTGCCCAGACGGGCAAAGATCGACGTGGCGGCGCGGCGTTCGTGGTCGCGGCCCTGAGCGCGCACATGGTGGAAGGTGGCGGTGTCGGCGACCTCCACCTCCATGCATTTGTTGAACCGTGCGGCGGCGGGCCCGTTTTCCAGAACCGTCACTTCGGCGCCCGCATCCACCTTGATCACATGGTGGAGGATCGCGTCGGAAACCTCTGATTTATGGTGATAAATCAGGCTGATCGGTTTCGACGGCGTGGCGGTGACATGGATCAGCACACCATCGGTTGCAAATGCGGTGTTGAGCGCCGCCAACGGTCGGTCCACCGGGCTCTGCCCGCGGGTTTCCAGCGCGCCGTAAAGATCGCGCGCCCAGTGGATGTCCTTGTCCTCGGCCAGCCGGTCGATGGTCACACCCTCGAGCGTCAGGTCGTCCGAGGCCTCGGGGTCGAACACGCCGTCGACGAAGGCGATCTTGAGACGGTCCACCTCGTCAAACATCGGCGCCTCGTCGCCGTGGAACAGCGCGGCGCTGGGGGCCTGCGCATCCACCAGCGTGTCGGGGCGGGTGTATTTCCAGTATTCGTCGCGGCGGCCCGGCAGGCCCATGGCGCGGAGCCGCGCCAGCGCGTCCTTGCGGGCGGCCTCGGACCAGCCGCCCTGCGGCATCGTCAGCGCGGCGATCCGCGCCTCGGTCGCGTCCAATTTCGGTTGAGGAACCGCCATTACGCCTCCTCCTCGATCAGGTCGGCATAGCCGTTCTTTTCCACCTCAAGCGCCAGCTCGGGCCCGCCGGTCTTGATGATGCGGCCGTTCGACATGATGTGCACGACGTCCGGTTTGATGTGATCGAGCAGGCGCTGGTAATGCGTGATCACCAGGAACCCGCGCCCTTCGCTGCGCAGCGCGTTCACGCCGTCCGCAACCAGCTTCATCGCGTCCACATCAAGGCCCGAGTCGGTCTCGTCGAGGATGCACATCCGCGGCTCGAGCATGGCCATCTGCAGGATTTCGTTGCGCTTTTTCTCGCCGCCCGAGAAACCGACGTTGACCGGGCGCTTGAGCATGTCGGCGTCGATCTTCAGCTCTTTGGCCTTGGCGCGGATTTCCTTAAGGAAATCGGTCGCCGACATTTCCTCTTGTCCGCGCGCCTTGCGCTGCGCGTTCACCGCCGTGCGCAGAAAGGTCATGTTGCCGACGCCGGGGATTTCCACGGGGTACTGGAACGCCAGGAAAAGCCCCGCCGCGGCGCGCTCTTCGGGCTCCATGTCCAGCAGGTCCTCACCGTCGAGCGTCGCGCCGCCGTCGGTCACCTCATAGCCGTCGCGGCCCGACAGCACATAGGACAGGGTGGATTTGCCCGACCCGTTCGGCCCCATGATCGCGTGCACCTTGCCCGCCTCGACCGTCAGGTCGACACCCTTGAGGATCACCTTGTCCTCTTCTTCAAGTTTCACGTGCAGGTTCTTGATTTCCAGCATTTTTTCCTCGCTCTTCATTCCATCTCGCGGGCCTCAGGGCCGCACCGTCAACTGCATGATCCGCAACAGCCGCCGGGGCGGGATGGGTTGCGGGGTGATCTCGAACCGCGCCATGCGGCCGGTCAATTCGGGGATGCCGAGGAACTCCTCGACATGGTGATATTGCTGCCGGTCGCGGTAATCGTCGAAAAGCAGCGTCACGGGGCGTTCCGCCAGGAACGCCGCCGCCAGCGCGCAGCCTTCGCGGAACCGCCCGTCCACCAGCACCACATCCGGGTGCCGGAATTCCGGCAATTGCCAGACCTCCAGCGGATAGCGCGCATAGCGCCGCCATTCGCTGTCATCCGCGGGGCGGCCCCATTCCCTGGTCGCGCCCACGTCGGACCAGATGATGTCCACCTCGGTCCCGGTCGCGGGCGGGTTCTGGCGCAGCCAGCCCCGCATCATCTGCGCCCAGTCCTTGTCGGATTCGACCGTGAATACGGTCTTGCCCGGCATTTCCGACGCCAGCACGGTCGACCCGCCCGACCCGTATTCCAGAATGACCTCCGCCCGCGCGTAATGCTCGCGCAGCAGCGCGGCCTCGGCGTCGGGCAGGGTCAGCTCTGGCCGGTCTATGACGGGCGTGTCCTTCACTGCGCCACCACCGCCGTGCCCGAGGCGCTGACCATCAGCATCGAATCGCCCACGACCTCGTAGTCCAGATCGACGCCGACGACCGCATTGGCCCCAAGCGCCGCCGCGCGGGCCTCAAGCTCGCGCATGGCGGTGTCGCGGGCATCCTGCAGCTTGGATTCGTAAGCGCCCGACCGGCCCCCGACGATGTCGGTGATCGACGCGAAGAGATCGCGGAACACGTTGGCCCCCATAATCGCCTCGCCCACCACGATGCCGCGGTAGTCGGTGATACGCTTGCCCTCGATCGAATTGGTTGTCGTCAGGATCATCAGAACAAAACCTCCGGATTGCTGATCACGAATGTCGCGGCATACCCCGCAAGGCCCGCAAAGGCTCCGGCCACATAGGCCCGGACCCAGGGCCTGCGCCCGGTGATGCCCGAGCGAATGACCGCCACGGCAAAGACCATCGGGATCACCACGATCCAGATCGCCGTGACCAAGGCCACCGGCGCGCCCAGAATGCCCGGCATGCTGCTTTCCTTGATGAAGCGCGGAGCGAGGTCGCTGATCACCTGGATGTTCTCGAACAGAAACATGATCAGCGCCGACGTCGCCGCGCCGAACACGAACCGCATCACCGATGCGCTGCCAATGCCGCCTTGCGTGCCTGCCTGCATTCTCAACTCCCGCGCCCGTCCGGGGCTGTTACTTGTCCCGCCCGGTGACGATCTGGGCAAAGCAATTGCCCAGAAAGCCCGAGACGAAGGAAATAACGATCACTGTCGTCAGACCCTTCATGCCGACCACGAAATCGACCCCCACCGCGAACGCAGCGCAGAAGACGCCGGTCAAGAGCGCCGGGACGAGGGCCAGCTTCAGCATCGTCTCAGCCCACGGAGCCTTCGAGCGAGATCGCAACCAGCTGCTGCGCTTCCATGGCGAACTCCATCGGCAGGGCCTGCAGCACCTCGCGGCAGAAGCCGTTGACGACCAGCGCCACCGCCTCTTCCTCGTCCATGCCGCGCGCGCGGCAATAGAACAGCTGATCGTCGTCCACCTTGGACGTCGTCGCTTCGTGCTCGACCCGGGCCGAGTTGTTCTTGACCTCGATGTAGGGCACCGTGTGCGCGCCGCATTTGTCGCCGATCAGAAGGCTGTCGCACTGGGTATAGTTGCGCGCGTTCTTGGCCTTGGGGTGCATCGACACCAGCCCGCGATAGGTGTTCTGAGCAAAGCCCGCGCTGATGCCCTTGGACACGATCCGCGACTTGGTGTTCTTGCCCAGATGCACCATCTTGGTGCCGGTATCGGCCTGCTGGTGGTTGTTGGTGATGGCGATGGAATAGAACTCGCCCTGGCTGTCGTCGCCGCGCAGGATGCACGAAGGGTACTTCCACGTCACCGCCGACCCGGTTTCGACCTGGGTCCACATGACCTTGGACCGGTCGCCCCGGCAATCGGCGCGCTTGGTGACAAAGTTATAAATGCCGCCCTTGCCGTCCTCATCGCCGGGATACCAGTTCTGAACCGTGGAATATTTCACCTCGGCATCTTCCTCGACCACGATCTCGACCACGGCGGCGTGCAGCTGGCTGGTGTCGCGCTTGGGCGCGGTGCAGCCTTCGAGGTAGGACACATACGACCCCTTGGCGGCGATGATCAGCGTGCGCTCGAACTGGCCGGTGTTCTCAGCGTTGATGCGGAAATAGGTCGACAGCTCCATCGGGCAGCGCACCCCCGGCGGCACGTAAACGAACGAGCCGTCCGAGAAGACCGCGCTGTTGAGCGTGGCGTAGAAATTGTCGCTGACCGGCACGACCGAGCCCAGGTATTTCTTCACCAGCTCGGGGTGGGTCTTGATCGCCTCCGAGATCGAGCAAAAGATGACGCCGGCCTTTTCCAGTTCTTTCTGGAAAGTGGTGCCCACCGACACCGAATCGAAGACCGCGTCGACGGCGACCCGGCGGCCCTCGGCCGGCGCGTCCTCGGCCCCTTCGACACCCGCGAGGATCATCTGCTCTTTCAGCGGGATCCCGAGCTTTTCATAGGTTTCCAGCAGCTTGGGATCGACCTCGTCCAGCGACTTGGGCTTTTCCTCCATGCTCTTGGGGCGGGCATAGTAATACTGGTCCTGAAAGTCGATCTCGGGATAGTCGATCATCGCCCATTCGGGCTCTTTCATCTGCAGCCAGCGGTCGTAGGCGGCCAGACGCCAATCCGTCATCCACTCCGGCTCGCCGTTCTTTTCCGAGATCAGCCGGACGATATCAGGGGTCAGCCCCTTGGGGGCGTATTCCATCTCGATCTCGGTATTCCAGCCGTATTTGTAGCTGCTGACGGCCTTGACGGCGTCGACCGTTTCCTGCTCGACGCCTTCCTTGACGGTCACATTGTCCAAAGCTGCCATCTCAACCCCCTTGATCCTCACGCCGCACGGGCGCGGTGCCTTTTAAAGTGCCGCAGCCACGCCTCAGCAAAGCGCGCCACGTCGTTCTCTGTCGTCTCCGGCCCCAGGCTCACGCGGATCGCCGCGCGGGCCGTGGCCGCGTCATATCCCATCGCGCGCAGCACACGGCTCTCGCGCACCTTGCCGCTCGAACAGGCCGACCCTGCGCTGATCGCGAAACCGGCAAGGTCCATCTGCATCACCTGCGTCTCGCCCTTCCAGCCCGGAACCGCGAAACAGCTGGTGTTGGGCAGGCGCTTCGCCGATTTCCCGACAAAAATAGTCTCTTTTGCGCCAGCCTCAAGCTCGTATTCTAGAATGTTTCTAAGTTTTTCAACCCCGGCCCAGACGCCCGCCTCCAGATCGCGCGCCGCCGCCTCCGCCGCGGCCCCGAAACCGGCGATGCCGATGACGTTTTCGGTGCCCGAGCGCCGGCCCATCTCCTGGCCGCCGCCCCGGATCTGCGCCGCCAGATCGGTGCCGCGCCGGATCACCAGCGCGCCCACGCCCTTGGGTCCGCCCAGCTTGTGCGCCGACACCAGCGCCATCTGGCAACCCATCCAGTTGAACGCCACCGGCAGCTTGCCGAAGGCCTGCGTGGCATCCACCACCGCCAAATCCTGGGGCAGATCCTGCACCACCCCGGTCTCGGAATTGGCCGCCTGCAGCACCGAACGCTCCGGATCCGCCACGCTCACCCGGCCGTCGCGGTCCACCGGCAGACCCGGGTCGATCCAGGCCACCACCGCATCATGCTCCACATCCGCCCCCAGCAGCCCGCGCCCCGCACAGGCCAGCGCCGCCGCCTCGGTCGCCCCCGACAGGAACACCACATCGGCCCCCTCCGCGCCAAAGGCCCGCGCCACCTGCCCGCGCGCCCGCTCGACCAGCGCCTTCGCCGCGCGCCCCTCGGCATGGACCGACGACGGGTTGCCCACCACATCCATCGCCGCGATCATCGCCGCACGCGCCTCCGCCCGCAGCGGCACGGTGGCGTTGTGATCCAGATAGACCCGGCTCAAAACCCCGCCCCCTGTTTCACTGATCCAGAAATATCCCGGGGAGTTTGAGGGGCCGCGCCCCTCAAGGCCTGCGTGGCCCGAACGCAATAAAACGTCTCGCGCCGCAGGCGCACAGCCAGATCACCCATCGTCCACCACCGAAAACAGCGTCGGCACCGCCGGGCACGGCGCCAATTCGTTGTCGATCACATCCGACAGCCGCGTCTGGTGCAAAAACACATAAACATGCGCCGAAAGCCCCTCCCACAGCCGGTTGGTCAGCGATTGCGCCCGGCTGCCCGAAAGCGCCCCCGACGCGCCCGCGCCCTTGTGCATCGCATCGACCGTCTCATCGACCGCCCCCAGCACATCGACCACCCGGATGTCCGACGCCGCCCGGGCCAGCCGGTATCCGCCTCCGGGCCCGCGCACCGATTCCACCAGCCCCGCCCGCCGCAGCTTGACGAAGAGCTGCTCGAGATACGGCAAAGAGATATCCTGCCGCCGGGAAATATCCCCCAGCGTCACCAGAACCCCGTCCGGTTGCAGCGCGATATCCGCCAGCGCCACCATCGCATAGCGGCCCTTCGTGCTCAGCTTCACCTCATGTCCTCCGGGTTGCCCAATGCCCGACCGATTGACCTTGACGGAACGAAAGCCTATCTGCATCAAAGCCAGAACCCGGCAACTGCCGGATTTAGAACCGTTCTAAGGTGCCCAAGCGATTTCGTCAAGAATTCCGCCGCACCCCCTGCAGGAGCTTATCGCCCCCCATGCCCGAGGTCATTTTTCCCGGACCCGAAGGCCGCCTCGAAGGCCGGTATCACCCCCAAAAGGACCGCGACGCACCGATCGCGATCGTCCTGCATCCGCATCCGCAATTCGGCGGCACCATGAACAACAAGGTTGTCTACAACCTGCATTACGCCTTCTACAACATGGGCTTCACGGTGCTGCGCTTCAATTTCCGCGGTGTCGGGCGCAGCCAGGGCGAATACGACCAGGGCATCGGCGAGCTTTCCGACGCCGCATCGGCGCTCGACTACCTGCAGTCGATGAACAACAATTCCAAGCATTGCTGGGTCGCCGGCTTCAGCTTCGGCGCCTGGATCGGTATGCAGCTTCTGATGCGCCGGCCCGAGATCACCGGCTTCGTCTCGGTCAGCCCGCCCGCCAACATGTACGATTTCTCGTTCCTGGCCCCCTGCCCGGCCTCGGGTCTGATCATCAACGGCACCGGCGACCGCGTCGCGCCGCCCGCCGACACCGTGTCGCTGGTCAACAAGCTCAAGGAACAGAAGGGCATCACCATCACCCACGAGGAAATCGAGGGCGCGGGGCATTTCTTCGAAGAACCGCACATGGAGACGATGATCGGCACCGTCACCTCTTACGTGAAGCGCCGGCTGACCGAAACCACAAGGTAGGATCCCGCGATGTCTCTTGTCCAAGACATGGCCGACGCGCTGGCCGAAGACGTGCTGAAAATCCAGGACGAGCTGGGCGAGGATCGCTTCTACATGGAAGTGGCCAAGGAACTCGCCGCCTCCTCCACCACGCTGGAAGAGGCCTTCCTGACCTCGATCCGCGTGCGGCTCTCCGAACGCCGCGCGCGCGCCTTCATCAACAACCATATCGACGCCGCCGCCAAGGCCCTGCGGGCCGGCGAGGCCGTGCCGCAGGCGCGTTCGGTCGGCTCTGACAACGAAAACCTGTGATCGTGACCGCCCGCATCGACGCCCAGGTGGCCTTCCTGAACGAGGCCGACCGGCTGAAATCCATCACCCGCGCCACCCCGCTCTGCGACGCCTCGCGCTACGAAAACTCCGCCGAACACAGCTGGCAGATCGCGCTTTACGCGCTGGTGCTGGGCGAACACGCCGACCCGCAGGTGCGCATCGACCGGGTGATCCGGATGCTGCTGATCCACGACATCGTCGAGATCGACGCAGGCGACGCGCCGGTCTTCGGCGAACACGATGCCTCGGCCATGGCCGCCCGCGAAGAGGCCGCCGCAAAGCGCCTCTTCGGCCTCCTGCCCGAGGATCAGGCGGCAGAGCTGATCGCGCTCTGGCGCGAATTCGAGGCGAACGAAACCCCGGACGCGCAATTCGCCAAATCCATCGACCGCTTCCAGACCCCGAACCAGAACATGGCCGCCGGCGGCGGGTCCTGGCGCGATTACAACGTCAGCTTCGACACGTTCCTCGCCCGCGTCGGCAGCAAGGTCGCCAACGGCGCGCCAAAACTCTGGCACTGGCTCGAACCCCGCGCCCGCCGCTGGTTTGACACCCACAGCGAAGACGCCCGCAAGGGCGGATGAGCGGCGCCCGGCGCTAAAAGTGGATCGCCCGCCCCCAGGCGTCCAGCACCGATTCATGCATCATCTCCGACAGCGTCGGATGCGGAAAGACGGTCTGCATCAGATCCTCTTCGGTGGTCTCCAACTGGCGGCCCACCACATAACCCTGGATCAGCTCCGTCACCTCGGCCCCCACCATATGCGCGCCCAGCAGCGCGCCGGTCTTGGCATCGAACACCGTCTTGACCAGCCCCTCGGGTTCGCCCAGCGCGATGGCCTTGCCGTTGCCGATGAAGGGGAACCGCCCCACCTTGACGTCATAGCCCCGCTCTTTCGCCTGCGCCTCGGTCAGGCCGACGCTGGCCACCTGCGGCTGGCAATAGGTGCAGCCCGCGATGCTCTCGGGCGCGACCGCGTGGGGATGCCCGCCGGCGATCAGCTCGGCCACCATCACGCCTTCATGGCTGGCCTTGTGGGCCAGCCAGGGCGCGCCCGCCACATCCCCGATCGCATAAAGCCCCTCGACCCCGGTGCGGCAGAATTCATCGGTCACCACATGGGTCTTTTCGACCCGGACGCCCAGATCTTCCAGCCCAAGATCTTCCACATTTCCAACAATTCCAACCGCAGATATCACTGTATCGAAGGTATGACTTTCCGTTTTACCATCTTTCTCGATTTTCGCCGTCACCGCGTCGCGGCCGCGATCCAGCCCGGCGACCATGGCCTTTTCCAGCACTTTCATGCCCTGCTTTTCGAACTGCTTTTTGGCAAATGCGCTGATCTCGGCATCCTCGACGGGCAGGATCCGGTCCATCACCTCGACCACCGTCACCTCGGCGCCAAGCGTGTTGTAGAAGCTCGCGAACTCGATCCCGATGGCGCCCGATCCGATCACCAGCAGCTTTTTCGGCATGTGCGGCGGCACCAGCGCGTGCTTGTAGGTCCAGACCCGCGCGCCATCCTCCTCGAGCCCCGGCAGCTCGCGCGCCCGGGCCCCGGTGGCCAGCACAATGGCCGGCGCGCGCAGCGTCGTCTCGCCGTCGGCGGTCCGCACCGCCACCTCGCCCTTGCCCGCCAGCCGCGCCTCGCCCATCACGCTGGTGACCTTGTTCTTCTTCAGCAGATGGCCCACGCCCGAATTCAGCTGCTTGGCCACCCCGCGCGACCGCTTCACGACCGCCTCCAGGTCATAGCCGATCCCGTCCGCGCTCAGCCCGAATTCCTTGGCGCGGTGCATCAGGTGGAACACCTCGGCCGAGCGCAGCATCGCCTTGGTCGGGATGCACCCCCAGTTAAGGCAAATCCCCCCCATATGCTCGCGTTCGACGATCGCGACCTTCAGCCCAAGCTGCGCGCCCCGGATGGCGGCCACATAGCCGCCGGGCCCGGCGCCAATCACGATCATGTCAAAGCTGTCAGATGCCATCGTGCTCTCCCCTCACAGGCTGTGAGGGGAACGCTAGCCTATCGCAGATAGCTGGGCAATGTGTCCACTCAGGCGGCCTCGGTCGCCTGCAGCGCGCGCAGCACCGATCCATAGCCGCCGCTTTCGGCGAACGCGCTCTCGGGCTTCGACGTGGTCCGCGACAGCGCCTCGTTGCGCGACGGGAAACGGCCGAACATGCGGATGATCTCGCGGTGCGCCTTGGCGTGCAGCAGATAGACCGGCCCGTTCGGCAGCCGCTCTTTCATCAGCCGCACCGCGCGGTCCTGATCGCAGAGGTTTTCCGAATGCACCAGCGGCATGTAAAAGAGCGCCCGCGCCGGTTCGTCGATCTTCAGATCCCAGCCCCGGTGGATCGCCTGTTTCGCCGCCGCAAGCGCGTAGCGGTCCGAAGAGAAGGCTTTCTTGGTGCCGCGGAACATATTGCGCGGAAACTGGTCGAGCAGGATGCAATAGGCCAGCGCGCCGCTGGGATAGGTCAGCCAGAGCGCGAACTTGCCCTGCATCGCCGCCTGCCAGGTGGCTTCGAACCTGTCGCGCACAAGCGCGTCGAAATCCGCGTCGCTCCTGTACCAATCTTGTGGACCATACTCGTCCAACCAAAAACTCAGTACCTCTTCCGGCGATGCCATCGGTCTTGCTCCATTTGTCCGGCCCCTGGCCGATGATAAAAAGATAGGATCATCCAACCGCATCAGGCCAGTCACATTTTCTGTCAAATCGACATATGACAGCCCATTGTGGCTTTCAAGTTCATGCGGCGTCCTGATCGTCCTGCGCCGCCTCGATGGCGAATTCCTGCGCATATTCCATCGCGACCGGCGTGGCCGACGGGGTGAGCGGTGTGTAGGCCCCCGTGTCCTGAACCGACGGCGCGGCGCGCTGGGTCATGCGGTAGAAGGCGTAGCCCATCATGCTCAAAAGCAGCACCGCGATCAGGATGAAAAAGCCCGACGGCCCGACGACGCCCATCCCGTAGCCGATGATCATCGGCCCGGCGATGGCCCCCAGCCCGTTGATGAACAACAGCCCGGCCGAGGCGCTGGCCATGTCCTCGGGGTCGAGGAAATCGTTGGTATAGGCGATCAGCAGCGAATAAAGCGGGTTCGAACACCCCCCGATCAGGAAGGCCGCGCCAAGCAGCACCAGGAAATGCTCGGCCATGAACACCGCCAGCAACGCCGCCGCCCCGCCCCATCCGGCGACAAAGGCGATCAGACGGCGGCGGTCGGTGCGGTCCGACATCCAGCCCAGCGGATATTGCAGCACCAGAGCGCCGACATAGAAGGCCGACACGAACATCGAGATCTGCTGCAGGCTGAGCCCCGCCGCTGTGCCGTAAACCGCCGACATGCCGAACTGCGCGGCGAACACCCCGCCCAGCAGGAACAGGCCCACGCAGCCCAGCGGCGAGGTCTTGAAAAGCTGCCGCAGGTTCATCGGCTTGGTCGCCTCGAAGGCCGGGGTGGGCGAGATCGACAACAGGATCGGCGCAAAGGCGATCGACACCAGAACCGACGGGATCACGAAGAGCAGAAAGCCGGACGGGTCCGGCACCAGCAGCAGCGCCTGCGCAGCGATGATCCCGGCCATCTGCACGATCATGTAAAGCGACAGCGCCTGCCCGCGGGTCTCGTTGCTGGCGGAATTGTTCAGCCAGCTTTCGGCGGTCACGTAAACCCCGCAAAAGCAGAACCCCAGAATCGCGCGCCCGGCGATCCAGGCGATGGGATTTTGCAGCGCCGGAAACAGGATCAGAACGGCCGAGATGAACGACCCCAGCGCCGCGAAGACCCGCACATGCCCGACGCGGCGGATCATCCCGGGCGTCATCCGCGACGCGGCCAGAAAGCCCGCGAAATAGGACGACATGATCACCGACATCTCGAAGGCCGAGAACCCCGCCGCGCTGCCGCGCACGCCCAGAAGCGAGCTTTGCAGCCCGTTGCCGACCATCAAAAGCGTCATGCCCAGCAACAGCGCCCAGGATGCGTTCAAAACTTGCAGCATGGCGGCCTCCGCGTCTTGGTTTCGGGGTCTGCCTAGCGCGGACGCCCCCCCGTCACGCGCTTGGATGCGACACCCGCCGTCGCGGGCGGAGTGTCACAGCCGCAAAGCCGGGGAAAGCGGGAAACAGGGCGCGGGGGTGCGACAGGCGGTCACCCGTCCGGAATCAGCAGCGACGCGTCGCCATACGAGAAAAAGCGGTACTCTGCAGCGATGGCGTGATCGTAGATCGCCTTGATCCGATCCGCCCCCATCAGTGCCGACACCAGCATCATCAGCGTCGACTTCGGCAGGTGGAAATTGGTCATCAGCGCGTCGGCGACCTGAAACTTGAAGCCGGGGTAGATGAAGATCTCTGTCGTGCCTTCCCAGGCCTCGATCCGGCCGCTTTGGCCCGCCGTCTCGATCAGCCGCAGCGCGGTGGTGCCCACCGGGATCACCCGCCCGCCGGCGGCCTTGGTGGCGGCGATCTCGGCGGCGGCCTCGGGGGTCACCTGCCCCCATTCGCCATGCATCTTGTGGGTCGTCACGTCATCGACCTTGACCGGCAAGAAGGTGCCCGCGCCCACATGCAGCGTGACATGGGTAAAGGCGATGCCGCGCGCGGCCAGATCGGCCAGCAGCGGTTCGTCGAAATGCAGCGACGCGGTCGGCGCGGCGACGGCGCCCGAGTTGCGGGCCCAGACGGTCTGGTAATCCTGTTTGTCACGGTCGTCGGCGGGGCGTTTGGCGGCGATATAGGGCGGCAAAGGCATTGCGCCCGCCTCGGCCAGGGCGGTGTCGAAATCGTCGCCCGTCAGGTTGAAGCGCAGATGGGCCTGGCCGTCCTCCACTGCTTCAAGAACAGCGCTCAGGTCATTGGAAAATATGATTTCCTCGCCGATCCGAACCTTCTTTAACGGCTTCATCAGCGCGGCCCATGTGCCGTCAGCGCGCGGCTCCAGCAAAGTGACCTCGATCCGCGCCTCAACCGGCCCCTGCGCGCTGTCGCGGCGGCGCAGCCCGCTCAGCCGGGCGGGGATCACGCGTGTGTCGTTCAGGATCAGCCGGTCGCCCGGACGCAGCCACTGGCCCAGATCGCGCACCACCGCATCGGTGATCCGGTCGCCTTCTGCCACCAAAAGGCGCGCCGAAGAGCGCGGCTGCGCCGGGCGCGTGGCGATCAGCCGCTCGGGCAGGTCAAAGTCGAAGTCGGAAAGCTGCATGGCGGTCCTATTGCGAAACATCCGGCGGAGGCCGGCGGAAAATCTCGCGGAACATGCCGGGTGTAAAGATCGAAAGCGGATTGACCGCGACGCGCGGCTTTTCCGCCGCGCCGCTGAGGTTGAAGTTGAAGCCGATCAGCCCCTCGCCCTTGCGCGAAAAGATGCGGCCTATGCCGTTGAGGATATAGATCGGCGACAGCACCCCCTGCATGTCCATCCGCTTGCTGGCCAGATCGTAATAGCCATCGAGCGAGACACCCATCGACGGGCCCACCGCGCTCGACCGGGTCAGGATCAGCTGGTTGGGCGTCAGCCGGAAACGTCCCTCGACCTCGGCGAAATAGATGCCCGGCCCGTTCAGCTGGTCGATCAGCCCGACGATGCTGATCGCGTCGAGCAGCGCGCCAAAGGCCGGGGCGTCGCGCAGCCGGATGTCTTTCACGTCGAGCCGCCCGTCATAGGTGCCCGCCACGCCCGCGACCGGGGCCAGCGTCAGGCTCAGCGCACCGCCGGCGGCGGTTTTCAGCAGCCCGGCGGCAGAGAACACGCTGCCTGCATCCTCTGCGCTGATGCGGAACGCACTGCGCCCTTTCTGCGGCGTCACCTCTCCGGCGATGGCGGCGGCGCCGTTGACCTTGCCGGTAAACTTGCCGTTCAGCCCGCCGCCGCTGCTGAACTCGCCGCGGAAATCCGTCAGGGCGATGCCCTCGGACACCTGCAGCCGGTTCACCGCAATCGCGATCGGCCCGCCGCCCGATCCGCCGCCACCACTGCTCGGAAGGTTGCGCATGTCGATCCTGCCGCCCGCGATCTGCACCGCAGGCGCGCGCCCCGCGCCGCGCCCCCGCAAGGTGACCGGCGCGTCCAGCCAGCCGCCCGCCCGCAACCGCGACATCACCACCCGGTCGAGCGACCCGTCCTCCTTCAGCGCGACACTGCCCTCGGCCAGAAGCCCCGGCGCGTCGAGCCGCAACGTCTCGACCGCCGCCGGTTTTCCAAGCGTTCCCGCCACTTGCAGGGTTCCGCGTGTCTCGGGCGCGAGGCTCCAGCCCAGCGGCGGAATGCGCAGGCCGACCCCGGCCAGCTCGGACGTCAGCGCGAACCGGGGCGGGCCGCCCTTGGGCAGTTCGACCGTCAGATCGCCCGGCCCCGAACCGCGCACCGACCCGGCGGGCAGGCCGATGTTGAAGGCCTCGACCGCCGCTTGCGACAGCGTCACCCGGCCCGCCACGCGGCTGCCCGCCCCGGTCCCGAGCGGCTGGCGCCAGCTGCCCTCGAACGGCACGCCGGACAAGGTGGCGCGGCCCGCGACCTCGACCAGATCGTTGTCGGCGGCAAAGGTCAGCAGGTCCGCGCGCAGGTCTCGCCCGGGCACGATCTGGTCGCTGGCGGCGTCGCGCACCTCGCCCTCGAAGCCAAAGCGCACCGCGCCTTTCGGCATCGGACGCACAAGCGGCAGGTCGACCCGGCCGCGCGCAATGACCTGCCCCTGCCCCAGATCGACCGGCCGCCCGGCCTTTTGCATGATGTTCAGCGGGTCGCTGTCGAGATAGGCCAGCGCCGCCGTGAGCGGCGCGTTGGCCGCCACTTGCACCTCGCCCCGCGCCGGGCGCTCGCGGACGTTGGGGATGACGAAACTGGTGCCCGCGATGTCGATCGTGCCGCCCTGCCCGGGGTCGACCGTGCCGCCCTCGGCCAAGACCGACAGGCGGTTTTCGTAGATCGTCAGCTGGCCGCTGCCACCGGTGACCGGCGGCAGGGTCCGGGCATAGCGCACATCCGCGTCCTCGAACCGCAGGTCGAGGTAGAGGTCGGGCTTTTGCCCCTGCGACAGACGCAGCGCGGCGACGGCGTGGCGGATGTCGGCGCGGGCGACGTTGCGTTCGACCCAGTCACGGGTGCGGGGCGTCACGCGCGGCGGCCAGTAGCGCAGCACCTGGTCGCGGGTCGCGCCGTCCAGCCGCGCATCCAGCGCCAGCTGCCAGCCTTCGCGCAGCGCCAGCACATCGCCGCTCAGCCGCAGCGGCAGGTCCTCGTCGGTCAGGCGCAGCCGCCCCAGCCGGAACCGGAAGGGCTTGAGATCCAGACGGAAATCCATCTCGGCCCCGGCCAGCTCGACCGGCTCCGGCATCAGATCGCCGGGATCGGCCATCAGCCGCGAGACCGCGAATTGCCCGGTCAGCGCACGGGGCCAGCCATCCTCGATGCCCTCCAGCACCGCGCGCCCGTCGGCCAGAAGCTCGCCCAGTTCGCTGGAGACGGAAATTTCGTCGAAATCGAGCGTGGCGCTGTCGGGCTTGTAGGTGAAATAGGTGCGCGCGGCCTTGAAAGGGATCGCTCGGGTGCCCTCGTTGGGCTGCAGCACGCCCTCGCCGATCTGCAAGGTTGCGCTGAGCGGGCCGAGCGCGCCCTCGGGCGTCAGTGCGCCGCGCAGGGCGCCGGAAATCGGCGCGTGCAGCGCGTCGAGCCAGGCCAGCGCCGGGCTCTGCGTGGCGATGTCGTTGGACGACAGCCCGCGCAGGGTCAGGCCAAAGTCCATCCCGGTGTCGCCGATGACGCTCTGGGCGTTCAGCTCGATGCTGGCGGCGGTGTCGCCGCCGCCGAGGATGGCCACGTTGCCGCCCAGCTGCAGCCGGCCGTCGTCGCGGGTCAGCCGCAGCACGCCGCCGTCCAGCGTCCAGCCGCGGTGCGCGCGGGCGTCCTCGTAGCGCAGGGTCAGCGCGTCGGCGGTCACGCTGCGCAGCCGCGCCAGCCTAGGGTCCGCCAGCGCGCGGTCGACCTGCGCGATCAGGGTGGGCAGGTCCGGCGTCGCTGTGTCGGCGGCAAAGACATCCCCCAGCGCCACCGCGATGCGGCCATCGGGGCCGCGGGTGAGCGTCAGGATCGCTCCCGAGACGCTCGCGTCGCGCAACACGATCTTGCCCCGCGCCAGCGCCTTGGGCGAGAGCGCCGCCCGCACGTCGCCAAACGCCGCAACCGGCACGCCGTCGTCGGTGCGGATGTCCACGTCCCACAGCATCACCTGCGGCAGACCGTTGCGCTGGACCTGCACCTGCATGTCGCCGAACCGCAGGTCGAGGCCCGGAAGGGCGACGTCGATGCGCGCCTCGATCCGCTCGCGCAGCCAGTCGGGCGCCGACACCGCACGCCCCAGCATCAGCAGTCCGCCGATGGCCAGGATCAGCGCCAGCGGTGCCGCGGCCCAGGGCCAGCGGCGGGTCTTTCGCCGCGTCGGTTCGGTTTCTTTCACGTCTCTCACTTGAGCTGTGTCTTTCCCGGATTACTGTTGCCCATCACGGGCCGATATGGAACGCCCGTTCTCATGATGCATGACAAGGAGCCCCCGATGACCGATACGGCCCCCGATTTCACCCTCCCCGTCACCGGCGGCGGCGATGTCACCCTCTCGGCCCTGCGCCCGGCCAATGTGGTGCTGTTCTTCTATCCTCGCGACGACACCTCGGGCTGCACCAAGGAGAACGAGGCCTTCACCGCGCTTCAGGCCGAGTTCGAGGCGCTGAACACCAAGGTCTTCGGCCTGTCCAAGGACAGTATCGCAAGCCACGACAAGTTCATGGCCAAGAAGGCGCTGACCGTCCCGCTGTTGTCCGACGAAGCGTCGGACGTGTGTGAAAAGTATGGCGTGTGGAAGGAAAAATCCATGTATGGCAAGAAATTCATGGGGATCGAACGCTCGACCTTCCTGATCGACGGCGAAGGACGGATTGTCCGGGAATGGCGCAAGGTCAAGGTCCCCGGCCACGCCGAAGAGGTGCTGGAGGCGGCGCGCGCCCTCTGAACCCGGCGCGTGACGATTTCTTTCAAAGAAATCGGTCCGAAATCTTTCAAAGATTTCGGCGCCGCGGTAGAGCGGTCGCATGATGACCTTGTGCGACATGGCGGTGGATGTTCTGACCACCGCCGACGGGCGGCAAAAGACCGCCAAATCCCGCGCCCATGCCGCCACGTGGTTTGCCGCGCGTGCCTCGGGTGACGACATCCCTCTGGGCCGCGCCGCGCCGCCGCTGCGCCCGGCCCGGCCCGCGGAGCCCGAGCTTCTGAGCCCGCGCGACGTGCCCAAACGCAAGCCCGGAACGCCGCAGGGTCGCATCGCGCTCCTGCACGCGGTCGCCCATATCGAGCTCAACGCCGTCGATCTGCATTGGGACATCATCCCGCGTTTTGCCGGCACCGCGATGCCCGCCGGCTTCTACGACGACTGGGTCAAGGCCGCCGACGAGGAATCCAAGCATTTCAACCTGATGTGCGACTGCCTCGAAGCGGCCGGCAGCCATTACGGCGCCCTGCCCGCCCATGCCGGCATGTGGCGCGCCGCCGAGGACACCGCCGAGGATTTCATGGGCCGGCTCGCCGTCGTGCCCATGGTGCTCGAGGCGCGCGGGCTCGATGTGACCCCGGGCATGATCGAGATCTTCCGCAAGGCCGGCGACACCGCCGCCGTCGCAGCGCTCGAGACGATCTATGCCGAGGAGGTGAGCCACGTCGCCTACGGCTCCAAATGGTTCCATTTCCTCTGCGGCCGCCACGATCTCGACCCCAAAACCGTCTTCCACGACCTGGTCCGGCGATATTTCAAGGGCGCGCTCAAGCCGCCCTTCAACGAGGAAAAACGCGCCGAGGCGGGCCTGCCGCCGGATTTCTACTGGCCGCTCGCGGATCGGCCGCAATAACGAAGCCCTTGGCATCGGCGGATTTTTGCCACTTGCGCGGCATGACGCCCAAAGACCCGAATCGCACGCCCAAAAGTGTTGCGAAACCGTCACGCGGCCGTTAACCCCGGTTCCCAAGGTTCCGGAATGGGGAACCGAGCGCCGGAATTGGGACGGGAAAGAGGACGATCAGGTGAGAACGCGTCTCGCGATCAAGACACATGCGCTGCTCGAACGCTGGTTTCCGGAACGCCGGCTGTTTCTGAGGTCCGAAGAAGACACCCGTTTCATTCGTCTGAAATCCGAGACTCAGGCGCTCGCCTTTGCCGGCGGAACGGCGGTTCTGGCCTGGACGATCATCGCCACCGCAGTCCTTCTGATGGACAGCATCGGCGCCGGCAACTTCCGCGAACAGGCCAAGCGCGACCAGATCACCTACCAGCAGCGCCTCAACGAGATGTCCGCCGAACGCGACGCCCGCGCCGCCGAGGCGCTGGCCGCACAGCAGCGCTTCAATTCGGCCCTGGCGCAGATCTCGGCCATGCAATCGCAGCTGCTCGATTCCGAAACCCGCCGCAAAGAGCTCGAGACCGGCATCGACGTGATCCAGGCCACCTTGCGCAACACGATGAACGAACGCGAGGCCGTCGCCGACCGTCTCGCCGCGCTCGAGGCGCAGATCGAAGGCGGCGCGACCGCACTGGCCCGGGGCGGCGGCGAAGGGGACGGCACGCTCGACATGCTGGCCCAGGCGCTGGCCCGCACCGCCGCCGAACGCGACCAGGTGGTGGCAGACGCGCAGGACGCGCTGATCCGCGCCGACGAAATGGCGCTGGAAATCCGGCTGATGGAAGAAAAGAACGACGCCATCTTCCGCCAGCTCGAAGAGGCCATGACCGTCAGCGTCAAGCCGCTCGACAAGATGTTCGAAGCGGCGGGAATGAACCCCGACCGCATCCTCGACCAGGTCCGCCGCGGCTATTCCGGCCAGGGCGGCCCGCTGACCCCGCTCAGCTTTTCCACCCGGGGCGGCGACCCCTCGCCGGACACCCAGCGCGCCAACCGGATCCTCAACCAGATGGACCGGCTGAACCTCTACCGGATCGCCGCGCAAAAAGCGCCCTTCTCGTCGCCGCTCAAGGATCCGTTCCGCTTCACCAGCGGCTTCGGCTACCGCTGGGGCCGCCTGCACGCGGGCACCGATTTCGCCGCGCCCCACGGCACGCCGATCTATTCCACCGCCGACGGCGTCGTGGTGCATGCGGGCTGGCAGTCCGGCTATGGCCGCCTGGTCAAGATCCAGCACGAATTCGGCATCGAAACACGCTACGCGCATCTGTCGAAAATTCGCGTGAAGGTCGGTCAAAGGGTCTCGCGCGGGGACCGCATCGGTGATATGGGCAATACAGGACGGTCGACCGGCACGCATCTGCACTACGAGGTCCGCGTCGGAGGAGACGCCGTCAACCCCATGATCTACATCAAGGCTGCGAACGATGTTTTCTAAAAGCAAAATCAACGAGCCCGGCGCCAAGCCCGAGGACACGGCGAAACCCGCCTCTTCCGAGGCCCCGCGCCCCTCGCCCGCTCCCGACTTCAAGGCATCGGCCCCCAAGGCCAAGCCCCCCGCATCGGTGCTGAGCCCTGATCTTCACATCACCGGCAATCTCAAGACCACCGGCGACATCCAGGTCGAAGGCACGGTCGAGGGCGACATCCGCGCCCACCTGCTGACCATCGGCGAATCCGCCACGATCAAGGGCGAAGTGACCGCCGACGACGTGGTCGTGAACGGCCGCATCGTCGGCCGCGTGCGCGGCCTCAAGGTGCGCCTGACCGCGACCGCGCGGGTCGAGGGCGACATCATCCACAAGACCATCGCCATCGAAAGCGGCGCGCATTTCGAAGGCTCGGTGCAGCGTCAGGACGATCCGCTCACCGGCAACAAGACCAAGCCGCAGGGCGCCGCAGGCGCTGGCGGACAGCCTGGCGGCGGCGGACAGGCCGGCGGCGCAAAGCCCGCGCCCCAGCGCGGCCCGCAGAACGGCTGATCCTTTCGGTCACGAAAAATCAAAGGCCTCCGCGCAGATCGCCCGGAGGCCTTTTTCATACCGCCAGACGGCTCACGCCTCCAGCTCGGCGTCCCAGTAAAGGAAATCCATCCAGCTGTCGTGCAGATGGTTGGGCGGGAATTTCCGCCCCATGTTCATCAGCTCCGACGCCCCCGGCCGGCGCGGCGGTTTGCGCAGGCTCATCCCCACCTGCCGCAGGCTTTTGGACCCTTTGCGCAGGTTGCAGGGCGCGCAGGCCGCCACGACGTTTTCCCACGAGGTGATCCCGCCGCTGGCGCGCGGCACCACGTGGTCAAAGGTCAGATCGCCCTTCGATCCGCAATACTGGCAGCGGAATTCGTCCCTCAGAAATAAATTAAAGCGCGTGAAGGCCACGCGCTTTCTCGGTTTGACATAATCTTTCAGCACCACGACGCTGGGGATTTTCAGCGTCATCGAAGGGCTGCGGACCACCTCGTCATATTCGGCGACGATATCCACCCTGTCGAGGAAGGCCGCCTTGACCGCCTCCTGCCAGGGCCAGAGGCTGAGCGGGTAATAGGACAGCGGCCGGTAATCCGCATTCAGCACCAGCGCCGGATGATGCCTCAACGCGCCCGGTTCGCGCACGAAGGCCGTTCTGAAATCGCCGTCCATGTCGTGACTCGTCCTCTACCCTGCCTGCCCGTCACCGTGCACCAAAGCGGGGAGTCCCGCCCCGGTCTGCAACCACTATATATCGCGGATGCCCCAAGGCAAGCCCCGCTAGATAGAGTGACGGCACAAGCCCTACCAAGCCAATGCAACAGAACAACGACGCCTGAAAAACAGGCGCTTTCCCCTTTCACTGATCCACAAAATATCCCGGGGAGCGTGAGGGGCTGGCCCCTCACTCCGACGCCGGCCCAGGGCGCACCCGCCGCCAGGTCACAACCCGCACTTGTCACGCATAAAGGCCAGCGCCACCGACAGCCCGTCGGGGGCGATGCCATGGGCGGTGCCCTTCATGATATGGGCATAGACCTCTTTCCAGCCCGCACCCTGCAGCGCCTCGGCGGCCGCCGGCAGCGATTGCGGCGGCACCACGTCGTCCTGATCGCCATGCACCAGCAGGATGGGCGGGCGGCTGACGGTTTCATCCGCCAGCAGTTCCGGCTCCAACAGCCGCCCCGAAAACCCGACCACGCCCGCCACCTCGTCCTCGCGGCGCGGCGCAACATGCAGCGACATCATGGTGCCCTGCGAAAAGCCGAAAAGCACCACCTGTTCGGGCAGCAGATCCTCGTCCACCATCAGCGCGTCGAGAAAGGCGTTCAGATCGTCGACCGCCCGCGCCATCCCGGCCATCGCTTCCTCTTCCGAGGACCCATCGATCCAGGGGATCGGAAACCACTGAAACCCGAAAGGCGCGCCCGCGCAGGCCTCGGGCGCGTCGGGCGCGACGAAAAGCGTGTCGGGCAGATGCTCGGCCAGCGGATCGGCCAGCCCCAAAAGGTCCGCCCCGTTGGCGCCATAGCCGTGCAGAAACACCACCGCCGACCGCATCTCTCCCGAAAGAGGCTCTTTCCGGCCCGCCGTCAAAACCCGTGTCATGCGATCCCCTCACGTTGCTTTTCAACATGGTAGTAGGCCCAGAGCGTGCGCGCCGCAACCGATCTCCACGGGCTCCAGTCCTCGGCCATGGTGCGCAGCGCCCTCTCGCGGGGCCGGTCGGGCAGTTCGAAAAGCAGCCGCGCGCCCTCCTGCAGCGCCAGATCCCCCGGCGCGAAGACATCCGCCCGGCCCAGGCTGAACATCGCATAGATCTCGGCGGTCCAGACGCCGATGCCTTTGACGGCCGTCAGGGTCGCCACCACCTCTGTCACCGGCGCGCTCCGCAGCGCCGCGAAGTCGATCCCGGCCTCGGCCAGCGCCCGCGCATAGGCCGCTTTCTGCCGGCTCAGCCCCAGCCCGCGCAGCGCCTCGTCGCTCGAGGCCAGGATCTGCGCGGGGGCCGTCATCCCGGCCTCTTCCAGCCGCGCCCAGATCGCCCGCGCCGAGGCGACGCTGACCTGCTGGCTGACGATCGCGCTCAGCAATTGCGCAAAGCCGTTGGGGCGGCGGCGTAGCGGCAGCGGCCCGGTCGCCTCCAGCGCCCGGGCAAAGCGCGCATCCCGGCACGCAAGCCATTCCGCGCCCTCGGCCACGCAGTCGTCCGAGACGATTATCCGGCCGATATCCGCGCCGTCACCCATGCGATCGCTCCTTTTGCCGTGTCGAAAAGCGGCCCCTCGGGCCAGCGCGGCCGGTCGATCATCGCCACCTTCAGCCCCAGTTGCCGCGCCGCGGCCAGCTTGGGCCAGCCGCCGGGCCCGCCGGCGTTGCGGGTGATCAGCCAGCCGATGCGCAGCGTGCGCAGCAAGCCCGCCTCCTGCCGCACCGTAAAAGGCCCCTGCCCCGGCACAAAGCGCCCGCCGCGCAGCGGACAGGCGCCCCCCGGCGCGCCGATGCGGCGCACGAAGGCGCGGGCGCGCAGCCCGTGCAGATCGCCCAGGCCCGCGCGCCCCAGCGTGACAAAGACCCGCGCACCCGGCGGGATGACCGCCCGCGCCTCGGTCGCCGCCCGCAGGCTGTGCCAGCGGTCACCCCGCGCCGCCCGCCACGGCGGCCGGCGCACCAGCGCATAGTCCAGCCCCGCGCCCCGCGCAGCGCGCACCGCCTGAAAGGCCGCACCGTCGTCGCAGGGATGCGGCGCGATCAGCACCGCCACAGCACCCACGCCCCGCAGCCAGGCCGCGTCGACAGGCCCCACCGACACCGGGCAAGCCCAATCCTGCGGCACTCTATCCGGCGCGGGCAGACGGACCACAGCCCCCGGCAGCAGCGCGGCCAGCAGCCGCGCCTCGGCCGAGCCGCCGACGATCGCCACGGGTCTCTGTCCGGTATCCTTCATGCCCCGGTGATACGCCGCGCCGTCCCGGCGTGCCACGAAAATCCGCGCCCGATCCGAACGAGGGCGCTATCGATCTTGCGGCCCCCAGCGTGGCCGCGTAAGCCCTGCGCCATGACAAGATCCGACACCCGCGCCAAACGTAATGTCGCCGTTCTGGTGATGGCCCAGGCCATCCTGGGCGCGCAGATGCCGATGATCTTCACCATCGGCGGGCTTGCGGGCCAGTCGCTGGCCTCGAACATCTGTTTCGCCACCCTGCCGATCTCGCTGATCGTTCTGGGCAGCATGCTCTCGGCCACACCTTTGTCGTGGTTCATGCAGCGGTTCGGACGCCGGGCGGGGTTTTTCGTGGGCGCCACGGGCGGCGCTTTGGGCGGGGCCGTGGGGGCCTACGGGCTCTATCTGGCATCCTTCCCGATCTTCCTGCTGGGCAGCCTGCTGACCGGCGTCTACATGTCGGCGCAGGGGTTCTACCGCTTCGCCGCCGCCGACACCGCGTCGGACGAATTCCGCCCCAAGGCGATTTCCTACGTGATGGCCGGCGGGCTCGCGTCGGCCATTGTCGGGCCGCAGCTGGTCAAGCTGACGGCGGATGCCTATGTGGTGCCCTTCATCGGCACCTATGTGGCGGTGATCTCGCTCAACCTCTTGGGATCGCTTCTCTTTCTCTTTCTCGACATCCCCAAGCCGCAGGTCCCCGCCGAAGACGCGCCCAAAGGCCGCTCGCGGCTCGAGCTTCTGACAACGCCGCGCATCGCCGTGGCGGTGATCTGCGCCATGGTCAGCTATGCGCTGATGAACCTGGTGATGACCTCGACCCCGCTTGCGGTGGTCGGCTGCGGGTTCGAGACCAACGACGCCGCCGACGTGGTCACCGCGCATGTGCTGGCGATGTTCGCGCCGTCGTTCTTTACCGGGCACCTGATCGCGCGCTTCGGGGTCGAGCGGATCGTCGCGACCGGGCTGGTCATCCTCGCCGGGGCCGGGCTTGTCGCGCTCTCGGGCGTTACGCTCGAGAATTTCTTCGTGGCGCTGGTGCTGCTCGGGCTGGGCTGGAACTTCGGCTTCATCGGCGCGACCACCATGCTGGCCGCCGCCCACGCCCCGCACGAACGCGGCCGGATGCAGGGGCTGAACGACCTTCTGGTCTTCGGCGGCGTGACCATGGCCTCGCTGGCCTCGGGCGGGCTGATGAACTGCTCGGGCGGCTCGGCCGAGCAAGGCTGGACCGCCGTGAACCTGGCCATGGCGCCGTTCCTGGTGCTGGCGGGCGGTGCGCTGATCTGGCTGGTGATGCGACCCAAGGACCAACCTGCGCAATAGCCGCGCTGGAGTGCGCCCCCCCCCCAAGCCGCGACCAGCGCCTGCCCGTGGGGTGGCGCTGCTACCACAGATCGGCGCGCTTTATGCCAGCCAAGTCATCGCTCCGAATGATCGCGGCACTTACCTCGACAAGGCGCCAGCCCGCCGTGACGGGCAGGCACCGGTCGCGGCGGCCTACGGCCTTGATTCCGCGACTTAGGGGCGATGAACGATGGTTTCGATCGCTAGAACGCCGCGCGCATCAGCCGCCAGCGTTTCGCGAAATCGCTGAGCGTCACCGTGCCGTCGGCCACGCGTCCCGGCTCTGCCGAAATGAGGCGCAAGAGCGGTTCGACCTGCCAGAACTCGATCGCCGCCGCCCCCGCATCCGGCCCGAGCGCGGCGCGCAGCCGCCGGATCCCGCGCGGCTCGAGCACCTCGAGATGCGCGCGGGCCATGTCGGCAATCGTCTCGGCCCGGCCGTCGGGCAAGGGCTGTTTGCCCCGCGCCTCGAGATCGGGCACCGCCTGCATGTAGCGCACGAACCCCGCCGCGCGGCCCCAGGGCGCCAGGCTGTCGGTCGCTTGCGCGCCCAGCGCCTGCGCCGCCGCCATCGCCAGTCCCCCGGCGGTGTCCGCCAGATAGGCGTCGAGCGCCGCCGCGTCGTCGAAGGGCGCGCGTTCGGTATCGAGCCGCCGCGCCTCGACCAGCTGTTGCAGCCGCCCCGCGGCCTGCGCACCGATCACGGCGAGCGGTGTCGCCACCTCGTGGCGGCGCACCGGGCCGCCCGCCTCGATCTCGGTCAGCACATCGGCCCACCATTGCAGGCGCATCTGGGCGATCATCGGCTCTTGCGTCACCCACGGTGCGCGCGCGACCTCGACGTTGAAGGCGTAAAGCGGAAAGAGCACGGCGCGCGCCGCCAGAGGCGCGGCCATCGCGGCGGCAAAGCGGTCGGGGTCGCCCTGTTCGACGATCCGCGCGCAGGCGTGCAGGTCTGTCCCAGGGGCGAAATCGGTCATGCGCCGCGCCGCGCCACGGTCAGGACATAGCCAATGGCGTCGCGATGGACCCGCCAGGCGGCAGCCTCCGCCAAGGCCTCGTCCAGAACAACCGTCAGGTTTTCGTCCGCCCCCGGGCGCAATTCCGCCACGCGCGCCTCGATCGGGCCGAAGTAGGCCTCCCATCCGGCATCGGGCACCTTGCGCTGGCCAAGCACCTCGTAGCCCGCGCCGACCGTCACCGCCGCGATTTCTTCGGGGCGTCGCAGCGGGTAGCCTTCGAAAATGGCCTCGGCCGCCGGGTCGGGCGCATCGACGAAGCGCGCGGGCTCCGAAAAGGCCAGCACGCCGCCGGGTTTCAGCGCCCGCGCCATCGCCGCGAGCCCGTTCTCGAGCCCGAGGAAATAGAGCGCCCCGGCGCACCAGATCAGGTCGAAGGGCGCCTCGGGCAGGCGGTCGAGATGCGCCATGTCCGCGGTGTCGCCCCGAACGCGGGGGTCCTCGGCAAAGCGCGCATCCGCCGCCGCGCCGAAATAGGCGTCGACCGCGACAACGCGGCCCGAAGGCGCCGCCGCCAGCAGCGCGGGCACATCGCCGCCCGGCCCGCTGCCCGCGTCGCAGATCACCGCATCCGCCGCCAGCCCAGCCAGCGCGCAGGCCCAGGCCACGTCCTCGGGCGCGCCGGGGCCTTCGCGCGGCAGGTCCTTGTGCAGGGTGAGAAACGCTTCCATGTCCATCAGGCGTGATCCCTTGCCAGCTTCCAGCGCACCGCGTCCAGCAGCGCCTCGAACGAGGCGTCGACGATGTTGGCGCTGACCCCTACGGTGGACCAGCGCCGCCCCTGCCCGTCCTCACTGTCGATGATGACGCGGGTCACCGCCTCGGTGCCGCCCTGGGTGATGCGCACCTTGAAATCCACCAGCCGCATGTCGTCGATCGTGTCCTGGTAGCGCCCCAGATCCTTGGCCAGCGCGTTCGACAGAGCGTTGACCGGCCCCCGGTCGCTGCCCGCCGCATCGAGCGAATCGCTGACCGACAGCTTCTTTTCGCCGTCCACCTTGACCACGACCACAGCCTCGGAAAGCGACACCATCCGGTTGTGCTTGTTCTTGCGCCGCTCGACGGTGACGCGGTAGCGCTTGACCTCGAAGAACTCGGGCATGAGCCCCAGCTCTTCGCGCGCCAAAAGCTCGAAACTGGCCTGCGCGGTGTCGTAGGAATAGCCCTCGGCCTCGCGCGTCTTGACCCGTTCGAGGATCCGCGCCAGCGCCGGGTCGCCCTGAACCACCTCCAGCCCTGCCTCGACCAGGCGGCGGCGCAGGTTGGACTGGCCGGCCTGGTTCGACATCGGGATGATGCGCCGGTTGCCGACCCGGGCGGGGTCGACATGTTCATAGGTCGTGGGGTCCTTGAGGATGGCACTGGCGTGCAGCCCGGCCTTGTGGGCAAAGGCCGAGGCGCCGACATAGGGCGATTGCTTCATCGGCACACGGTTGAGCACCTCGTCCAGCATCCGGCTGACCTGCGTCAGGCTTTCCAACGCCTCCGGGCTGACGCCGGTGTCAAAGCGGCTGGCATAGGGCTCCTTCAGCAAAAGCGTCGGGATCAGCGTGGTCAGGTTGGCGTTGCCGCAACGCTCGCCCAGCCCGTTCAGCGTGCCCTGGATCTGGCGCGCGCCCGCATCCACCGCCGTCAGCGACGCGGCCACCGCATTTTCGGTGTCGTTATGGGTGTGGATGCCCAGCCGGTCCCCGGGGATGCCCGCCGCGATCACCTCACCCACCACGCGGCCCACGGTGGCGGGCAAGGTGCCGCCGTTGGTGTCGCACAGCACGATCCAGCGCGCCCCCGCGTCGAGGGCGACGCGCAAGCAGTCGAGCGCATAGGCCGGATCGTCCGCATAGCCGTCAAAGAAATGTTCGGCATCGAAGAGCGCCTCGCGCCCCTGCGCCACCAGATGCGCCACCGAGGCGCCGATGTTCTCGAGGTTCTCCTCGCGCGTGATGCCCAGCGCGTCGGTGACGTGAAAGGCGCTCGACTTGCCCACGAGACAGACCGCCGGCGTGCCCGCGTTCATCACCGCCGCCAGCACGTCGTCATTGGCCGCCGAACGGCCCGCGCGCTTTGTCATGCCAAAGGCGGTCATGCGCGCCCGTGTGTGCGGCACCTCGTCGAAAAAGGCGCTGTCGGTGGGGTTCGCCCCGGGCCATCCACCCTCGATGTAATCCACCCCCAGCCGATCCAGCGCCGCCGCGATCCGCAGCTTCTCCGGCGTCGAGAACTGAACCCCCTGCGTCTGCTGCCCGTCCCGCAAGGTCGTGTCGTAGAGATAAAGCCGTTCTCGCGTCATCGCAGCGCCCCTGCTTTCATCTGGTCGAAAATATCCCGGGGGTGTGGGGGCTGGCCCCCACTTAAACCTGGGTGTGGGGGCTGGCCCCCACTAATACCTGCGTGTGGGGGCTGGCCCCCACTTGAACCAGCGTGTGGGGGCTGCCCCCCACTCCGGCGCCGGTGACTGCGACCGCCACGATCTTTCACGCGATTCCCTCCAAAGCCAAAGCATCGCACCCCGGCCCCGGGACCAGAACCACCCCTTCTTTCGACATACGCACCTTTCTCGATCCCGAAACCGTCCATTCAAAGCACCCAGCGGCCAGCGCCTGCCCGCGGGGTGGCGCAGCAACGGCGGTTCTGTGGCGCTTTATCACTGCCAACCCGGACGCCGTCCGAACGGCGCCCCAGGCGTCGCCAAAGCGCCAGCCCGTCCGGGCGGGCAGGCGCTGGCCGCGGCGGCCTGCGGCCTTGACTCCGCGGCTGGGGTGCGATCCGTCGGCGGGGCGGGAGGAGTCGTGCGAGCCCAGGGTCATGACAGGATGCCCTCCAGCTTGGAAGGATCGAAGCCTGCATCGGGAATGAGATCCACGCCCGCACGCGACATGCGCACCTCGACACCGGCTTCGGTCAACAGCGTCTTGAGGCGGTCCACCTCGGCGAAATCCTTCGTCTCCATCGCCGTCTCGCGCGCTTTGGTGAGCAAGGAGACATAGGGGAAAAGATCGACTTGCGGAACGGCAGCCCATTCCGGAATGCCATTGTCGAGAAATCCCAGCAGCCGGAGACTCGATCGCAACGAAGGTGTATCCCCGGCCAATGACAGCTGATGCAATTCAGCAATCGCGCCGGCGGTGTTCAGATCGTCCTCGAGCGCCTGCACAACGTTTTCGTAGGGCTCTGCATTATCCAATGCCTCGGACACCTGAGCGTACCACTTCCGCAGCGTCTTCTCCGCCTCTTCGCGCTTTTTCTCGGTCCAATCCATCGGCTTGCGGTAATGGGTGCTCAGCATGACAAAGCGGATCACCTCGCCCGGGACGCCCTGGTCCAGCAAATCCCGGACGGTGAAGAAATTGCCCAGGGACTTGGACATCTTCTTGCCCTCGACCTGCAGCATCTCGTTGTGCAGCCAGACGTTGGCCATCCGGTCGGTGTGGTTGGCGCAACAGCTCTGGGCGATCTCGTTTTCGTGGTGCGGGAACATCAGGTCGTTGCCGCCGCCGTGGATGTCGAAGGTGTCGCCCAGCAAAGCCTTGGCCATGGCCGAGCATTCGATATGCCAGCCGGGCCGCCCCCGGCCCCAGGGCGAGTCCCACCCGGGCTGATCGCCGGTCGACGGCTTCCAGAGCACGAAATCCATCGGGTTGCGCTTGTAGGGCGCGACCTCGACCCGGGCGCCGGCGATCATATCGTCGACCGACCGGCCCGAGAGCTTGCCGTAGCTGTCCTTCCAGCTGTCCACCGCGAAAAGAACATGGCCCTCGGCGGCATAGGCGTGGCCGTCCTTCACCAGACCTTCGATCATCGCCACCATCTGCGGGATGTAGTCAGTCGCGCGCGGCATGTGGGTGGGCTCCATCACGCCCACGGCGGCCATGTCGTCGAGATACCATTGCGTGGTCTCGGCGGTGATCTGGCCGATGTCGCGCCCCGTCTCGTCGGCCCGGGCGATTATCTTGTCGTCCACGTCGGTGAAGTTGCGCACGTAGGTCACGTGATCCGGGCCGTAGACCTCGCGTAGCAGCCGGAAGAGCACGTCGAACACGATCGCCGGGCGCGCGTTGCCCAGATGCGCGCGGTCATAGACCGTCGGCCCGCAGACATACATCTGCACGTTTTCACGGTCGATGGGTTTGAACGGCTCTTTCCGGCGGGTCTTGGTGTTGGTCAGGCGAATGGTCATGGCTTCCTCGCGCGCGGGGTCGCGGCGGGCTTAGCAACTCTGTCGAAGAGAGGGAATAGAGGACCGGCCCGCCGAATATGTCAGCGGCTAATGCAACAAATGAGGGCGGTGTCGGTCATGAGGGGGGCATAGCACGCCCCCCCCGATCCGCCAAGACCTATGTCAGGCGTAGCTGACGACCTCGTAATCGATCCCGCCCGGCCCCATGAAGTAGAACCGCCGCCCCGGTTCGTAATCGGCATGTTCGCGCGGGGTGAAGCCGGCCTCGCGCACCCGCGCCTCGACGGCGTCGAGATCGTCGACCGTGACGCCCACATGATTCAGCATCCCCCAATGGCGGTAGCTCTCGGGGCGCTGGTCCATGTCATGCGTGGGGGCGTAGAGCGCGATATAGTCGTCCTCGCCGCCCACATGCACCGACAGCCCGCCGTCCATCACCGAACCCCGCCAGCGGATGCGCCAGCCGAAAAGAGCGCAGAGCGCCTCGGCGACCTCGTCGGGGGCGTGCACGCAGATGTTCAGATGTTCCAGTTTGGCAGGCATGGCGATGGTCCTTTCGATAACGACTCACGTGAAGGGTAATTTCTCAAGCCCACTTGAGGTCAAGCGAAAAGATCGACCCCTGGCACGCGCGAGTCCCGGACCCGATCCGGGACCGTGTTGCGCCCGCCTGCCTGAGCAGCCCCCGAAGACCAGACGGGCTTGCCAGCCACCCGCGCTCTCTGCCACAAGCGACGCAGTTCGAACCCGACAGGAGCCGTCATGCCCCAGCTCTCCACGCGCGTCACCTCGATCAATGCCGGCGGGTCCGACGGCTGGGACGTCTTCTATCGCGCCCGCGCGATGGTGGCGGCGGGCGAGCGGGTGACCGAGCTGACCATCGGCGAGCACGACACCGGCACCGATGCGCGAATCCTCGACGCGATGCACGCCGCCGCGCGTGGCGGGCACACCGGCTATGCGATGGTGCCCGGCACGCCCGGCCTGCGCGACGCGGTGGCCGCGCGGATCGCCGCGCGCACCGGCGTTCCGACCACGCGCGACAACATCCTGATCACCCCTGGCGGGCAGGCCGCGCTTTTCGCCGCGCATATGCTGGCCTGCGATCCGGGCGAAACAGCACTTTACGTCGACCCCTATTACGCCACCTACCCCGGTTCGATCCGCAGCGCAGGCGCGGTGCCCCGCGCGGTGATCACCCGGGCCGATGCCGGGTTCCTGCCCGAGGCCTCCGATGTGGACGCGCTGGCGGGCCAGACGCAGGCCCGGTCGCTGCTGATCAACACGCCTAACAACCCCACAGGCGCGGTCTATCCGCGCGCCACGCTCGCCGCATTGGCGCAGGTGGCAGAGGCGCGCGATCTGTGGCTGATCTCGGACGAGGTCTATGACACCCAGGTCTGGGAGGGCGCGCATCTGAGCCCGCGCGCCCTGCCCGGCATGGCCGAGCGCACGCTGGTGATCGGGTCGATGTCGAAAAGCCACGCCATGACCGGCAGCCGCATTGGCTGGATCTGCGGCCCTGTCCCGGCTATCGACGGGCTGGTCGATCTGGCCACCAACACCACCTATGGCGTGCCCGGTTATATCCAGGACGCGTCGCTTTTTGCGCTGAACCAGGGCGACGACGTCGAGGCCGCCGTCGCCGCCCCCTTCCGCCGCCGCCGCGATCTGGCGCAGGCGGTGATCGGCCGGCAGAACGTGGTGCGCGCGATTCCGGCGCAGGGGGCGATGTACATCATGCTCGACATCCGCGCCACGGGCCTCGACGGCGAGGCCTTCGCCAACGCCCTGCTCGATGCGCACCGGATCGCGGTCATGCCCGGCGAAAGCTTTGGCCAGGCGGCGGCGGGCCATGTCCGCGTGGCGCTGACGGTCGAGGACACCGCGCTCGAGACGGCGCTGACCACGCTCTGCGCCTTTGCCGCGTCGCTTGCGCACGCGCCCGCGGTATGAGCACCCCGATCACCACGATCCGCAACCTCGGCCCCGCGGTCGAGGCCGCCTGCCACCGCGCCGGCATCCCCGATGCCGAAACCCTGCGGGAGCTTGGCGCGCATGAGACCTACCGCCGCCTGCTGCTGACCGGCACGCAGGCGCATTTCATCGGCTATTACGTGCTGCACATGGGGTTGCAGGGGCGACCCTGGAATGATTGCAAGGGCGCTGAAAAGGCCGAATTGCGCAAATCCTTCGACCGGCTCAAGGCCGAGGTCGCGGGCAGCGCCGACAAGAAACGCTCGGATTTCGAGGCCGCGCTGGACGCCATCGGCGTGATCGAGAAACGCGCGCCCGCCCGCCCCCGTGACCTTTGACAAGACCCGCCGTCGCGCATTACCCTGCGGCTAAACGTTTAACACTAAACAATTCCCGCAGGGAGGTGCCGATGGCGGCCCGCAAGACCACCCCGAAACCCAATGTCTCGGCTGACGACCTGCGGAAATATTACCGCGACATGCTGCTGATCCGCCGCTTCGAAGAAAAGGCCGGCCAGCTTTACGGCATGGGCCTGATCGGCGGCTTCTGTCACCTCTACATCGGGCAGGAGGCGGTCGTCGTCGGGCTCGAGGCCGCCGCCGAGGAAGGCGACAAGCGCATCACCTCCTACCGCGACCATGGTCACATGCTGGCCTGCGGGATGGACCCCAACGGCGTCATGGCCGAACTGACCGGGCGCGAGGGCGGCTATTCCAAGGGCAAAGGCGGCTCGATGCACATGTTTTCCAAGGAGAAACATTTCTACGGCGGGCACGGCATCGTGGCGGCGCAGGTGCCGCTGGGCGCGGGCCTCGCCTTTGCGGACAAGTACCAGGACAACGGCCGCGTGACCTTCACCTATTTCGGCGATGGTGCTGCCAACCAGGGCCAGGTCTACGAGACCTTCAACATGGCCTCACTCTGGAAGCTGCCGGTGGTCTTCGTGATCGAGAACAACCAATACGCCATGGGCACGGCCATGGCGCGTTCGACCTCGACGCCCGATCTCTACACCCGCGGGGCCGCCTTCGGCATCCCCGGCGAGGCGGTGGACGGCATGGATGTGCTGGCGGTCAAACAGGCGGGCGACACGGCGGTGAAACACTGCCGCGCCGGCAAGGGGCCTTATATTCTGCAGATCAACACCTATCGCTACCGCGGCCACTCGATGTCGGACCCGGCGAAATACCGCACCCGCGAAGAGGTGCAGAAAATGCGCGAGGAACGCGACCCCATCGACCACGTGCGCGACATGCTGCTGCAGGGCAAGCACGCCACCGAGGACGACCTGAAAGCCATCGACAAAGAGATCAAGGCGGTGGTCAACGCCAGCGCCGATTTCGCCAAGGAAAGCCCCGAACCCGCGCTCGACGAGCTCTGGACGGATATCTACGCAGAGGAGGCTGTCTGATGGCCACGGAAATCCTCATGCCCGCCCTCAGCCCCACGATGGAAGAGGGCACGCTGGCCAAATGGCTGGTCAAGGAGGGCGATCCCGTCCGCTCGGGCGATGTGATCGCCGAGATCGAGACCGACAAGGCCACGATGGAATTCGAGGCCGTGGACGAGGGCGTCATGGGCAGGATCCTTGTCGCCGAGGGCACCGCCGACGTCAAGGTGAACACCCCCATCGCGGTGCTGGTCGAAGAGGGCGAAGAGGTGCCGGATCAGGCCCCGGAAGCCGCCGCGCCAGCCCCCCCCGCCGCCGCGCAGGCCGAACCGGTCGCCGCCGCCCCCGCCAGCCCGGTCGCCACGCCCGCCCCGGGCCCCGACTGGCCCGAGGGCACCAAGCTGAAACAGCAGACCGTGCGTGAGGCGCTGCGCGACGCCATGGCAGAAGAGATGCGCCGCGACGACACGGTCTTCCTGATGGGCGAGGAGGTGGCCGAATACCAGGGCGCCTACAAGATCAGCCAGGGGCTCTTGGACGAGTTCAAATCCAAACGCGTGATCGACACCCCGATCACCGAACATGGCTTTGCCGGCATCGCTGTGGGTGCGGCCTTTGGTGGGCTCAGGCCGATCGTCGAGTTCATGACGTTCAACTTCGCCATGCAAGCCATCGACCAGATTATCAATTCCGCCGCCAAGACGCTCTATATGTCCGGCGGTCAGATGGGCGCTCCGATGGTCTTTCGCGGCCCCAACGGCGCCGCGGCCCGCGTCGGCGCCCAGCACAGCCAGGATTACGCGGCGTGGTACGCGCATATCCCCGGCCTCAAGGTGGCGATGCCCTATTCGGCCTCGGACGCCAAGGGCCTGCTGAAATCCGCGATCCGCGATCCCAACCCGGTGATCTTCCTGGAAAACGAGATCCTTTACGGCCGCAGCTTCGACGTGCCCCAACTCGACGATTTCACCGTGCCGTTCGGCAAGGCCCGCATCTGGCGCGAAGGCGGCGACGTCACCATCGTCAGCTTCGGCATCGGCATGAGCTATGCGCTGGAAGCCGCTGAAAAGCTTGCCGAAGACGGGATCGAGGCCGAGGTGATCGACCTGCGCACCCTGCGCCCGATGGACACCGCCACGGTGATCGCGAGCGTCCAGAAAACCAACCGCTGCGTCACTGTCGAGGAAGGCTGGCCGGTGGGCGCCATCGGCAACCACATCTCGGCGGTGCTGATGCAGGAGGCCTTCGATTATCTCGACGCCCCGGTGATCAACTGCACCGGCAAGGACGTGCCCATGCCCTATGCCGCGAACCTGGAAAAACACGCGCTTGTCACCACCGCCGAAGTGATCGCGGCGGCGAAACAGGTCACCTACCGATGAGCCGCGTCGCCGTTCAGGGCCGCGACGCCGCCGCCGAGGCCTACCGCATCGAAACCGATTCGGGCCGCGCGCTGGTGCCCGAATGCCTGATGGAAGGGCTGCGCCCCGGCGACCGGCCCAGCCACCAGGAGGCCTATGAATGGATCGCCGCGCATCGCGTTGCGCTGGCACGCGCCGTCGAGACCCTCCGCGCGGGCCGCGCCCCCAAGCCGCCCTACGACATCCTCACCCTGCTCGACGACGCGCCCAGCCCTTCATCGATCCCAAAATATCCCGGGGAGCGCGAGGGGCCGGCCCCTCGCTCCGCCCGCCAGACACACGCGCGCCGCCAGGAGGCACCGCCATGCCGATAGAAATCCTCATGCCCGCCCTCAGCCCCACGATGGAGGACGGCACCCTGGCCAAATGGCTGATCAAAGAGGGCGAAAGCGTCCGCTCCGGCGATGTCCTCGCCGAGATCGAGACCGACAAGGCCACGATGGAATTCGAGGCCGTGGACGAGGGTGTCATGGGCAAGATCCTGGTGGTCGAGGGCAGTGCTGGCGTCAAGGTGAACACCCCCATCGCGCTCTTGCTGGAAAACGGCGAAAACGCCGACGACCTGTCCGACCCGACAGTCGCCGCCAGCACACCGCCCGAACCCGAACCCGCTCCCGAACAGGCGCCCGCACCCGCGGCAGGGGGTCCCGGGTCAAGCCCGGGATCGCGTGACGCCAGGGGCGAGCGCATCTTCGCCTCCCCCCTCGCCCGGCGCATCGCTGCGGACAAAGGGCTCGATCTCGCTCAGATTGCTGGAAGCGGCCCGCGCGGGCGCATCGTCAAGGCCGATGTCGAGGCCGCCGCTGCCGCGCCGAAGACGCCCGCAAGGGCGGATGAGGCGCCCCGCCCCGCCGCGCCGCCACCCGTGTCCCCGGATACCATCGCAAAACTCTACGCCGACCGCGCCTATACCGAGGTCCCGCTCGACGGCATGCGCAAGACCATCGCCGCGCGGCTGACCGAGGCCAAGCAGACCATCCCGCATTTCTATCTGCGCCGCGACATCCGGCTCGACGCGCTGCTGGCCTTCCGCTCCCAGCTCAACGGACAGCTCGAAAAGCGCGGCGTCAAGCTCAGCGTCAACGATTTCATCATCAAGGCCTGCGCCCTCGCCCTGCAAGAGGTGCCCGCCGCCAACGCCGTCTGGGCCGGCGACCGCATCCTTCAACTAACCCCCTCGGACGTGGCCGTCGCCGTGGCCATCGAGGGCGGCCTCTTCACGCCCGTGCTCAAGGACGCGCATCAGAAATCGCTCTCCGCCCTCAGCGCCGAGATGAAGGATCTCGCCGCCCGCGCCCGCGACCGCAAGCTCGCGCCGCACGAATACCAGGGCGGCAGCTTTGCCATCTCAAACCTCGGTATGTTCGGGATCGACAATTTCGACGCGGTGATCAACCCGCCGCACGGAGCCATCCTGGCGGTCGGCGCGGGCGTCAAGAAACCGGTGGTCGCGCCCGACGGCAGCTTGGGCGTCGCGACCGTGATGTCGGTCACGCTCAGCGTCGATCACCGGGTCATCGACGGCGCGCTCGGGGCGCAGGTGCTGCAAGCCATTGTCGACCATCTGGAAAACCCGATGGCCATGCTGGCCTGAAACCGACCGCCTGTCCAACCACCGGGCCAAACCCTAAGCCTAAGGTTGCGCAACCCGTTTCACGCTCGCGCATTTTGTGATATCCCCAAGGCATTGTTCGAAATGCCTTGGGAGCCACGTCATGCGCGCGAGTTGGGATGCCTTCGACAACATTCTGTCGGAGCTTTGGAAATTCTTCGGAACCCCGCTTCTCAATTTCGTCTTCATTTGCGCCCTGGCCTTCCCGCTGATCGTCTCGACGGTCGGTGCGACGCTCGAAACCCGCGCGCCCGCCCAGACCGATGGCACCGGCCAGGAACAGCCGGCCCTCATCTGCCCCAAGGAGGGCATTCCGGACTCGTCACAAGGCCTGCTCGGCCGGACGGTCGCCAGCCTCTACTGCAATTTCCTGAAAGACCCGTTAAAAGAGTCGGTCACCGCCTCGACCAGCATCATCGTCATTGTCGGCGTGATCGTCTTTCTGTTGCACGTCCTGACCAGCTGGCTGGGGTCGGTGATCCTCTACGTCATCGGGCAGATCAGACCCGACAGCTTCTTTTCGAACCGCATCACCACCATCCTGCGGCAATGCCCCCAGGACCTGGGCGCGCGCCTCAAGGCGCACTATGGCGAGCGTAACATCAAAGACTTTACCGCTCAGAACGAAACCAGCCTGCGGGACGCGCACCGCTACGTCGTCGTCTCGAACGACCGGCGCGAAGGCCTTGCCCGATACCGCAATCGCAGCGCCGGTCTGACCGAGAAGGTGGGCAATATGGAATTATACGGGCGCTATGCCGCGGCATATGTGCTTTTGTGGGTCGTTACACTGGTCGTCGTTCTCTTGCAGGAGGACGCGGCGCCCAATACCTGTATCACGCTCTTGGCCAGTTTGGCCGGTGCGGTCGTCCTTGGGACGCTCGCACACAAGATGTACTACCGGATATCGGCCGAGGCGATCTTGCTCGACTTCGATGTCTATATGTCGAATTCGGAAATCGACGCGAAGACTGCGAAGACAGAGTAGCCATTCGCCCGATCGGAGGCTTCAATTCGGTCGAGGGTCAGCGGCCCAGCGCCGCTGACGTCCTCACGCGATGGCCATGTCACACCGGGGGCTCCCGCGCCCGGTCAGATCTTCCCGCCGCGCAGGATCTGGTCCATGCTGACCGCAGGCTGCGGGCAGCCGGCCTCGCCGACGATGCGCGCGGGCACGCCGGCGACCGTCTTGCAGGGCGGCACTTCCTCCAGCACCACCGACCCCGCGGCGATGCGGCTGCAATTGCCCACCTTGATGTTGCCCAGCACCTTGGCGCCGGCCCCGATCAGAACGCCGTCACCGATCTTGGGGTGACGGTCTTCCTCTTCCTTGCCGGTCCCGCCGAGCGTCACCGAATGCAGCATCGACACGTTGTCGCCCACCACGGCCGTCTCGCCGATCACGATGGAATGGGCGTGGTCGATCATGATGCCCCGACCGATCCGCGCGGCCGGGTGAATGTCGACGCCGAACACCTCCGAGCAGCGCATCTGAAAGAGATAGGCCAGATCGGTGCGCCCCTCGCGCCAGAGCCAGTTGGCGATGCGATAGGCCTGAACCGCCTGGAACCCCTTGAAGAAGAGCAGCGGCTGCAGGAAACGGTGGCAGGCGGGATCGCGCTCGAACACCGCGACGATGTCGGCACGGGCGGCCAGCGCCAGCTCGGGGTCCGATGCGTAAGCCTCGTCGCAGATCTCGCGCAGGATCTGCTCGCTGATCTCGCCATTGGCCAGCTTGAGCGAAATCCGGTAGCCCAGCGCCCGCTCGATGGTCGGATGGTGCAGCACCGAATAATGGATCATGCCGCCCAGCAGCGGCTCGTTGCCGACGGCCTGCTCCGCCTCGCGGATGATGCGGGCCCATACCGGGTCGACTGCGGCAATCTGTGCGCGTGTCTGTGCCATGTCATCTCTCCTTTGACCACGGGAGCTTAGCAGATAGTCTGGCGTTACGGAAACGCCAATGCTTGAAGACGGGGATCACAAAAAATGGAGGATTCCGCGATCGCGCGGTTCCGGCGGCTGATCGAAGAGAGGCTGGCCAATCTCGATGCCGACGACGCGCTGGGACGCGAGGGCCAGTCGGTGGTCACGCTCGACCAGCAGGCCGTGGGGCGGTTGTCGCGGCAGGACGCGCTCTTGTCGCAGGCCATGTCCAAGGCCACGCAGGCGCGCCGCGACGCGCAGCGACGCGCGCTATTACAGGCCCTGGATCGAATCCGGGAGGGCGAGTTCGGCTATTGCGACGACTGCGGGGACGACATCGCCGAGGCGCGGCTGGCGCTCGACCCGTCGCTGCAGCGCTGCGTGGGCTGCGCGTCGGGACGGTGACGGCGGTCGCGCAGCGCCGCCAGAACAAGCATCAGACATTCGAGAAAGTCCGGCTCGCCGGCCCGCGGCTCGGGCCTGCGCGGATGCGCCAGCGCCGCCGACATCAGCGTGCCGTTGCCCCAGTCGGGATGCGCGCGGCCCGTGCCGTCCTGATATCGCCGCGCTGCCTCCGCCTCGGCGATCAGCCGCCGCGCCAGCGCGGTGCGCCGCGCGGGCGGCACGGCCAGCAGCGCGCAGGCCGCCGCCGTGACATCGCCGATCAGCACCGGCCTCACACGTAGCCCGTGACCGTGGCAAAGGGGCCGGTGCCGTACCGCGCCGACACCTGCGCCACTTCGATCTGATAGCCCGGCACTACCCCGTCGGCGGTGCGCATATTCGACGAATAGAACCAGACCGGCGCCGTCAGCTCGACCTCTCGCCGCAGCACGCCGTTCTGGCTCACGCGCAGCAGGTAGGCCTCGCTCTCTTCGCCCAGCGGCACCTCGGTCAGGGTCCAGTCGTCGCCGTCGATACGGGTGCGCCGGATCCAGGTGACCAGAGCATCGAGCCCCGGCGTGTCGCTGTCGTAATACGGGCTGGCGATGCTCTGGACCCGCAGATGCGCCGGCCGATAGGGCCGCAACCCGTTGCCGTCGAAGGCATGCACCTCGTAGACATAGGTCGGATCGTCCACCGCCCGCTTGGCCGGGCCGATCCGGTAATGCCGCGCCTGCCTGCGCTGCCCGGCCGCCAGCGCGATCTGCACCGGCGTGCCATCCAGCACGACCGCCTTGCTGCCAGCGGGCCAGACCTCGGGGATGACCGCATCGGTGCCGAACTGCCCGCGCAGCCGGTGCGACACAAGCCAGGTCCCCTCCGAGATCATCTCGGCATCCCGAAATTGCAGGATCTCCCAGTTTCCCGCGCTGCCATCGCCGATGGCCAGCACGTTGGCCCCGGACAAAAGCGCGTTGTCGCTGACCGATTGCAGCTGACCGGAGTAAAGCCGCAGCTGCAACGCCGCACCGCGATCCACGCGCCCGGCCGGGGCCGCGTACAACGCGGTTTCGGTCGCTCCGACGACCGAGCGCGCGGCGATGATCTCGTTCAGGGCATAATCCGCGTCGGTCGCGGAATCGTAAACCGCGACGCTGCCCGGCCAGGGCCTTGCCGTCAGCGCCAGATATGGCGCGTGCGGCACCTCGTCGCCGCGCATCAGCGGCAGGTCAAGGAACAGCGGCTGCACCGGAACCGCCGGCACAAAAGGGCGCAAAGGCGCGGGATCGTCGGGAAAATCCGACGGCGCATAGACGTCCGGGGCGATCCGCACCGCCTCGACCAGCTGGTGGGTGGTCAGCTCGACCCGGTCCACCCGCGCCCGCGTCGCGCCCGACGGGGCGGGCAAGGTCACGATGTCCCCCGCGCCCACCGGCAGCTTCGACAACGGCAGGGCAAAGCGCAGGGTGTCGCGCGCGATCCGCGCCTCGCTCAGCCAGCGCTCCAGCGTCAGCCGGCCCTCGGCGCGGGTCATCGACAGCGCCAGATCGGTCTCGGCCACCGCATGGGTGGCCTCGTCGGGCAGCACCGTCTCTTCGGCGGCGTTCTGGTGATCCGCATCGGCCAGAAGAAAGCGCAAGCGCACACGGCCCGCCATTTCCGCCTCGGCCCCGCGGGTCTCTTCGATATCGCCCTCGATGTCCTCGGCGACCGCCAGTTCCGACGCTGCCAGCGCGAGCGGCGCGCGCCCGTCGCGCATCCGAAAGACCAGCGCGCCGTCCCTCTCGATCGCGTCGAACCCGTAGGCCAGCATCAGCGGTTGAAGCGCCCGCCGCCCATCCGTGACCTGCGGCACGACCGAACCACGCACGAACCCATGCAACGCGCTGACGTCATAGTCGCTCAGCCCCGCGGTTTCGCAGATCTCCGCCACGACCGAGGCCAGCGTCTGCCCCGACACCCGCCCGGTGATCCAATGGCCCCGGCGGTAATTCGGCCCGTCGCTCCAAAGACTCTCGTTGCCCGGGAACCACGGGTAGGGCCGCGCGTCCCAGGCCCAGACAAAGGCGCGCGACATGTCGATCATGGGGCCGCCGTATTCCTCCGAGACCGGGTTGTTGGCGGCCTCTCCCCAATAGGAATGCATCGCGTGCAGATAGCGGCTCTGGATCAACTCATCCCGCAAACCGCTTGAATAATATGGCGTTTTGCTTTCCGAGGATTTCGGATCGAGGAACTTGTTGGGCTGGTTCGTGCCCTTGTCGATGGCCGCGCAACCCAGCTCGGTGAACCAGACGGGTTTCGACTGCGGCACCCACTCCGTGGGCGCCGCGGCCCGCTGGCCTCCGCTGCGTTCATAGTGACGCTCGGACCACCAGCTACGGATGTCCTTGTAACGGAAGACCCAGGGCTCGTCATGGGCTCCGTCGGTGATCGGCTCGCGCCGCTGGGCGTCCCGCGCGTCGGGTCCGGGGTAATACCAATCGTATCCCTCGCCCCCCGCCACGTTAGCCCGCAGATAGCCCGCGTCGTAGATCGACCCCCAACCCGCATCCGCATGACCCTCGCCATCGCGCCAGTCGGACAAGGGCATGTAAATGTCGATCCCCACGAAATCGATCAGCGGATCCGCCCAGAGCGGGTCAAGATGGAAATACACATCCCCCGATCCGTCCTGTGGGTGATAGCCAAAATATTCCGACCAATCCGCCGCATAACCCAACTTGACCCCCGGCCCCAGCAGCGCCCGGCACTCCACCGCCAGCGCGCGCAGCGCCGCCACCGCGGGAAACCCGCTCGCGCCCCGGATCTGCGTCAGCCCGCGCATCTCGGACCCGATGCAGAACGCATCGACCCCGCCCGCCACCGCGCAGAGCGCCGCCTGATGCAGGATGAACCGGCGGTATGAGAATTCCGCCGGGCCGGAATAGACGACCGCGTCGTCCTCCAGCGTGAAATCCGCGGCCGAAGCCGTGCCGAAGAACGCCGCCACTTCCGCATCCGCGGCGGCGGTGCCGTCGGGCGAGCCGTCGCGCCCGGGGGCCTTGGACAGCGTGATGCGCCCGCGCCAGGGCAGCGGCGGCTGCCCTTCGGCGCCGCTCCAGGGGTCGGCCAGGCTATTGCCCGCCATCTGCTCCATCAGGATGAAGGGGTAATACATCACCTTCAGCCCGTCCCCGGCCATCTTTCGGATCGCCTGGATCACCGACAGATCCGCCGGCGTGCCGCCATAGACCGGACGGCCGTCGTCCAGCGGCACGACCCCGGCGGTGGCGCGCGTCACACCTGACACCTGCCAAGGCATCGTCTTGCCGTCGAATTCCGATTGCTCGACCTTGGGGCGAATGCCGCAGCTGCCACAGCGCAGATCTTCGCCGAACCAGCTCACGATCAGCGACACGCTCTCGCAATTGGGCACCTCGTCGCGCAGCGCGCGCAGCGAGGTCACGATGTCCGGCTCTTCCGAAGGGGAATTGACGTTGGCGATCGCGGTCGCATCGTCGCCGAAGGCCATCGCCACCGGCTCTGTCGCCAGCGCATATTCCCCCGTCCCCGGCATCAGCGCGACGCCCCTTATGGCGAAAGGCACCTCTTGGGGCGCATTCTGCGCCGGGCGCGTGACCTCGAAGCTGAACTGCGGCACGCGGTTGCCGAAGCGCGCCAGCTCGAGATCCTCGATCACCACATAGGCTGTGCCGCGATAGGCCGGCACCATATCGGTGCCCTCGACCGCCTCGATCTTGGGATCGGGATGCTGGGTGCGGCTGCCTGTATAGACCCGCATGTTGAGATCGCTCAGCGGCAGCTCTGCGCCATCGGCCCAAACCCTGCCGACACCGGTGATCTCCCCCTCGCAGATCGCCAGCGCGAGGCTGACCGAATAGCTGTAGGTCTTGACCTCGGGCTGCGGCGGCGCGCCTTTGCCGCCGCCGCCGCTTTTCTTGACCCGTTCCTCGAATTCCGTGGCCCAGATCACGTGCCCTCCCAGCCGCATCCGGCCAAAGGACGTGGCGACCGGCGCGCCCTCGCCCGCACCGGTCAGCCGGAACCGGTCGAGCCGCCCGGTCTCGATCGCCTCCGCCCCCTGCCCCATCAGCCGCTGATCCAGCGACCGTCCGAGGCTCGCGCCGATGAACCGGCCCACCGCCATCGTCGACAGCCCCAGAACGGACCCGTTAATGGCACTGCCAAGCGCCGCGCCCGCGGCTGAAAGAAGGATTGTCGCCATCAGTCGTTCTCCGTTGGAAAGGCGAAACGCGCGGCAAGCCGGCGTTCCCATGGCGCGGTCAGCGCGCTTTCGATCACCCCGTGACCGCTATAGGCATGCACAAAGCTCGGGTCCGTCCCGACCCGCGCCTGCAGCCCGAGATGTTTGGCCACCGCCCCGTCGCGCATCCGGAAAAGCAGCACGTCACCGGGTGCGGCTGCGCTCTTGTCCTTGGGCCGCAAATGACGCCGGGCCGCGGCCCAAAGCACCTCTTGCCCCTGCGGTTCGTCCCAGTCCTGGGTATAGGCGGGAACCGCCTCGGGCTCGGCGCCAAGCGCCTCGCGCCAGACGCCGCGCAACAGCCCCAGGCAATCGCAGCCCGCCCCCAGGACCGAGGCCTGATGCACATAGGGCGTGCCAGTCCAGGACCGGGCCACCGCCACCACACATGCACCGCTCATCTGCGGCTGCCTCCGCCGCGGGTCTTGGCCATGGTCGGATGCACCATGATCCAATCGTCCTCGGGAATGTCCGGGAAGCCCTGGAAGTTTATGATATTGTTGAACTTCAGCCGGCAGGTCGCAAAGCGCTTGTCGCAGCCGGCAAAGACCTTGACCTCGTCGCCCGCCAGCACCTCGGCGCGCAGCGGCTCCCAAAGTTCGATCCTCCGGTGGCCGTCCGCGCCGATCCGGTCGCGCTTGACCGCGCCGCTCAGCCCCTTGCCCGCGCCGCTCAGGATCTTCAGCCGGCCCCGCTGGAACCACTCCGCGTCAAAGCCGCCCACCGGGCCAAGGTCGAAGACCCGCCCCTCCTCCGCCGCGGCCAGCGTGCCGACATGGACATAGCCGGGGGTCTGGAACTGAAACCGGCAGTCGTTGTCGCCCAGAACCGCGCTGCACGGCTTTTGATAGACCCGGCCCAGAGGCCGATTCAGCGCCTCGCTCAGCCCGCGCAATTCGGCATGAAACGCCCCGCCGCCGCGCCGGAACTCGCCGATGGTGCCGCGAAAGACGATCTTGCGGGCCGACACATCGGCCCAATGCACCATCCAGCACAGCACCTCGGCCTCGTCGAAGCGGCCCGCGGCGATGTCCTCTTCGGTGATGGCGGCATCGCTCAGCGCGCCCATCGCCTCGGTATTATCGACCGACAGGCCCGTCGATTGCTGCAACGCCATCGCCGACATTCCGGTGCCTGCGCGAAAGGTCAGCCCGTCAAAGGCCAGATCGCGGTCGTGATCGGTAAAGCCGAACCGCGTGCCGTCCTTGCGAGTCACTTCCCAGCAGAGCGCGACCTGCGTCAGCCCGCCGGCAAGATGCGCGTGAAGCGCCGTTGTCCCCTCCATCAGACCCGCACCTCCACCACAGGCACGTCCGGCGCGTCGCCGGCCTGAAAGCTGGCAACGCTGGTCTGGATGCGGCCGGTGTCGAAGCGCACCGGCACGTCGAACTCGAACCCCGCGCTGATTTCGACACCCTGCAAGGGCGGCTCCTCGAAGGTCACCACACCGGTGGTCACATCAACCTCGAAATGCACACCCTCCCGGCGCTCGACATCCTGCACAGCCGTCAGCACCGTCCCGGCGACCGGCTTGGTGATGGGGCGGGCATAGCCGTGGGCGCCCGACCGGTAGGTCTTGATCAGCTGAAAGCTGCGCGTCGCACCGTCACCGCGCGCGATCACCTGGTCGCCGTAGCCGACACTCTGCGACGGGCGGCAGGATTTGTAATCCGACCAATCCTTCCAGCGGAACCCGTAAAGCTGCCCGCCCCGCGCCTCGAAAAACGCGATCAGCGCCTCGATATCGTCGAGCGACCGCAGGCCGAGCCCGGCGTCGAAACGCCGCCGCGAATGCGCCCAGGGCGTGTTGCGCTCTTCGAAACCGCTCGACAGCGTGACCACGTCGGTGCGCCGCTCCGGCCCGCCGACCGACCCGAAGCTTAGATTTGCCGGAAACCGGACTTCGTGAAACGACATCGCATCTCTCCTTTAACGGTTGCGCTGGCCGCGGCTCAGCGCACGGCCCATCTGCGCGGCGATCTGGCTTTGAGAACGTTGGAAGCCCCGCACGTCCGGCGTGGTGATATTCATCACCACCGTCACGTTCCGCCCGCCCGCGGCGCGCACCCCCAGCTTGCCGTCCGCCCCACGGCTGAGCGGCATGATCGCCTCCGGCCCCGCCTCGCCCATCAGCCCGGTGCCGCCGCGCATCGGAAAAGTGGTCGGGCCGCTGACGATTCCACCGTTGGCAAAGGGCATCACCCGCCCCTGGACAAAGCTCCCGCCCTTGGCGAAAGGCGTGAATTCGCCGAAGAACGCGCCAAGCCCCGTCGCCAGCAACGATCCAAAGTGATCGGACATCGGTTTGACCGCCGCCTTGTAGGTCGCGTTGATCATCGAGTTGGCCACGACCCGCAGCGCGTCCGACAGTTTCATGCCGTCCAGCACAACGCCGTCGATCGCCTTGGACACGCCGCTCGACAAGGTATTGTCCAGCTTGGACATTTTCTTGCCCGTGGCCAAAGTTGTCTTGTGGATGCGCTTGATTTCCGCGTCGCAAACGGCCGCCATGTCGGCCGCGCTGTCAAGCGTGCCTTCCACCGCTTCGAACTTGTCCCGCAGCTGGTCCAGGATGTCTTGATCCGTCATTCTTTCATTCCTTCGGTTTGTCCGGAAACGCCGCGATCAGCTCGTCGAGCCGCACGCGCGCCATCGGCTGTGCGCCGGTCGCGTCTCCCAGCATCAGCTGGAATTCTGCGGGCGTCAGCGCCCAGAACTCCTCGGGCCTAAGCCCCAGGTCCCGCAGCCCCGCCCGCATCAGAACCGGCCAGTCGAACGCCATTTACCCGCTCTCAGGCAGCATGAAGGCGCGGCCCTGCCAGCCGCCGCCGCGCAACCCAGCGACGATCAGCGCCAGCACGTCGCGCGTGCCGAAGCCTCCGGTCTCGAACCGCTGCACCAGATCGACGAGCGACCCGCTCTCCAGCGCCGCCTCCAGCTCGGCCAGCGCGCCCAGCGTCAGGCGCATCTCGTGGCGCGTGCCGTCGATCACCAGGCCGACCTCTCCCCTCCACGGATTGGTCATCAGACCACCGGCACCGGCGTGAAGGCCAGATGTCCCGCCGACGACAGCGCAATCTCGAAGGTGGCCTCGCCGTTATGGCTGCCGGCATATTCGATGCTGGTCAGCTGGAACGCCCCCTCGACGGTGCCGAAATCCGGGATAATCACCTGAAACTCGGGCGTCTCACCGTCGAAAAAGATCTGCCGCGCGCGTTCGTCGGTATCGGCGTCCTTGAAGACGCCCGATCCCGAAATACTGGCCGATTTGACACCCGCGCCCGCCAGCAACTCGCGCCAGCCGCCCTGGCTTTCCAGCGTCGTCACATCGACGCTTTCGGCGTTAAAGCTGATCCGCGTCGCGCGCAGGCCCGCCATCGTTTCGAACTGGCCGTCGCCGGTCAGGTCCACCTTGATCAAGAGATCCTTGCCGTTCTGGGCACCCATATCCGTCACTCCGTTGATTAAATTCAGTTGTCTTCCACGCGAGCGCGGAAGGTCAGGTCGATCCGACGCAGCCCGCCGCTTTCACGTTTGGCCTGCGCGCTGACGAACCGCAGCCCCACCAGCCGCCCCCGGCTCAGCGCCAGATCGGCGTCGTGCAAGGCGTCGCTTATGGCCGCCGCCTGCTTGGCAGTGTGAAAGCCCGCGCCGTCCGTCACCACGGACACCGCAAAGTCATGCCAGGCCGCAGTCCCGGTCAGGTCGGACGCATCCTTGACCCGCTCGGGGCCCAGCATCGCGTAAAGCGGCGGCAGCGGGCCTCCGGGCATCGCGTCGAACACGTTGGCCCCGACAATCGCTACCAGCGCGGCATCCCCGGCCAGCGCCTGATAGACCGCCTCCTGCAATGGCGCGGAAAAAGCATAGGTCATGCCGCGATCTCCTCTTCCGCCGTGCAGATCAGATATGTGCCGTCGGGCTCCCTCTCGGTCACCGCCAGGATGCGGAAGAACCGCGCGCCGTGCCGAAACCTCTGGCCTGCCACCGGCCGGCCCGAATGCCCCTGCGGCGCGCCCCGCACCACGATCTTGAACCCGGCGACCGACAACACCCCCGCCGTCCCGTTCGCGTCGCGCCCGGCGCGCGGCCGGATCTGCGCCCAAAGCGTGCCAAGCGCCTGCCAGCTTTCTGAAAAGCCGCCCGCACCGTCCGGCGCCAGCACGCGCGTTTCCAGCACCAGCCGGTGATTCAGCTGCGGCGCGCTCATTGCGGCATCCCCAGACGCACCGGGCGATAACGCGCCAGCAACGAGGTCACGCCGAACGGCATGCAGCCCTGCCCCAGCGAGGTGTCGTCGCGGTATTCGTAATAATGCGCCGCCAGCAGCAGCACCGCCTGCGCCAGATCGGCCGGCAGTTCCGCAAAGGCGCTCGCCATTCCGGCGGCAAAGCGAACTTCCGCCGCGCCGCCCGTCACCACCGTGGGCAAGGCCGTGCCCTGCGCCGCAAGCCGGGGCCGGTCGGCGTCCTGCTCCAGCCGGTAAAGCTCGGGCGCAACCACCGTCGCGACGCCCCAGCGGTCGACCAGCGCCAGCTGCGTGACCGACACCACCGGGGCCACCGGCAGACTTACGGCGGACGGGTCGCGCCATCCGTTCAGCGTCAGCACAAAGCCGCGCTGCAACAGGATCTTCGAGGTCCGCGCCTCGATCGCCGCCATCGCGGCGCGCAGGAACGACCCCAGGACCGCGTCCTGCACGTCGTCCTCGGCGAACCCGGTGCCAAGCCGCAGATGCCGCTTCAGCTCCGCCACCGGAAGCGCCGCTTCGGGCACCTGGGTTTCTTCGACTAACATCATGTTTCTTCTCCGAAAGTCCCTGTCGATCCCGACACGTCGGGCCGAAGACGGGCGCGCACCGCTCACGTTGCTCGGACGGAGGGGAGCAGCTGGACAACGCGAACTCCCGATGCGCGCCCCATGAAGGCAGGCTCGCGCCCACCCCCATGTCTCTCAGCGCATCACGCGATGGCGAAACGCAGCAGCTTGATCGCCGCAAAGTCGCTCACGTCGCCGCCCACACGCTTGGTCGCGTAGAACAGAACATGCGGCTTGGCGCTGAACGGGTCGCGCAGCACGCGCAGGTCGGGGCGTTCGGCGACGGTGTAGCCCGCCCCGAAATCGCCGAAGGCGATCGAATCCGACCCCGAGGCGATGTCCGGCATGTCCTCGGCGATCAGCACCGGATAGCCCATCAGCCGCGCGGGTTCGGCCGCCGCGAAGCCATCGGTCCACAGGTGGCGGCCGTCGGCGTCCTTGAGCTTGCGCAGCGCGCCCGCAGTCTTCGAATTCATCACGAATTGCGCGTTGCTGCGGTACTGCGCCCCCAGCGCGTAAGCCAGATCGATCAGCGCGTCTCCGTCGCCGATGTCGCCATCCACGCCCGACGGCACATAGCCGAGGTTGCCCCAGGTCCAGACGTCGTTGTCGACCGCCGCGTGATCAAGGAACCCGCGCGGCTTGTCGACGCCGTCGCCGCTGACAAAGGCCGCGGCCTCGGCGCGGGCGAACTTGTCCGAGATGCGGCCCGCCAGCCAGGTCTCGACGTCGAAAGCGCTGTCGTCCAGCAGCCGCTGCGAGGCCTTGGGCATCGCGTTCAGCTCAAAAAGCGGGATCGAAATGCGCTCGATCGTCGGCGTGCCGGTCTCGGCGCTGGCCGCGGTCTCGTTGGCCCAGCCTGCGCCGGCGTCGTTGCGGTCGATCAGCACGTCGAACGAGGTCGCCTCGACATTGACCACATTGGCGATGGCGCGGATCGACGCGGTCGAGGCCAGCGTCGAACTGATCGTCTCGGCTGTCACCGGATCGACCAGATAGCCGCCGTCGCCGTTCACCGCCGTGTTCAGCGCCTTGCCCTCCAGCTCGAGCCCGCGCAGCCCGTCGTCGTCGCCGGTGCGCAGATAGGCGTCGAACGCCTTCTGGTGGGGGGCCTCGGCCTCGGCCGTGGTTGCCAGCGCGGGGCGCGCGGGCGCAAATGCAGCTTTTCGATCCAGCATGGTCAGTCGCTCTTCCTGTGTTTGAAGCTTTGCTTGAAGGTCGGCCTGGAGGGCCCTGAAATCCCCGATCAATCCCGCCATCGCGGTGCTGACCCGGGTGACCGGAGACACATCTTCCCCGGTCCGAGACTTGGTCTCGGTCTTGCTCATCCCAATTGTCCCATCGTTAATGGCGGCGCGTCAGCCGCCCGCCAGATTCCGGCGCGCGTTCTCCAGAACGCCCGCCAATTCACGCAAAGCGGCGTCGTCGGGATGCTCTCCCTTGGCCGCCACCCGCGCACTGGGAAGCATGGGGAAGGTCACCAGCGACACCTCCCAAAGCTCCAGTTCGGTCAAGAGCCGCTGGCCCTTGTCGTTCTTTTGCGCCTTCACCGTGCGATAGCCGATCGACAACCCGTCAATCGCCCCCGCCGCGATCAGCACCGCGGTCTCGCGGCCCTTCTCGACGCTGTCCAGCAGCCGGCCCTTGACGTAAAGCCCGCGCGCATCCTCGCGCACCTCGTCCCAGATCCCGATGGGCTGGGCCGGATCATGCTGCCACAGCATCTTGACCGCCCGGCGCTCGGCGCCCAACCGCTTCAGCGATGCGCCGTAAGCGCCCGGGCTGACCACGTCATTGCCGTGATCGCAGGCCCCGAAAAGGCTGGCATAGCCTTCGATCTTCGTGCCTTCGACCACCGTCACCTCGGCGTCGAACCGGCAGAACTTGTGCTCCAAATCCATGCTTTCACTTCCCTTTCTTGGGTTTGCCCCGGGCGCATTGCGCGCAAATCCTCGTCGTGCGGTAGACAATGACCAGCCTCACGGCACCGCCTGCGCGATGCTCTGGAACGCCTGCGCCAGAACCACCGCAACCACCCCGTAGACCGCCACCCACAGCCGCCTCTCCTGCCGCTCCAGCATCATCTCCAGCCGGTCCAGCCGATTGGCCAGGGCGTCGAACTGCAGCGCGCTCAGCCGCTCGTGCGCATCCAGCTTCAGCCCCGGCGCACAGGCGAAGGCCTCGTATTTCGACTGCGGATCACCCACCGGCCTCCTCCTCGGCCATCCGTGCGGGCAGGCCCAGCAGGCTGCGCTTTTCGGCCTCGGACAGGAACTCGGCGCGCGCCACCCGCGCCCATTGCGCATCCCGCTCGGCCGAGAGCGCGGGCACCTGGTCCAGATCGGGCTTCAGTTCCAGAGCCTCGCCGCCGAACCGCGCCAGCCAGGCGCCCAGCGACGCCGCCACGCGGCTCACCAGCGGCAGCACGGTCAGGCGATAGAACGCCCGATGCGCCTCCTGGTAATTGGCGAATGTCGCCTCTCCGGGGATGCCCAGCAGCATCGGCGGCACCCCGAAGGCCACTGCGATTTCGCGCGCCGCAGCCTCCTTGGTCTTCTGAAACTCCATGTCCGAGGGCGAAAAGCCCATCGGTTTCCAATCCAGCCCTCCCTCCAGCAGCATCGGCCGCCCGGCGTTGCGCGCGCCCTGGTGGTGCGCCTCCATTTCGGCAACGACGCGGTCGTATTGCTCACCGGTCATGGTGCTGTGGCCATCCGCGCCCTGATAGACGATCGCGCCAGAGGGCCGCGCGGCATTGTCCAAGAGCCCCTTGGACCAACGCGAGGCCGAATTGTGCACGTCCACCGCCTGCGCCGCGGCCTGCATGGGCGACAGGCCGTAATGGTCGTCCTGCGGGTGAAAGTTCTTCACGTGGCAGATCGGCGGCAACGGCCCGCGCACGTCGAAACGGTGCTTGCGCGCGCCCACCGCGTATTCATAGGCAACCGGCCAGCCATCGGTCCCCGGGATCAGCCGCATCCGGTCCGAGCGCAGCACATGCAACTCCAGCGGCAGGCCGGCGTCGCCGCCCACCGCCTCGACATAGCCGTCGCCCGAAAGCAAAAGCTGCCCGTAAAGCGCCTCGAACAACTCCGCCCGGCCCTGCGCCGGGTTGGGCTGGCGCAGCAGCGTCAGCAGCGGATGCGCGTCGAACCTCTGTTCGGTGGTCTGCAGCACCAGCGGCAGCGCCGCCGCCGCCTCGGCGATCAGCTTGACCGGGCGGAACCCCACCGGGTTGCCGGCAAAGCCCTGCTTGGTCAGCGACGCGGTGTCCCGCGGGCTCCAGGCCACGCGGCCCGCACTGTGATAGGCCACCACCGGCCCCGCAGCCGAGGCCTTGGCCTCGGTCACCGGCGTCTTCGCCGCCTCGCCCCGCCGCAGAAAGTCGAACACCATGCGCGCTTCTCCTGTCTTTCCCCAAAGCCCGCGACCGCACCAAACCTGGCCCGGGGCCGACAGGCCCCGGAGGATCGCAAACACTCTTTCTGATGAAACCGGCGGCCGATCCGCCCTGCCGGGGTCTGTCCCGGCCTTCGAAAACCAATCTAGGATTTACTGGTTAACAAGCTTTAACTAGAGCGTACGCACCTGCGGGCGCTGGTATTTCAGACCCGGTTTCACGATCAGAGCTGTCAGCGCCCAGACCAGCGCGTCGACGCGGTCGGGGCTGCCCTGACCGGCGAAACCGGTCTGGGTCATCAGGCACATCTCGTCCTCCAGCGCGGTAAGCCCCGCCAGATGCCCGACGCGCCCCTGCTCGTAAAGCGCGGCCACCGGTTCGGCGCGGGCGCTCTTGCCACGGGTGGCGTGCACCTTGGTGATGGGGATCAGCGGATCGAGGCTGCGGATGGTCAGCTCGACCATGTCGCCGCCCTGGTTGACCTCGGCCACCAGCCGGTCGGCCTGCCAGCGCCTTGCGGCGTCGATGGCGCGCGCGGCCCAGCCGCTGGGGCCGAACCCCCGCACGCTGGCATCCTCCAGCACCACCGCCCGCCAGGCCTGCGGCGGGCCCTTGGTCACCGCCCCGGCCACAACGATCCCGCAGGCGTCCGAAGACGGGCCGCTGCCCGCCGGGGGATCGACGGCCACCACGATCCGGTCAAAGTCGGGCGGCGCTTCGACCCGCGCCGCCTCGATCGTGTCGCGCCGCCACAAGGCGCCCTCGATATCCGACAGCAACTCGCCCTCCAGCTCCTGCCGGCCCAGCCGCGATCCGGCATAACGCGCCTCCATCTCTTCGAGAAAGCTCTGCGCCAGGTTGGCGCGGTTGGCCTGGGTCGGCGCATGGGTCCGGACCGTGCTCTCCATCTCCAGCAGCGCCTTGAGCACCGGCACGTCGCGCGGCGTCGTGGTCACGCAGACCTGCGGATGTTCGCCCAGCCGCAGCGCGAATTGCAGCATGTCCCAGGCCGCCTGCCCGTTCTTCCACTTGGCCAGCTCGTCGGCCCAGGCTGCGTCGAACTGCGGGCCGCGCAGGCGTTCGTAATCATGCGCCGAATAGGCCTTGGCCACAGCGCCGTTGGGCCAGACCAACTCGCGCCGGGTTTCGGACCAGACCGGCAGACGGTCGGGCGGCGAGCAGGCCAAGAGCCCGCTGTCGCCAAAAACCATCACCTCGCGCACCTGTTCCAGCGTTTCGCCCACCAGCGCCACGCGGCGGCACCGGCCCGGCTGCGCGGGTCTTGCGCCCTCGACGCATGCGCGCACCCATTCGGCGCCCGCGCGGGTCTTGCCCGCGCCGCGCCCGCCCAGGATCACCCAGCTGCGCCAGGCGCCCTCGGGCGGCAACTGATGCTCCATCGCCCAGAAGACGAACAGATAGGGGAGCGCAAGGCGCTCCCCCTCCGTCAGGTCATCCAGAAAGCTCGTCCTCACGGCAGCAGGTGCGCAGGCGAGCCATGCGGCACCCGATTTCAAGCTCTGCCGCTTCAAGGTCGAGCCCGTAGGCCGCGCAGATGCCGGCGGTCTTTCGTCTGATCTGGTCAAGTTCAGCCTCCGTTTCCCTGGCCGCTTTCAGCCAGTACCTGATGTCGGCCAACACCCTGTTGGCCTCCGTTTTGTCCGAAACTTCCCCGGCTGCGACCTGCGTGTTGAGGTCTTCCAGCGTCTTTCCCAGCTGTACGAGGATTGCGGAGATGCGATCTCGTTCCGCGTCCAGCCGGGTCGTCTCCTGCTCGGGAGTAATAAGGATCATGTGCTCGATACCATTCTTGCCTGTGGGTCTCCGTCCACTTGCGGCCCGCCCGGCACGGTTGGGTCCGTGCGCGTCGCGGGGGGGGGCCTTTCCGCCAGCCTCTGCACACTAGCCGCAACCCTGTACCCGGCCCTTACAGGACCGCGCGGTCGCGTCTCCAAAGGATTAATCGGGCACGGCTTTTCGCGGCGCCGCTCCAGAGCACTCAGCACAACGAAAAAGCGCGGATGCAGGCCTCTGCATCCGCCCCTTGGCAAGGTGATCCGACCCCGGCCTACTGGTCGCGCTCGGCCTCGAGCTGCCGATAGGCGGCGACGTTGCGGTTATGCTCTTCCAGCGTTTCCGCGAAATTGTGACCGTCGCGCGGGTCAAGCGTCTTGGCCACGAAGAACACATAGTCGGTGTCGTCCGGGTTCAGCGCCGCCTCGATGCTGGCGCGGCCCGGGTTGGCGATGGGCGTGGGCGGCAGCCCGTCGATCACATAGGTGTTCCACGGCGTCTCGCGGCGCAGCTCGCTCTGGCGCAGCCCGCGTCCCAGCACGCCCTCGCCCTTGGTCAGGCCATAGATCACGGTCGGGTCGGTCTGCAGGCGCATCCCCCGCTCCAACCGGTTGACGAATACGCTGGCCACCTGCGGGCGTTCCTCCGGGCCGCCGGTCTCCTTCTCGATGATCGAGGCCAGGATCAGCGCCTCTTCGGGGCTGGCCAGCGGCAGTCCGGGCTGCCGTTCCTGCCAGGCCCGCGCCAGGATCACCTGCTGCGCCCGCTGCATCCGCTCGATCACCGAGGCGCGCGTGTCGCCGGGGCGGATCTCATAGCTGTCCGGCGCAAGCGAGCCTTCTGCGGGCAGCTCGGCGACCTCGCCCTCCAGAACGTCGATCTGGCCCAGTTCCTGCACCACATGCCAGCTGGTCACGCCCTCGGCCAGCGCAACGCGATAGCGCGTATCCGACTGCTGCTTGACCGCCAGATAGGCGTCGGGCGCGTCGTCCTCGGCGGGGTCGAACTCGGCCCGCTCCTCGAACCTGCCCGTCACAGGGTCCAGCTCGCGGACCTGCACGGTCGCCCGGGTCACTCCGACGCGATAGACCACCTCGGTGCCGCAGGTGCTCAGCCCCGAGCCGGTGACCACATCGACGATGTCCGACATCGACGCGCGCTCGGGCACCAGATAGCTGCCGGCCTTCAGATCGTCCGAACGCTCGGAATAATCCGCCCCCAGCCGGAACAGCATCCCGCTGGTGATCGCGCCCTGCCCGGCCAGGTCCTCGGACACGCGGCGCATGTTCGACCCGCGCTCCACCTGCAGGCAGATCGCCTGCTCCAGCGGTCCTTCGGCGATGTATTCGTTCTGCGCCCAGATCAGGACGCCACCGAACAGGAACGCCGCGACGACAAGAAACGTCATCGCGTTAGAGGCGATGTTGCGCCACATGGGTCAGCCCACCTTCCCGAAAATAACGCTCGCATTGGTGCCGCCGAACCCGAACGAGTTCGACAGCGCATAGCGAATCTCGCGCTCGCGCTTGGCGTTGGGCGCCAGATCCACGGTCGACTCGATCGCGGGATTGTCGAGATTGATCGTCGGCGGCGCGACCTGGTCGCGGATCGCCAGGATCGAAAAGATCGCCTCGATCGCGCCGGCGGCCCCCAAAAGGTGCCCGGTCGCGGATTTGGTCGACGACATGGTGACCTTGTCCGCCGCGTCGCCCATCATCCGCTCGACCGCGGCCAGTTCGATCACGTCGGCCATCGTCGAGGTGCCATGCGCGTTGATATAGTCGATATCCTTCGGCTCGATCCCCGCGCGCTTCAGCGCCGCGCGCATCGACCGTTCGCCGCCCTCGCCATCCTCGCTGGGCGCGGTGATGTGATAGGCGTCGCCCGACAGGCCATAGCCGCAGACCTCTGCGTAAATCTTGGCCCCGCGCGCCTTGGCGTGCTCGTATTCCTCCAGCACGACGATGCCCGCGCCCTCGCCCATGACAAAGCCGTCACGGTCGGCGTCATAGGGGCGGCTGGCCGCCTGAGGATTGTCGCCGCGCTTGGTGCTGAGCGCCTTGCAGGCGTTGAACCCGGCGATGCCGATCTCGGAAATCGCCGCCTCGGCGCCGCCGGCGATCATCACATCCGCGTCATCGAACATGATCAGACGCGCCGCGTCGCCGATGGCGTGCGCGCCCGTGGAACAGGCCGTCACCACCGCGTGGTTCGGCCCCTTGAAGCCATAGCGAATGCTGACCTGACCCGAGATCAGGTTGATCAGCGCGCCGGGGATAAAGAACGGCGACACCCGCCGCGGACCCTTGTCGCGCAAGAGATAGGCGGTCTCGGCAATGGCGTTCAGCCCGCCGATCCCCGACCCGATCATGACGCCGGTGCGTTCCAGGCTCTCGCGGTCCTCAGGCTTCCAGCCCGCATCCGTCACCGCCTGCTCGGCGGCGGCGATGCCAAAGCGGATGAACTCGTCGACCTTGCGCTGCTCTTTCGGCGCCATGTAGTCGTCGGCATTGAACGTGCCGTCGGTGCCGTCGCCATACGGCACCTCGCAGGCATAGGTCGTGGCCAGATGGCTGGCATCGAATTTGGTGATCGTGCCGGCGCCCGACTGCCCGTCCAGCAGACGCGACCAGGTTTCCTCGACCCCCGACGCCAAAGGCGTGACTAGTCCCAGACCGGTAACAACAACGCGACGCATGGCTCTGCTCCCTCGATTGCTTTCGTTCCGCTCTTAGCGCGGGGGGGACACCGGGGGCAAGAGCACCCGCGCGCGCCCGCGCCGCCTTATGCCCAGCTCTCGCCCAGATCGACGCGCGCCCGCTCGATCCAGTGATCCCGCAGCCAGCCGCAGGGTTTCGACCGCCGGATGAGCGAACCGGAATAGCCCGAAACCGCCTCGGGCATCTTGGGCCGCCCGTGAAAACACACGACGCGCGCATCGCCGGGCAGCACGGGCGGGCGCAGATAATTCATCGGGAAAGGGTTGCAGTCGTACTTGAAGGAAACGACCCAATCCTCTGGAATATAAGTGAAAACGCCGCGATCCATCGCCTTGTGGCTGGTGTAGCGCTGCTCGGATCCGCGCGCCTTTTCGACCTCTTCATAAGGGTTGGCGGCCAGATCCTCGTAGAGAAACCCATGATGCGCCGGATCGAAGCGAAAGACCGACCCGTGCCCGGTGGGCCGGCCCTTGCGTTTTTCCACCCAATCGTGCCGCATCGCCACCGTACCGGGGGCCAGATCGACAATCGGGTCCAGATCGCCGGTGATCACCACATCCAGATCGAAGCCCAGGAACGGCCCCTCCAGATCAGGCACCAGCCCGAGCCGAAAGAGGCTGACCTTGCGCATCGCCCCCTGCCGGTTGGCCACCGCCAGCGCCGCCGCCATCGGCTCGGCAAATGGTTCGACCGGCAGGTCCAGCACCTCGATATCCGGGTGCAGCCCCTCGGAATGCTCGGTCATGCAAAAGAACCGCACCGGGCGCGACAGGTTGCGCCGCGCCCCGGAATAAAGCCGGTTGACATATTCCGGGCCGAAGAGCGTGCCCCACTTGATGCAGATGACGTTGACGACGCTCATGCGGGCCCCTTGGCGGACCCGCGCAGCACCTCTTCGCCCGCGCGGATCAAGCCGCGGGCATCCGGCGCTCGACGATCTCGGCCCACCAGCTGCAGCCGGCGGGGATGGCGTCGTCGTTGAAATTGTATTCCGGATGATGCACCGCCGCAGTGTCGCCGTTGCCCACGAGGATATAGGCCCCGGGCCGTTCCTCGAGCATAAAGGCGAAATCCTCGCCGCCCATCACCAGAGGGGCCTCGTCGCAATCCCCCGACACCGCGCGCGCCACTTCGGCGGCGAATTCGGTCTGTTCCTCGTGGTTCACCATCACCGGGTAGTTGCGCGTGTAATCGACCTTGGCGGTCGCCCCGAAAGCACCGGCAATGCCTTGGCAAAGCTCGTTGATCCGCGTCTCGGCCAGATCGCGGTTCTCGGGCGACAGCGTGCGCACGGTGCCTTTCAGATGCACCCTCTGCGGGATCACGTTGAACGCCTTGGACGAGGTCTCGAAGCTTGTCACCGACACCACGATCTGGCTGATCGGGTCGGCGTTGCGGCTGGCGATGGTCTGCATCGCGGTGACGATCTGCGCCGCGATCACGGTCGGATCGACAGTCTCGTGCGGCTTTGCACCATGACCGCCCTTGCCCTCGACCTCGATCTCGAAAATATCCGTGGCGGCAAAGAACGCGCCGGGACGGATCGCGAACTTGCCCAGAGGCTGGCCCGGCCAGTTATGCATGCCGTAGACCTCCTGGATGCCCCAACGCTCCATCATTCCGTCTTCGCACATCTCGCGGCCGCCGCCGCCGCCCTCTTCGGCGGGCTGAAAGATCACCACGACCGTGCCGTCGAAATTCCGCGTCTCGGACAGGTATTGCGCCGCGCCCAGCAGCATCGCCGTGTGCCCGTCATGGCCGCAGGCATGCATCGCGCCCGCGGTCTTCGAGGCATAGGGCACGCCGGTCTGTTCGTGGATCGGCAGCGCGTCCATATCGGCGCGCAGCCCGATCACCTTGCCCGACCCGTCGCTCTTGCCCTTGATCACGGCGACGACCCCGGTGCGCCCGATGCCCTCGACCACCTCGTCGCAGCCGAAGGCGCGCAGCTTTTCGGCCACCAGCGCACTGGTGCGGTGCGTTTCGAAGAGGATCTCGGGGTGTTCGTGCAAATCCCGCCGCCAGGCGGTGATGTCGTCGTGCAATTCGGCAAATCGGTTCTTGACCGGCATGGGTGTCTCTCCTTGAAGATCGGCGCGAAACTGCCACCGGCTCCGCGCGGGTTCAACCCGTCATATATTGGGTCCGGTCACCAGTTTCGACCCGTCCGAGAAACGCGAGAGCCGAAACCGCGTCAGATCGTGGCCCGGGTCGCGCCCGGCGGCCATGTCGGCGGCGATCCGCCCAAACGCCGGGCCGATGCCAAAGCCGTGGCCGCACATGCCCGTGACCACCGTCAGCCCCGGCAATTGCGCCACCCGGTCGACCACAGGCACCACATCCGGCATTACGTCGATCATCCCGCCCCAGGCCTTTTGGACCGGCACTTGCCCCAGATCGGGCCACAACTGCCGGAAACGCCGCGCGATCTCCGACACTTTCGCGCCCGAGGGCGCCGGGTTCAGCACCCGCATCCGCTCGAACGGGCTTTGCTCGTCGGCCGCCCACCGGCGCGGCGTGCGCCAGGCGTCGGGAAACCCCGCCGGCGCGGCGGGATGCAGATGCACGTCGAACTCTCCCGACAGCGCCAGCGGCAGGTATTTCGGCAAAGCCCGCACCGCGTCCGGCCCGACGAAAAGCTCGCTGAAGGCCGCCGGCGCCAGCGTATAGCCCCCGTCCGCCCGCCGCCGCACCGCCAGCCGGTCGTCCACCGCCGCGCCCGCAAAGACCTGCGGCAGCGGCCCCGTCGCCACGGCGGTCGAGCGCACCGACAGCTGCGGCATCCGCACCCCGTGCCGCGCCAACAGCAGCGCCGACCACGCCCCACCCGCCAGCACCACCTGCGGCGCTGTGATCCGTCCGGCCTCGGTGATCACGCCCGTGACCTGCCCCGCCGCGACATCCAGCGCCCGCACCGCGCAATCCTCGATCAGCCGCGCGCCTGCCTCGACCGCAAGCCGCGCCAGCTCCGGCACCGCCACCCAGGGCTCCGCCTTCATGTCCGACGGCGTGTGCAGCGCCCCGGCCCAGGGCGCGTGCGCCCCGTTCATCAGCTCTTGCGTCTCGCCCCGGCTCAGCATCCGCGAGGTCAGCCCGAACGGCGCCGCCGAGGCCAGCCAGCCCTCGAACCCCTCCAGATCGCGCTTGCTGCGGCCCAGATAGCTGACGCCCAAGGTCGCCACCCCCATCCGGCCCTTGCATTCCGCGTCGAGCTCCTGCCACAGCCGCTGCGCCTCCAGCGCAATCGGGATCTCGGCGGGGTCACGCCCCTGAACCCGGATCCAGCCCCAGTTCCGGCTCGATTGTTCGGCGGCGATGCGGCCTTTTTCCACCAGCACCACCCGCAGCCCAGCACGGGCCGCGTAGAGCGCGGTGCTCACCCCGATCACCCCGCCGCCGATCACCACCAGATCCGCCGCGTCGGGCAACGGCCCGGCATAGGTCACCGGCCCCTCGGCGCGGAACGGAAAGGTCATGCCAGCCGCGCCAGCAGATCTTCCATGAACCTCTGCCCCGCTTCGAACTGCGCCACGGTGATGTATTCGTCCGGCTGATGCGCCACAGCGATATTGCCCGGCCCGCAGACCACCGCCATACAGCCCGCCGCCTGGAAGTGGCTCGCCTCGGTGCCGTAGCTGACGAAATTCTCCGAATTGTCGCCGGTGATCTGACGCACCAGCGCCTCTGCCGCGTTGTTCTCGCTAGGCGCGAAGGGCGGCAGGGCAAAGGTCTCCTTCACCTCGATCCAGGCCTCGGGCCGCACCGCCTGCATCTCGGCCTCGATCTCGGCCACCTTGTCGCGGAAAAGCCGCCGCCAGTCGTCCGGCGCCTCCCCCGGCACGATGCGAAAGCCAAAGCCGAACTCGCAATCCTTGGCTGCGATGTTATGCGCCGTACCGCCGTGGATCTGGCCCACATGCGCATTGGTGTACGGCGGATCGAAAAGGGCGGCCATCCCGCCCGGCGTCTCTGCGCTCAGCTTCGCGTTCAGCTGGTTGGCCCAGTCGATCAGCTTGGCCCCGTACATGATCGCGCTGACGCCCTTGTGCAGGATCGAGCTGTGCACCTCGAAGCCGTGCACATGCACCCAGTAGGTCACCCCGCCCTTGTGCCCGGTCACCGCCTTCATCATCGTCGGCTCGCCCACGATCACATCCGTGGCGCGCGGCAGATGCGCCATCGCCTCGATCAGCGGCGGCGCGCCGGTGCAGCCGACTTCCTCGTCATAGCTCAGCGCGATCTGCAAGGGCCGCGTCACGCCCCGCCGCTGCGCCTCGACCATGGCCCAGACCGCCAGCGCGTCGAAGCCCTTCATATCCGTGGTGCCGCGCCCGTAAAGCTTGCCGTCGCGCTCGGTCACCGTGAAGGGATCGCTGGCCCAGGGTTGGCCGTCGACCGGCACCACATCCGTATGCCCCGACAGCACCACGCCCCCCGGCGCCTCCGGCCCGACATGCGCAAAGAGCCCCGCCTTCTCCCGATCCTCGTTGTAATGCCGGTGGCAGACGATCCCGTGCCCCGTCAGATACGCCTCGACCCAGTCGATAAGCGGCAGATTGCTGTCGCGGCTCACCGTCGGAAACCCGACCAGCGCATCGAGAATCGCGCGCGGCGCCAAAACTTCAGCCATCACGGCCCCCTGTTTTCACTGATCCCAAAATATCCCGGGGGGTGTGGGGGACTGGCCCCCCACTCCCGGCGTCGACGCAAGACCGAAGGTCGCCTGCGTCGGCGCAATCCCTCAATACCCGCTGTCCGAGGTCAGCACGAAATGCCCCGGGCTGACCTCGGCATATTCCGACCGCCCCGGCTCGTAGCCCACCGGATGGATCGGCGACGGGATCGGCTTGAAGTTCAGATCCTTCTCGGATTTGCGCCGCCGCGGATCGGCGATCGGCACCGCCTTCATCAGCGCCCGCGTATAGTCGTGCTGCGGATCCTCGAAGACCGCCCGACGCGGGCCGATCTCGACGATGCGGCCCAGATACATCACCCCGACCTTGTGGCTGACGCGCTCCACCACCGCCATGTCGTGGCTGATGAAGAGATAGCTCAGCTCCAGCTCGGCCTGCAGCTCCATCATCAGGTTGATCACCTGCGCCTGAACCGACACATCGAGCGCCGACACCGCCTCGTCGGCGACGATCAGTTTGGGGTTCAGCGCCAGTGCCCGGGCGATGGCGATCCGCTGGCGCTGGCCGCCGGACAATTCATGCGGAAAGCGCCGCATGAAGCTGCGCGGCAGCTCTACCCGGTCGAACAGCATCGCCACCCGGTCCATCATCTCGGCCCCTTTATGGGTGCCGTAATTGCGCATCGGCTCGGCCACCTGGTCGGCCAGCTGCATCTGCGGATTCAGCGAGGCAAAGGGATCCTGAAAGATCATCTGCATATCCAGCCGCGCCTGCCGCAGCCCGCCTGCGTCCAGCGCCATGATGTCCTTGCCGTCGAGGTCGACTTTGCCGCTCAGCGGCTCGACCAGCCGCAAGATCGAGCGCCCCGCGCTCGACTTGCCGCAACCCGATTCGCCCACCAGGCTGAGGGTCTGGCCCTTTTTGATGGTGAAGGACACATCCTCGACCGCGTGCACATTGGCCACGGTGCGGCGGAAAAAACCGCCCTTTACCGGAAACCGCGTGGTCAGCCCTTCGACCGTCAGCAGCACCTTGTCGGTGCCCTTGATCGGGGTAACCTCGTCCTGTTCGTGGCCCACCAGCCGCATCGGCTCGGGAAGGTCCTTGCCGGTCATCTCGCCCAGCTTGGGCACCGCCGCCAGCAGCGCCTGGGTGTAGGGATGCTGCGGGTTCTCGAAGATCTGCTCGACCGGCCCCTCCTCGACCTTGTTGCCGCGGAACATCACCACCACGCGGTCGGCCATCTGCGCCACCACCGCCATGTCGTGGGTGATGAACATCACCGCCGTGCCCGTCTCGCGCTTGAGCCGGTCCATCAGCGCCAGGATCTCGGCCTGGATCGTCACGTCGAGCGCGGTTGTCGGCTCGTCAGCGATCAGCAGGCGCGGCTTGCAGGCCAGCGCCATGGCGATCACCACCCGCTGACGCATCCCGCCCGACAGCTCATGCGGATATTGCTGCAGACGGCGTTCCGGTTCGGGGATGCGCACCTGCTGCAAAAGCTCCAGCGCCCGCGCCTCGGCCTGCTCGCGGTTCATGCCGCGGTGCACGCGCAGACCCTCGGTCAGCTGGCGGCCCACGGTGAAGACCGGGTTGAGTGCGGTCATCGGCTCTTGAAAGATCATCCCGATCTCGTTGCCGCGGATCGTTCGCATCAGATCCTGATCGACACCGGCCAGGTCGATCTCGCCGCCTTCCTTGCGGTCGAACAGCAGCCGGCCGTTGGCGATATCGCCGCCGCCGTATTCGATCAGCCGCATCAGCGACAGCGACGACACCGACTTGCCCGAGCCCGATTCGCCCACGACACAGACGGTCTCTCCCGGGCCGATGTCGAAGGACACGTCCTCGACCCCAACCACCGGGCCGTCCTTGGTTTCGAATTCCACCCTCAGGTTTTGAATTCGGGCGATGGCGTGGTCCAGCATCCGCTGCGCTCCCTTGTCAGATGCGATTACGCTAACGGCACGTTTTCCAAAGTGTCAAACCCCGAGGCCGCTTTCCTCAATGCAAGCCTTGCAATTTCCCCAAAGTCTGCTTCGATAACGCCCAGTGGGGGTTCGATCACCGGTCGTTCCGGGCCCGTCCGGTCCGGTCCGCCTTTGGCATCGACCCGTTTTCGGCCCGTCCCCGCGATAAAAAAAACGGCGACACCCGGTAAAGCGCGTGTCCAACATGGAGAGTATGAATGAAGCTCAAGACCCTGATGCTGGGGGCCGCGGCCTCTTTTGCCCTGGCCCCGGCGGCCATGGCCGAACGCGGATCCGACGGGCACGTCAATATCATTTATTGGCAGGCCCCGTCGATCCTGAACCCCTATCTGTCCAGCGGCACCAAGGACATCGAATCCGCGTCGCTGGTGGTTGAACCCCTTGGCCGCTACGACCAGACCGGCGCGCTGGTGCCCTACCTGGCGACCGAAATCCCCACCGTCGAAAACGGCGGCGTGAGCGAGGATCTGACCTCGATCACCTGGAAGATCAAAGACGGGCTGGTGTGGTCCGATGGCAGCCCGGTGACCGCCGAGGACGTCAAGTTCACCGCCGATTACTGCATGAACCCGGAAGGCGGCTGCGCGCAGCTGGCCAAGTTCGACGGCGTGACCGCGGTCGAGGTGCTGGATCCGCTGACGGTCAAGGTGACCTTCGGCCAGCCTACGCCCAACCCCTACGGCCCGTTCATGGGCGGTCAGTCCCCGATCATCCAGAAGGCGCAGTTTGAAAACTGCACCGGCGCCGCGGCCTCGACCTGCACCGAGCAGAACTTCGCCCCGATCGGCACCGGCCCCTTCGTGGTCGATGAGTTCAAGCCCAACGACGTGATCTCGATGTCGGCCAACCCCAACTACCGCGATCCGGCCAAGCCGGCCTTCGCCACGCTGACCTTCAAGGGCGGCGGCGATGCGACCGCGGCGGGCCGCGCAGTGATGGAAACCGGCGAATTCGACTATGCCTGGAACCTGCAGCTGGCGCCCGACGTGCTGGCGCGCATGGCCGAGGGCGGCATGGGCACCCCGATCGCGGCCTTCGGCACCCTGGTCGAGCGGCTTGAGATGAACATGACCAACCCCTCGCCCGACCTGCCGGAAGGCGAGCGCGCGACCGTGGCGCATCCGCACCCGTTCCTGTCGGACATCAACGTGCGCAAGGCGCTGTCGATGGCCATCGACCGCGAGCTGCTGGTCGAGGTGGGCTATGGCCAGGCTGGCCGTCCGACCTGTAACCTGGTGCCCGCACCGGCGCTTTATGCCTCGGACAACACCGAATGCCTGACCCAGGACATCGCCGGCGCCAACGCGCTGCTAGACGAGGCCGGCTGGGTCGACAGCGACGGCAACGGCATCCGCGACAAGGACGGCGTCGAACTTTCGATCCTCTATCAGACCTCGACCAACGCTGTCCGTCAGGACTTCCAGGCGCTGATCAAGCAGTGGTGGTCGGAAATCGGCGTCGAAACCGAGCTGCGCAACATCGACGCGTCGGTCTTCTTCGGCGGTGACCCGGGCTCGCCCGACACCTTCCAGAAGTTCTATGCCGACGTCGAAATGTACGCCAACAACTTCGACGGCACCGATCCGCAGGCCTATCTGGCCATGTATCGCTGCGGCAACGAGCCCAAGCCCTCGTCGCAGTGGCAGGGTGAGAACATCAACCGCTTCTGCGATCCGGAATACGACGCACTGATCGACGAGCTGGCCCGCACCGGGTCGCTGGAAGAGCGCGGCCGTATCGCCAAGCAGATGAACGACATGCTGACCAAGGACACCTACACCATCCTTCCGCTGGTGGACCGTGGCCGGGTGTCGGCCCATGCCAACACGCTGGGCGGTGTCATTCTGAACACCTGGGACAGCGAGCTTTGGAACGTTGCCGACTGGTACCGTATCGACTGAACCACGGCGCGGCGGGGCCTTCCCCGCCGCACGCCGGACCCGCGGGGCGCGCTCTGCCGCCCCCGCATCCCCCCTTAAAGACTCATGAACCGAGGCGCCCCATGCTGACCTACGCCGTCCGACGATTGGTCCTGTCCGTCCCGACGCTTTTGTTCATCAGTTTCGTGATCTTCATGCTGTTGCAGCTGGCCCCCGGCGACCCGATGGCGCAGGTTCCGCTGACCGTGCCGCCCGAGGTCAAGCAGAAGATGCGCGAGGCGCTCGGCCTGGGCGAGCCGGTCTTCGTGCAATACTGGAAATGGCTGGTGCAGTTCTTCTGGACCGAACCCAAGGTCCTGATCGACTGGCTGACGTCGTCGTCTACGCTGCTGGGCTGGCTGCCGGACACCAGTCTTTACACCCGCTGCGAAGGCATCAACCTCGACAATTGCGACCTGCGCGTCCTGTCCTGGCAGACCCGCTCGCCGGTGATGGACATCGTGATCCAGCGCATTCCCCAGACGCTCTGGGTGGTGGGGCTGTCGTATGTCGTCGGCATCCTGATCGCGCTGCCCATCGGCATCTATTCGGCCTACCGGCAATATTCGATCTTCGACCAGTCGGGCACCTTCATCACCATGATCGGCTTTTCGATCCCGCCGTTCTTCACAGGCCCGCTGCTGATCGTGATCTTCTCGGTGCAGCTGGGCTGGTTCCCCTCGATCTACGACACCACCCACGTGGTCAACGACTGGGCCAGCCTCAAATACCAGCTGCAACAGATGATCATGCCGGTGATGGTGCTGGCGCTGCAGACCACCGCGCAGATCAGCCGCTACATGCGCGCCTCGATGCTCGACAACCTCAACCAGGATTACGTCCGCACCGCCCGCGCCAAGGGCCTGTCCGAGGCGGTGGTGGTCATGGTGCACGTCCTGCGCAACTCGATGATCCCGGTGATCACGGTGATCGCGCTGGGTATTCCGGCGATCTTCGGCGGCGCCATCATCACCGAGAACGTGTTCAAGGTGAACGGCATCGGCCAGCTTCTGATCACCGCGCTTTTCGCCAACGATCTGCCGATGGTGATGACCCTGACTTTCATCTTCGCGATCCTCATCGTGACCTTCAACCTGATCGCCGACATCCTCTATGGCGTGCTTGACCCGAGGATCCGCTATGACTGACCCCGTCCCCTCCTCGCTCCTGCCCATCGAGGCGCTTCAGGACAAGGAACCCGGCAAGCCGCCGCGCTCGCAATGGGCCGATGTCTGGTCGCAGTTCCGCAAGCACAAGGGCGCGATGCTGGGCGGCGGCTTCCTGGTGTTCGTCACGCTCGCCGTGCTGGTGGGGCCGTGGGTGTGGACGCTGGATCCGCAAAAGCTCGACATCCGCAACAAGGACCTGCGCCCGATCTACACCGCGCTCTGGGACAGCGCCGCGGTGGTGGACTGGGGCCACCCCTTCGGCACCGACAACCTGGGCCGCGACCAGCTGGCCCAGATGATCTACGGTGGCCGCGCCTCGATGGCGGTGGGCTGGGCGGCGATGGTGCTGTCGCTGGTGATCGGCACCGCGATCGGTGTCATGGCCGGGTTCTTCAAGCGGCTCGACGGGCCGCTGATGCGCGCCACCGATCTCTTCCTGTCGCTGCCCATCCTGCCGCTGCTGCTGGTGGCCGTGACGCTCTTCCGCCAGCCCCTGCGCGCCAATTTCGGCCCCGAGGGCGGGATGTTCATCCTGATCGTCACCGTGGTCGGCATCACCTCGTGGATGCCCACCGCGCGGATCGTGCGCGGCGATATCCTGGCGCTGAAAGAGCGCGAGTTCGTGCTGGCCGCACGTTCCATCGGCACGACACCGTTCAAGATCATCTCGCGCCACCTGCTGCCCAACGTGCTCTCGCCGATCATGGTGTCGGCGACGCTGGGCCTGGCCACCGCCATCATCACCGAAAGCGCCCTTTCGTTCCTCGGCGTCGGCTTTCCCTCGGACTTCCCGACCTGGGGCAAGATGCTCGCCGACGCGGTGCCCCGAATGGAGGAATTCCCCGAGCGCGTCATGCTGCCCGGCATCGCCATTTCGCTGACGGTGCTGGGGGTGAACTACCTTGGCGACGGGCTGCGCGACGCGCTCGATCCGCGTATCCGCGGGCGCTGAGGCGGGCCGCGGCGCGGCCCCGCGCCGATCGGCAAAAAAGAACGACGGTTCCAGCGTACTGCTGAAGGCAAGACAGCTTTGCCCATACGCACCCAAAGCGGAACCTGCGGCCTACCGCAGCGCAGAAACCGGAACTTTGTTCTGAAAAAACGGCTTACAGCGACCCTCTGCGACCTTGCATTGCGGCTTTCTCCGGTTCATCTGGAATATTGTTCTGAAACCCGGAGTCCGTCATGTTCGAAACGCTCGGCTTTGAAAACCTCACCGCGCCGCAGGTCGCCGTCTTTTTCGCTTTGGGCCTGGGGGCGTTGTTCGGCGTGCTCGCCGAACAGACGAAATTCTGTTTCCGCCGCGGGCTGGTCGGGTCTGACGCCCGCTCTGCGATGGGCGTCTGGCTGACCGCGCTGGCGACGGCGCTGGTCGGCACGCAGTTCGCCGTGTCGCAGGGTCTGATCGCCTTCGACGATCACCGCTTCATGGCGTCCGACCTTCCGGTGCTGGCGATCGTCGCGGGCGGGCTGATGTTCGGCGCCGGGATGGTGCTGACCCGCGGATGCGTGTCGCGCCTGACGGTTCTGACCGGCTCGGGCAACCTGCGCGCCCTGACCGTTCTTGCGGTCTTCGCAATCGTCGCCCACGCGACGCTCAAAGGTGTGCTGGCTCCGATCCGCACCACGCTGGGCAGCGTCACCCTGCCGCTGGGCGAGGCCGTCAGCCTCGCCGCCCTGCCGGGCGGCGCGCTGGTTTGGACGGCTCTTCTGGCGACGGCCGCGCTGGCCTTTGCGCTGCGCTCGGGCAACCGCTGGCCGATGCTGACGCTCGCGGCGCTGCTGGGCCTGCTGGTGCCACTGGGCTGGGTCGGGACGGGTTTCGTGCTCTATGACGATTTCGATCCCATCGCGATGGAAAGCCTCAGCTTCACCTCGCCCTTCGCCGACAGCCTCTTCTGGCTCGTCGCCTCGACATCGATCCCGGCGGGCTTCGGTGTCGGCCTGATCGGCGGCGTGCTGGGCGGGGCGCTGTTGTCGTCGCTGGCCGCACGCCGCTTTGCCTGGCAAAGCTTCGAGAGCCCCCGCCAGACCGGGCGCTACCTCGCCGGCGCGGCCCTAATGGGCGTGGGCGGCGTGCTGGCCGGAGGCTGCACCGTCGGCGCAGGCCTCTCCGGCGTGCCCACCCTGTCGTTCGCCGCCATCCTGGCCATAGCGTCGATCGCCGGTGGCGCACTTGCCCTCGACGCGGCCCTGCGCGGCGCAAGCCGCAATTCCGGTGCGCTCCTTCAACCGGCGGAATAAGCCGTATCGCGGGCCAGTGGGGGCCAGCCCCCACACGCAGGGTCAAGTGGGGCCAGCCCCCACACCCCCGGGATATTTATGGATCAATGAAAACAGGGGCTGAAATGACTGACCCGGCGGGATCACCACCGGGTCAGGGAAAAGCAACTGCTTCACCGATCACGGTCATCGGCGTCCCCGCCTGTTCCGCAAAACCACTTTGTCACTATCTTATTTAAGACTTCGTTTCACTGATCCCCAAATATCCCGGGGAGTTTGAGGGGCAGCGCCCCTCATCACACCATAAAGCGCGCCGAAGGCGCTCCGATGGATTCCCAACAAGTTTTCAGAGGCTGGGGCCGGAATTTTCCATCGCGTGCCGGATGCGGCGGATCATCCACCAGACGATCCCCACTACGGGCAAGGTCACCCCTGCCAGCAGAAGCCCTCGGCCGATCCCCGTGGCATCGGCCAGCGGGTAGAGCAGATAGCCCGCCAGCGACACCGCGTAATAGCTGATCGCGACCACCGAAAGACCTTCGACCGTCTTCTGCAGCCGCAGCTGCATGTCCGCGCGCTGGTTCATGGATTCCAGCAATTGCTGGTTCTGGGCCGAGCGTTCGACCTCGACCCGGGTGCGCAAGAGGTCGCCGGCGCGCATCGCGCGGGTGGTCATGGTGTCCATCCGCGCCTCGGTGCTCTTGACCGTACGCATGGCCGGGTCGTAGCGGCGCATCATGAATTCGCCGAAGGTCTGCCGCCCCTGGAACCGGGTTTCGCGCAGCACGCTGATCCGCTGGCCGACGATGGCCTCGTAGGCCCCGGTCGCGCCCAGCCGGAAAGAGGTCTGCGCCGACAGGCTCTCCAGCTCCGCCGAGACCGACAGGAGCGCCTTCAGCGTCTCCTCCGCCGGTCCCGCGCCATGTGTCATCGCCTCCATCAGGCGGCTCAGTTCGCCGTCGATCTCGCCCATGCGGGGGGCCAGTTCGCGCACACGGGTGAAGCCCAGCATCGACATGGTCTTGTAGGTCTCGATCTCGCACAGCCGCTGCACGATGCGCCCCACACGCCGTTCGCCGACCCCGGGGCGGGTGAAGACGCCAAAGCGCAGATGCCCCGCCGGATCGATGCGGAAATCTCCGGCGACGATGGCGTCCTCGTCCAGCACGGCGCTGACCGCGAGGCTTTCTGGCACGAACCAGTGGTTCAGCGCGCGCTCGGTCTCGGCCGCCTCGCCGCGTTCGGCGATCCGGATCAGCGCCGAGGTGATGCGCACGCCCGGCGCTTCGGCAAGCCAGCTTTCCGGGAAGACCTCGAAATCCGCCGGATCGAAAGGCCGGTCGGTCAGGCCGTCCATGAACACCGTGTAGGTGACGAATTCCGTGTGCTGCTCCCATTTCAGCATGTGCTGGCCGATGCGGCCCGAGAAATGCGTGGCCCCGGGCTGCGGATGCTGCGTGCCGTATCGGTCCAGCAGATCGGTCAGATGCTTGAGATCGAGCGACCGGTCGCGCGACGCGGCCTGCTGCGGCTTCTTGATCGCGAGATAGACCGCGCGGCACGGCGCGCTGAGCGAGGGGAACGGCCGCGCGTGCAGCTCGTTCGAGAGCCGGTAGCGCAGCGGATGGTCCTGAATGGGCGGCATGATGCTTTCCCGAGCTTATAGACTCGGCCTTACTGTGACATCGGTCAAGTGTAAAGACAAATCTCCATACTTATCAATAACTTAATCGTACACAACGGCATACATGCCCAGCCAGCGCCGCGCGCGCCCGCAATTCGCGCTTTTCGGCCGGTGCGGGCGCGGTATCAAAGACGGTCAGGTCGCGGGCGAAATGAAGGGCTGCGCCGCCTGCGAGAGGATACCGCCCGAGGATACCAGCAGGCCCAGCTGGAAGATCGTCCAGCGCAGGTCCACCCCCTTGCCGTGCGAATGGGAATTGGCCTTTTTCAGACGGCTGGTCTCGAACTTGATCAGGAAATGCAGCGCCGCGGCCAGCGCCTCGCCCTCGACCCCGGACACACCCAGCCAATCGGCCAGCTCTTTGGCCGTCCCGGTATGTGCCAGAATGTGGTCCATCACATCCTTCGGCACCACCAGGTGCAGGAAGATGCCTTTGTAATAGACCCGCAGTTTGTTTTTCTTGTGATGATGGTGGTGATGGGTGTGGTGCGTGGCGTGGTGCGCCTGCGCGATCTGGCCGAGCATCGGCAGGGTCAGCTTGGTTTCGAACTCCAGATCGGGCTCGTCTTCCGGCTCTTCGAAGATGTCGCCATAGGCGGCGAGGATTGCCTGAATGTCGGCTTCGTGCCCGGCGAAGAGCGCAGGGTCGAGCGGCGGCGGCGTGTCGGAGGCATAGGCCGTGGCCGGGTCCTGCCCCAGCGCCTGCTCGGCAATGGCATAAAGCGCGTCGTAGCGGGCCTGCAAATCGGCGGGCAGGTCTTCTCGTTGCATGTCAATCTCCGGTTTAAAAAGCAATTGTCCGATCAGCCTAGCCGCGGTCTCGCTCGGCTTGAAAGGATTAACTGACCATCGCGCCCCTGGGCGGAGTGCGTCTGCACGGATCGCAGGCAGGACCGCGGCGCGCCCCGCAAATCAAAAGGCCCCGCCGGGGTGGCGGGGCCTTGAAGTTTGTTTGTCGCCGGCGCGTCAGGAAATGCGCGTCAGCAGATCCTCGAGCGACTTCTTGGCGTCGCCGTAGAACATCCGCGTGTTGTCCTTGAAGAACAGCGGGTTCTCGATGCCCGAGTACCCGGTGCCCTGGCCGCGCTTGGACACGAAGACCTGTTTGGCCTTCCAGCATTCCAGCACCGGCATGCCGGCGATGGGGCTGTTGGGGTCGTCCTGTGCGGCCGGGTTCACGATGTCGTTCGAGCCGATGACGATGGCGACATCCGTATCCGGGAAGTCGTCGTTGATCTCGTCCATCTCGAGCACGATGTCGTAGGGCACCTTGGCCTCGGCCAGCAGCACGTTCATGTGACCCGGCAGACGGCCCGCGACCGGGTGGATGGCGAAACGCACCTCCTTGCCCTTGGCGCGCAGGCGGCGGGTCAGCTCGGCCACGTTCTGCTGCGCCTGCGCCACGGCCATGCCGTAGCCCGGGATGATGATGATGCTGTCGGCCTCGTCCAGCGCCTGCGCTACGCCGTCGGCGTCGATGGCGATCTGTTCGCCCTCGACCGCCATCTGCTCGCCCGATGCGCCGCCGAAGCCGCCCAGGATCACGCTGACGAAGGCACGGTTCATGGCCTTGCACATGATGTAGGACAGGATCGCACCCGACGATCCCACCAGCGCACCCACGACGATCAGCAGATCGTTGCCCAGGCTAAAGCCGATGGCCGCCGCCGCCCAGCCCGAGTAGCTGTTCAGCATCGACACCACCACCGGCATGTCGGCGCCGCCGATGCCCATGATCAGGTGATAGCCGATGAAGAGCGCCAGCAGCGTCAGCAGGACCAGCGTCCAGCTGCCGGTATCGGCGAAATAGGCGATCGCCAGCACCACCGACAGCGCCGCCGCGGCGGCGTTCAGCATATGCCCGCCCGGAAGCTGTTTCGCCGCCGAGTTCACCTTGCCCGCCAGCTTGCCATAAGCGATGACCGAGCCGGTGAAAGTGACGGCACCGATCCAGATGCCCAGCACCAGCTCGACCTTGAGGATGGTAATCTCGACCGAGGTCTTCTTGGCCACGAGCGTGGCAAAGCTGCCCTCGACCGCCTCGCCGGCGGCCTTGGCCGCCTCGACCATGTTGATGGTCAGATCGGCGTTGAAGCCGACGAAGACCGCTGCAAGGCCGACGAGGCTGTGCATGATCGCCACCAGCTCGGGCATCTGCGTCATCTGCACGCGGGTCGCCAGCTGATAGCCGACCGCCGCGCCCAGCGCGATCAGGACGACCGACCCGAGCCAAAGCCCCTGGCCCGGCCCGATCAGGGTCGCCAGAACGGCGATGGCCATGCCGGCGATGCCGTACCAGACCGCCCGTTTCGCGCTTTCCTGGCCCGAAAGCCCGCCCAGCGACAGGATGAAGAGAACCGCCGCGACCGCATAGGCCGCAATCGTGAATCCGTATTCCATGATGCGCCGCTCCTTAAGATTTCTGGAACATGGCGAGCATGCGCCGTGTGACGAGGAAGCCGCCGAAGATGTTGACCGAAGCCATCAGCACACCGGCCGCGGCCAGCACCGTGATCAGCAGCGAGCTCGACCCGATCTGGATGAGCGCGCCCAGGATGATGATCGACGAGATCGCGTTGGTCACCGCCATAAGCGGCGTGTGCAGCGAATGGGCGACGTTCCAGATCACCTGGAAGCCGACGAAGACCGACAGCACGAAGACGATGAAATGCTGCATGAAACTGGCGGGCGCCACGAGCCCCACCAGCAGCACCAGCGCCGCGCCGACACCGATCAGCGTGACCTGCTGCTTGGTCTGCGCCTTGAACGCGGCGATTTCCTGCGCGCGCTTTTCCTCGGGCGTCAGTTCCTTGGGCTTTTCCTTCTTCTGCGCCGCGATGGCCTGCACTTTGGGCGGCGGCGGCGGGAAGGTGATCTCTTTTTCATGCGCGATGGTCGCGCCGCGGATCACGTCATCCTCCATGTTGTGGTTGACCTGGCCGTCCTTCTCGGGCGTCAGATCGGTCATCAGGTGGCGGATGTTTGTGGCATAGAGCGTCGAGCTCTGCGTTGCCATCCGGCTGGGGAAGTCGGTGTAGCCGATGATGGTGACGCCGTTGTCGGTGACGATCTTCTCGTCCATCACCGTCAGCTTGCAGTTGCCGCCCTTCTCGGCCGCGAGGTCAATGATGACCGACCCGGGCTTCATGCTCTCGACCATGTCCTTGGTCCAGAGCTCGGGCGCCTCGCGGTTGGGGATCAGCGCGGTGGTGATGACGATGTCCATCTCAGGCGCCAGCTCGCGGAACTTGGCAAGCTGTGCCGCGGCGAATTCGGGGCTGGATACAGCGGCATAGCCGCCGGTGGCGGCGCCGTCCTGCTGCTCTTCCTCGAAATCCAGATAGACGAATTCCGCGCCCATCGATTCCACCTGCTCGGCCACTTCGGGCCGGACGTCGAAGGCGTAGGTGATCGCGCCGAGGCTGGTCGACGTGCCGATCGCGGCCAGACCGGCCACGCCCGCGCCCACCACCAGAACCTTGGCCGGCGGCACCTTGCCGGCGGCGGTGATCTGACCGGTGAAGAAGCGGCCAAAGTTGTTGCCCGCCTCGATCACCGCGCGGTAGCCCGCGATATTGGCCATCGACGACAGCGCGTCCATCTTCTGGGCGCGGCTGATGCGCGGCACCATGTCCATGGCGATGACGGATGCGCCCTTCTTGGCGGCGGCCTCCATCAGCTCCTGGTTCTGACCGGGGTAGAAGAAGCTGATCAGCAGCTTGTCGCCGTTCAGCCGCTTGACCTCGGCGTCGCTGGGCGGGCGGACCTTGGCGATGATATCGGCGCCTTTCCAGAGCGCCGCGGCGGTCTTGACCACCTCGACCCCGGCGGCTTCATAGGCGTCGTCGGTGAACCCGGCCGCCGCGCCCGCACCGGTCTCGATGGCGCAGTCGTAGCCCAGTTTCTGCAACTGAAGTGCAGAGTCAGGCGTCATGGCTACACGCGCCTCGCCTGCGAACACTTCCTTAGGCGTCCCTATCTTCACGTATGAGTCCCCCTCGCGTCAGATCAAACGTTTCTTCGGTTCCGTTGCGGCAGCGCCGCTCAAACGGTGGGTCTACAATGCTGACCCATCGGCCACAACCGCTGCTGCGGCTCTAGAACATAAGTCGCGCGGGAGTTAAAGCCACCTTCTTGTTTGTTGCGCATAACGCGCAAAATCGGCACGAAACTTGCGCCGCATCCGATTTTCCTCCAGCACGATGAAGCGCCGTTCCAGGATCCAGACGAGGACCGGGATCAGTGGTAGCGCCAACACCGCATCCCAATACAGGATCATGCCTGCCAGGATCAGCGAATCACCGAGGTAGATGGGGTTGCGGCTGCGTTTGAAGATACCCAGGGTGATCATCCGCTCAGGCGTTTCATGCGGGATGATGCTGGTGCGGTGACGGCGGAATTCGTAGGCGGCCAGTGCAAAAAGCACGACGCCGCCGCCCACCAGAAGACCGCCCAGGAGGTCGGCCCAGACCGGGCCGAAACTCAGCCCCGCCGGCAGGTAGGTCTTTTGTCCCCAGGCCAGCGCCAGGCAGAGCGCCAGCCACACCGGCGGCATGTCGACCCATCTGAGCATCTGCGCCATCCTCCGGTTTGTTTCCCGCCGAAGCGAGGACGCCCAAACGGGCGGACGAGCGGCCCCTCCTCAAGCCCTTGCGGGCTTTCCTCGGAGCTGCGTGGCTATTCCCATTCCATTTCCTCGAAGACCCGGCCGGCATTCTTGGTGGCCAGTTCCTCGAACGTGTCCAGCTTGGACCAGCGTTCCTGATCGACGTAATAAGCGCTGGCCAGATCGCCACCCTCGTCGATATGCGCGCCGATCTTTTCGCGCAGGTCCAGCAGATAGTCGTACGTGTAACGCGTCACCTGCGCCAGGTTCGTCGGATGCCCGTGGCCCGGGATCACATAAGTCGGCTCCAGCGGCGCAAATCCCGTCTCCCAGGTTTCGATCCAGCACGAGGTGCAGGTGTCCGCGAAAACCGGCAGCATGCGCTCGTGAAACGCGATATCCCCGGCGATCATCATCGACCATTGCGGAATCCACACCTGCGTGTCGCCCGGCCCGTGCGCCGGACCCAGATGCAGCACCTCCAGCGTGACGTCGCCCATCTCGATCACCTCGCGGTCGGAAAACGACAGATTGGCCGGCACCACCCGCGTGCCCTCGGCCTTGTCGCCATTATAGCGCTGCATCCCCTGCAGGATGAAATCGCCGTTTTCCTCGACCTCGGCGATGGCCTCTTCATGGGCCAGGATATCGACGCCCAGATCCGCCCAATAGGCATTGCCCAGCATGGCATGGCCCTGCCCGTTCTCGTTGATCACCAGCTTCACCGGCTGATCGGTCACCGCCTTGATCTCGTCGTGCAGCGCCGCGGCCAGCCGCACCGACGCGCCGCCGTTAACCACCACGACCCCGTCACCGGTCACGACGAAGGACAGGTTGTTGTTGTGGCCGCTGTTGTCGTAGGTCGGCGGGGCCGTCGCGCCGATGGCCGACCAGACATAGGGGATCACCTCGACCGGTTTGTCGTAAAGCTCGGACTGCGGATACTTGTCCGCGATATCCTCGCTCGCCGCCGCCGCCCCGGCGCAAAGCACAAGTCCCAAGATCATCCGCATGGCGTTCACCCTCCCGTCAGCCGCGCTCACATTCACATGAATGAATGCGTTTAGCAAGTCCGCCTTGCCACCACGCCTAATCCGGCTAGGCTGCGCCAAAACCTGGGAAAAGGACGCAGGATGCTCAGCGGCAAACACGCACTCGTCACCGGTGGCGGCACCGGGATCGGCCTGGCCATCGCCCGCGCGCTGGCCGACGAAGGCGCCCTCGTCACCATCACCGGCCGCCGCGCCGCGACGCTGCAAGAGGCCGCGGGCGGCCGCTTGCACCCTCTTGTGATGGACGTACAAGACGAAGCCTCGGTCGCCGACGGCATCGCCGAGGCCGTCACCCAGCGCGGTCCCATCCAGATCTGCGTCCCCAACGCCGGCATCGCCGAGGGCCGCGCCCTCCTGAAGACCGACCTCGATTTCTGGCGCAACATGATGGCCACCAACCTCGACGGCGCCTTCCTGACCATTCGCGAAAGCCTGAAAAGCATGACCCAGACAGATTGGGGCCGGATCGTCGCCGTCAGCTCCATCGCCGGCCTCAAGGGGCTGAAGGGCGCGCCGACCTACACCGCCTCGAAACACGCGCTGATCGGGCTGATCCGCGGGTTGGCCGCTGATTACGCCGGCAAGCCCTACACCTTCAACGCGCTCTGCCCCGCCTATGTCGACACCGATATCGTCGACAGCAACGTCACCTCGATCGCCGCCCGCACCGGCATGTCCCACGACGAGGCCCGCCAGCTGATGGTCGGGGTCAACCCGCACGGGCGTCTGATCCGCCCCGAGGAGGTGGCCGACGCGGCAGTCTGGCTCTGCCGCCCGAATTCCGGGTCAGTCAACGGCCAGGCGATCCAGCTCTCGGGGGGCGAGCTGTGACCGATTTCACCTGGACCCGGGCGCAGTTCCAGCTGCCGCACGGGGTCATCTACCTCGACGGCAATTCCCTGGGCCCTCTGCCCACGGCCACGCCCGCGCGGCTGGAAAAGGCGCTGCGCGACGAATGGGGGGCCGAGCTGATCAAAGGCTGGAACAGCTGCGGCTGGATGGCCATGCCGGGCAGGCTCGGCGACCGCGTGGGCCGGCTCATCGGCGCCGTGCCGGGCCATACGGTGATCGGCGACACGCTCTCGATCAAGGTGTTCCAGGCGTTGTCCGCCGCGCTGAACCTGCGCCCCGACCGGCGCGTGATCCTCTCCGACACCGGCAATTTCCCGTCCGATCTCTACATGGCCGAAGGGCTGATCAAGCTGCTGGGCGATCGCTACGAGCTGCGCCTCGTCGCGCCTGAAGAGGTCGCGGACGCCATCACCGACGAGATCGCCGTGACCCTGATCACCGAGGTCGACTACCGCACCGGACGTCGTCACGACATGCCCGCGCTGACCGCCAGGGCGCATCAACACGGCGCGCTGGCGATCTGGGATCTGGCGCACAGCGCCGGCGCCCTGCCGGTGCACGTGACCCGCGACAAGGCGGATTTCGCCGTCGGCTGCACCTACAAATACCTCAACGCCGGGCCCGGCGCGCCCGCCTTCATCTATGTCGCGCCGGAACATGCCGACCGGGCAGAACCGGTGCTCTCGGGCTGGCTGGGCCACGCCGCGCCTTTCGACTTCGATCTGGGCTACCGCGCGGGCGACGGCATCGAGCGGATGCGCGTCGGCACCCCTCCGGTGCTGCAGATGGCAGCACTCGAGACCGCGCTCGACATCTGGGACCGGGTCGAGATGGCCGACCTGCGCGCCCGCTCGCTGGCGCTGACCGACCGCTTCATCGCCGCCGTCGAGGCGCGCTGCCCGTCGCTCGCACTGGCCACCCCCCGCGATAACGACGCGCGCGGCAGCCAGGTATCCTTCCGCCACCCCCAGGGCTACGCCATCATGCAGGCGCTGATCGCGCGCGGCGTCATCGGCGATTTCCGCGCGCCGGACATCCTGCGCTTCGGCATCTGCCCGCTCTACATCGGCGAGGCCGACATCGACGCCGCCGCCGACCACCTGGCGCAGATCCTCGACACCGCCGCGTGGGACCGGCCGGAATACCTGCAGCGCAAGGCCGTCACATGAGCCCTTTCCGTTTCATCTGGTCATAAATATCCCGGGGGAGTCGCCCCTCAGGGCGACGGGGGCAGAGCCCCCTCTTCCCGCCAAACCAAAGGTGCCCCGCATGACAGATCCCTACGATCCCTCCGGCGAAGGCGCGCAGATGGCCTTCGACGGCCGCATGTCCTACACCGACTATCTGCGCCTCGATCAGGTGCTGGGCGCCCAGCACCCGCTCAGCGACGCCCATGACGAGATGCTCTTCATCGTCCAGCACCAGACTTCGGAACTCTGGATGCGCCTCGCGCTGCACGAGCTTCACGCCGCGCGCGAGATCCTGCGCAGCGACGACATCCGCCCCGCGTTCAAATCCCTCGCCCGCGTCAGCCGCATCTTCGAACAGCTCAACAGCGCCTGGGATGTGCTGCGCACCATGACGCCCAGCGACTACACCACATTCCGCGCCGCTTTAGGGCAAAGCTCGGGCTTTCAGTCGCACCAATACCGTCTGATCGAATTCACCCTGGGCAACCGCAATCCCGCGATGATCCGCCCCCACGCGCACCGCCCCGAGCTGGCCACACTTCTGGAGGCAGAGCTGACCCGCCCCAGCCTCTACGACACGGCACTGGCGCTGCTCAATGCGCGCATCCCCTTGCCTGACGCCAGCCTCGACCGCGACCTGCAGCGTCCTCATGCGCCCGATGCGGCAGTGCGGGACGCCTGGCAAGAGGTCTACCGCGACCCCAAAACCTATTGGGATCTCTACGAACTCGCCGAAAAGCTGGTCGATCTCGAGGATTACTTCCGCCGCTGGCGCTTCAACCACGTCACCACCGTGGAACGGGTCATCGGGCTGAAACGCGGCACCGGCGGCACCGGCGGCGTGAGCTATCTCAAACACATGCTCGAGGTCGAGCTTTTCCCCGATCTGTGGCACCTGCGCACCGACCTCTGAGGGCACGCTTTCAGGCCTCGAGCCCCCGCCCGAAGAGCCCCGCCAGGGCCGACACGCGTTCCAGATAGCGCGCGTAGGGCGGCGCCTTGGCGCCCTTCAGCGCCAGGATCATCGCCTCGGCCAGCACCTCGGGCGCGCCGGGCAGCTTAATCCGGCCCGCCGCCGCCCGCCGCGTCAGCCAGTCGGCATAGACCCCCGCCAGCCGGGCCTCGCCCTCGGCCGACACGTCGCCCGCCATGGCCACGCCCTGGTCCAGAATCTCGTCCCCGTGCGGCGAATTCATCAGCGCCTCGAAGACCTCGCCCGCCTGCGCCAGGAACGCCGCGCGCAGCACCTCCTCCGCCGGCCCGTCCTGGGACAGCGCCACGGTCACGTCGCGCACCGCGTCGTCGTAATACTGCGTCTTGAGCGCGCGAAAGATGTCGTCCTTGTTGCGGAAATGCAGATAGAGCGCCGGGCGCGACATCCCGGCCTTTCGCGCGATATCCTCCATCGAGCTGCGCCGGACCCCATAGGTCAGAAACACCTCGAATGCCGCGTGCAGAATAGCCGCGCGCTTGGGATCGTCGATGTCCTGACCGTCCGCCATACAGACGGTTTGACAGATCTGGGAAAATTTGTCAATTGACAGGATGACACATCACGCTAAGATTGTCAGAACGCTTTCCGGCCAGAGGAGCTGCCCATGATCCCCCTCACCGTCAACGGAGAAACGACCGAGCTCGACCTGCCTGCCGATGTGCCCCTGCTCTGGGCGCTGCGCGACGGGCTGGGGCTGACCGGCACCAAATTCGGCTGCGGCGTCGCCGCCTGCGGCGCCTGCACCGTCCATATCGATGGCGAGGCGGTGCGGTCGTGCCAGGTGGCCATCGGCGATGTCTGGGGCGACGTAACGACGATCGAGGGGCTGGGCACGCCGGACAATCTGGCAAAGCTTCAGCAGGCGTGGATCGACCATCAGGTCGCGCAATGCGGTTATTGTCAGTCGGGCCAGATCATGCAGGCGGCGAGCCTTCTGGCGGAAAACCCCGCCCCCAGCGACGACGATATCGACGCGGCGATGGCCGGGAACCTGTGCCGCTGCGGCACCTATCCGCGCATCCGCGCCGCGATCAAGACCGCCGCCACCCAGATGTCGGAGGGCTGATCCATGGCCAGCATCGGAAAAATCGTCCGCCGCACCTTTCTCTTCGGCGGTGTCGCCATCGCCGGGGGCGTCGCCTTTGGCGTCTGGCAGATCAACAAGGACGCGCCCAACCCGCTGCGCCCGGCCGAGGGCGAGACCGCGCTCAACCCATTCGTGCTGATCGACGGCGCGGGCGTGACCCTGATCGCGCCCCGCGCCGAGATGGGCCAGGGCACCCGCACCACCTGGGCCGCCCTTCTGGCCGAAGAGCTGGACATCGCATGGGAGGACATCCGCGTCATCCACGGCCCCGCCGCCAAGGCCTATTACAACCACGCCATGATGGGCGAAGGTCTGCCCAACAAGGGTTACGACGCCTCGGCCTTCCAGCAGGCGCTGGGGGAAACCATGGGCAGCCTGGGCAAGCTGTTCGACATGCAGGTCACCGGCGGCTCGACCGCGATGAAGGACGGGTACGAGCGGATGCGCGTCGCCGGCGCCACCGCGCGCGAGATGCTGAAAGCGGCGGCGGCGAACCGGCTGGGCGTCGCCCCCGAGACGCTTGGCACCGAGGACGGCCACGTGATCGCCGCCGACGGCACCCGGATCCCCTATACCGACCTCGCCGCCGAGGCCGCCGGGATCGCGCCGCCCAACGTCATCCTGCGCGAGCCCGATCAGTGGCGCTATCTGGGCCGCTCGCTACCGCGCGTCGACATGGTGGAGAAATCCACCGGCACCGCGCAATTCGCCGTCGACACCCGTCTGCCGGGGATGAAATTCGCCGCCCTCAGGATGTCGCCCAAACGCGGCGGGATGCGCAGCTTCGACGGGTTCGACGCGGGCCGCATGCCCGGGGTCGAGCGGGTGATCGACATGGGCGACGGCGTGGCGGTGGTGGCCAGCAACACCTGGCTGGCCCAGCAGGCCGTGGATGCGATCCCCATCGAATGGGAGGACGCGCCCTACCCCGCCCAAACCGACGCCATGTTCGCCGCCATCGAGGCCGCCTTCGACACCGAGCCCAACTCGACAATGCGCGACGACGGCGACGTGACCGACCTACCCGGCGGCGCGACCGAACTGAGCGCCAGCTACAAGCTGCCCTTCCTCGCCCATGCCACGATGGAGCCGATGAACGCCACAGCCTGGATCACGCCCGAGGGTCTGCGCGTCTGGGCCGGCAACCAGGCCCCCACCTTCGTGCGCGACGCCTGCGCCGCCGAGGCGGGTCTGTCGCCCGATCAGGTCGAGGTGATCACGCCATATATGGGCGGCGGCTTTGGCCGGCGCGGAGAGATGGATTTCGCCGTGCTCGCCACCCGCGTGGCCAAGGCCATACCCGGCACGCCGATCCAGCTGACCTGGTCGCGCGAAGAGGACATGACCCACGATTTCTACCGCCCCGCTGCTTTGGCCCGGATGCGCGGCGCTGTGGCCGATGGCCAGGCGGTGATGCTGGATGCCCAGGTCGCCGCCCCCTCGGTTGCGCGTCAGGCGCTGGGGCGCTGGATCGGTTTTGCCCCCGGCGGACCCGACAAGGTGACGGTCGAGGGGCTCTTCAATCAGCCCTACGCCATCCCCAACTACCGCGCGCGCGGCTATCTGGCCGATCTCGACGTGCCCATCGGCTTCTGGCGATCGGTCGGCAATTCGATCAACGGCTTCGTCCATGAATCCTTCATCGACGAGATGGCCCATGCCGCCGGGGCCGACCCTCTGGACTTTCGCTTTCAGCTGGCCAAGACCGAATGGCGCCCTGCCGCCGATTGCCTGGACGCGGTGCGCGAGATGTCGGGCTGGACCGGCAGCACGCCCGAGGGCGTCGGACGCGGCGTGGCGATGTGCTACAGCTTCGGCACGCCCGTGGCGATGGTGATCGAGGTGCGCGACGAAGGCGGGCTGATCCGCATGACCGACGCCTGGATCGCCTGCGACGTGGGCGTCGCGCTCGACCCGTCGATCATCGAGGCGCAGATGGTGGGCGGCATGGTCTACGGCCTGTCGGCGGCGATCAGCGAAGAGATCACCTTTGAGGACGGGATGGTGCAGCAGCTCAATTTCCCCGATTACGAGGCCCTGCGGATGCCGCAAATGCCCGCGGTGGTTGTGCGCACACTGGAAACAAACCCGCATCTCGGCGGGGTGGGCGAACCCGGTACGCCACCCGCCGCCCCGGCGCTGGCGAATGCCATATTCGACCTGACGGGCCAGCGCCTGCGGGAATTGCCGCTGTCAAAGAGCGTCGACTTCTACGCCTAATCCTTTGAATTTACTAGAAATGCCCCCGTGACACCCCACGGGGGCGTTTTCATTTTGCATAAAATTCAATCATATTATCGCCTTGGTCGCTTCATCTTGCTGCCCCACCGGAATTGTATCCAGTGGCGAAACGGGCAAGCACGCCCGCAGATGAAACACGCCCAAGGAGAATGGGCAGAATACCGAGAGTGGCAGCATGCCCGTTTATACAGTTCAATTTTATCTGGTGGATCCCACCACCGTCTTTTCCAACTCGGTCGGCAGTTCCTTCGTCTGGACCGGGCCGTCCACTGCGGCCGGCAGCGCCACCATCACCGACACCGAAACCGGGATCGAGGGCATCACGCTCGACGACGACAGCCGTGGCGGCGAGACCGCCACCGCCGATGTCACCATCCCCGGCGCCTCCTCCACCGGCTCGAACGTCGATGCCGAGGCCGTCTGGACAATCACCGACAGCGTCACCGGACAGAGCTTCGAGGTGGCGCAATTCGACGTCGAGAACGGCGCGGCGGCGGGCGATTACACCCTGTCCGAGGCGCCGCTGGTCGCGGGCCGCACCTATACGGTCAACGCCTATACCAACAATCCAAGCGTCACCAACGGCACCATCGCGTTCAATTCGCAGGATTACGCGGCCTTTCAGGACCCGACCATCGACGGCACCACGGGCAACGATTCCATCGACCCCGATTACATCGACCCACAGGGCCAGTCCGTCGACGGCGACCCCTCCGCGCTTGGCAATCTGGTGGACGCCGGCGCCGGCGACGACACCGCCATCGGCGGCATGGGCGACGACACGCTGCTGGGCGGCGACGGGGCCGATCTGCTCTATGGCGACTACGGCCTCTACAGCCCCGACCCGATAGCCGAGGCGCTGATCTGGACCGATCAGGGCGCCACCGGCACCGACCTGTCGGCCGGGTTCACCCAGGATACCGGCACTATCGACGTCACGCTGGGCTTTACCAACGACGGCAACAACGCCCCCATATTCGAGGTCGACGACACGCTGACGCAATACGGCGGCGCGGGCGAGCCCTTTACCAATTCCGCACTCTACCTCTACGGCCAGGGCGACGGCGCGACCTCGACCACCACGATGACTTTCGCCGCCAGCACCGGCGCGTCCGTCGCCGACGAGGTCGAGAACGTCAGCTTCCGGATCAACGACGTCGATTGGGGCAGCGGCAATCACACCGACATCATCACCGTCAACGCCTATGATGCCGACGGCAACGCGGTGGCCGTCACCCTGACGCCCGGCGGCGGCGACACGGTGTTGGGCAACACGATCACCGCCGACACGGTGGCCAACGACACCAGCCAGCTCGACGGGTCGGTGCTGGTCGAAGTGGCGGGCCCCGTCGCCCAGGTAGAGGTGATCTACGGCAACCTGCAGGCCGGCACCCAGGGCATCTGGCTGACGGATGTGCATTTCGACGCCATTCCCGTCGCCAGCGGCAACGACAGCCTCGACGGCGGCGCGGGCAACGACACGCTTTTGGGCGAGGCGGGGGACGACACCCTGACGGGCGGCGCCGACAACGACAGCCTTTCCGGCGGCACCGGCAACGACAGCCTTTCGGGCGGCACCGGCGACGACACGCTGGCGGGCGATGACGGGGCCGACACTCTGACGGGCGGCGACGGGGCCGACGTTCTGAGCGGCGGCGCGGGCGGCGACCTTATCGACGGCGGGGCGGGCAACGACACGATCTTCGCCGCCCAGGGCGACACGATCACCGCGGGCGACGGCGACGACGTGATCACGCTGGTCGATCTGGCCGAGGCAGGCAGCGGCACCATCACGATCGAGGGGGCCACCACCGGCCAGTCGGGCGGCGATACGCTCGACCTCAACGGGCTGGCCGACCGCACCACGCTCGACATCACCTCGAATGTCGGCGGCGAGCAGAGCGGCACGATCCAGATGCTCGATGGCACGCTGGTGTCGTTCTCCAACATCGACAGCGTGATCTGCTTTACCCCCGGCACGCGCATCCTGACCGCCACCGGCCCCCGCCCGATCGAGAGCCTGCGGCCCGGCGATCTTCTGGTGACCCGCGACGCCGGTCTGCAGCCGCTGCGCTGGATCGGCCAGCGCCGCGTCGCCGCCACCGGCAGGACCGCCCCGATCCGCATCGCGAAATCGGTGATGCCGGGGGCGACCGGGTCGCTGCTGGTGTCGCCTCAGCACCGCATGTTGTTCGAGGGCTATCACGCCGAGCTGCTCTTCGGCGACGCCGAGGTCTTCGCCGCCGCCTGTCATCTGGAGAACGGCATCGACGTGATCCGCGAAGAAGGCGGCGAGGTGACCTATATCCACCTGATGCTGGACCGCCATCAGGTGATCTATGCCGAGGGGATGCCCACCGAATCCCTGCATATCGGCCAGACCGGCCTGGGGTCGCTCAGCGATGCCTCGCGCGAGGATCTGTTCCGCAACTTCCCCGCGCTGCGCAGCGATCCGGGGTCCTACGGCGACACCGCCCGCGCCTGCCTGAAGCGTCACGAGGTGCAGTCGCTACGCGCCCAGACCGGCGTTGGGGCTGCGCTGGCGGCCTGAGACGCCGCCCCTGCCCAATCACGCCGCCCAGTCGTCGAGGACCCGGTCCAGCGCCTCCCAATCGGTGAATTCGGTGTCCTTATGCGGATCGACCTTGCGGTCGTGCTGCGCCGCGATCCAGCGCATCGCCCAGGATTTAAAGAAATCGTACTCGGTAAAGCGGAACGCCCCGGCGACATGTTCGGTGCGCCCCGGGGCCCAGCCGGTCTCGGCCGCGAGCCTGCGGGCGATCCGGCGCAGCCCCGACCATTCCTCGTAATCGTTGCCCGCCGCGGCCAACGATACCTGCAGATAGAGCGTCCGGATGCGCGCCAGCGCCTGGGAATGGGTCTTGGCAAAGGCCACCAGCGCGGGCTGCACACGCTCCATGTGAACCGAGCCGGCGAGGATGGCGGCGTCGAAGCGCTGCAGGTCAAGCCCGCCGTCCTCGTCCACCGGCAAAAGCTCGACACTGTGGCCCCGGTCGATCAGCCGGTCCGCGCAATGGCGGCAGATCTTGCGGGTCTGACCTTCGGTCGTGGCATAGGCAATCAGAATTCGCATAACGGTTCGCTCCTCGACTCGTACGGGGCGACCGTAGAGGATGCGGAGAGGCCGCACTTTGCGCTGGCGCAAATTGAATTTTGAAATGTCAGGGGTCGGCTTTTCAAAGCAAAAGCCGCGACCAGCGCCTGCCCGTGGGATGGCGCTGCAACTAGCGTTCTCAGCGCTTTATCCCCGCCAAGTCATCGCATCGAACGAGCGGCGCGCCCAGGTCGACAAAGCGCCAGCCCGACGGGACGGGCAGGCGCTGGTCGCGGCGGCCTGCGGCCTTGATTCCGCGACTTGGCGGGGCTGAAGGATTGTCGGAACATGCCGACCGGGCGGGCTGCGCCATCCCACGGGCAGGCGCTGGTCGCGGCTTGTTTCGACGACCCTATCTGTCAGTCAGCAAAGACTTACGCGCTGCGCCGGGCCGGGCCGTGGCGCATCTGCGCCCAGTCGCGGACGGCGTCGCCGAAGGCGGTGAAGAGCGGGCGCGACACCGGGTCGTTGGCCGCGTCCCACTCCGGGTGCCATTGCACCGACAGCGTAAACCCCGGCGCGCCCTCGACATGGATCGCCTCGGGCGTGCCGTCGGGGGCGTGACCCTCGATCGCGATGCGCGCGCCCGGGGCCTTGATGCCCTGCCCGTGCAGGGTGTTGGTCAGCACCTCGGTGGCGCCGAAGAGACGGTGGAACACCCCGCCTTCCTTGAGCGTCACCACATGGCGCAGCGCGAACTTTTCTTCCAGCGTGCCGTCGGGCGGCATGCGGTGGTTGTCGCGCCCCGGCAGGTCGCGAATCTCGGGGTAGAGCGTGCCGCCCATGGCGACGTTGACCTCTTGAAAACCGCGGCAAATGCCGAGGAACGGCTGGGCCCGCTCGACGCAGGCGCGCACCAGCGGCAGGGTGATCGCATCGCGCGCGCGATCATAAGCGCCATGCGCCTCTGTCCAGTCTTCGCCGTATTCCTCGGGATGGACGTTCGGGCGGCCGCCGGTCAGCAGGAACCCGTCACAGGTCTCGAGCAGTTCGGCCACCGACACAAAGCGCGGATCGGCGGGGATGACCAGCGGCATACAACCCGCCACATTCGCCACCGCCTCGGAGTTCATCGACCCGCCGGCATGGGCCGGATACTGGTCGTTAAGCAGATACTGGTTGCCGATGATGCCGACGATGGGGCGCGCCATGGGATCCTCTTTTGTGCCTGCCGCAAACATAGGTCATGCGGCGGGGCTAGAAAAGGTGGCTCAGACCTCGGCCTGCAGGCCGACGGCCTCGATGCCCGCTTTTGCGGCAGCCGCGTCGTTGTCCGACGTGTCGCCGGTCACGCCGACCGCGCCCAGAACGCGGCCCTTGGCGTCGCGCACCAAAACGCCGCCCGGCACCGGCACCATCTGCCCGCCGAGCGCGGCACCGGCGGCGGCGATGAAATAGGCCTGCTCTTCGGCGCGGTTCTTTTGCGCGGTGCCCGACATGCCCAGCATGACCGAACCGTAGGCCTTGCCATGCGCGATCTGGAAACGGCCCGGCGACGCGCCGTCTTCGCGCTCGAACGCCTGAACGTTGCCGCCCTCGTCCAGGACGATCACCGACAAAGGCTTGAGCCCCATCTCGCGCCCCTGTTCCAGCGTCTTGCGGATGATCGTGCGCGCGCGGCGCAGGGAAATGGCAGCCATGGTCAGGGCTCCTCTGTTTCGGGTTGCGTTTGGGTCAGACGTTAAACCGGCAGAACCGCCAGCGCCACGCGGCGGCCCTCGGACAGCAGCACGTTGTAGGTGCGGCAGGCGGCGGGCGAATTCATCACCTCGACACCGACCCCCGCCCCTTCGAGCCGCTGACGCAGCGGGCCCGGCAGATGGGCGATTTCGGCCCCCGTTCCGATAAAGAGCACATCGACCTCGTCCGACAGCGCCAGCAGCGGGCCATCGTCCTCGAGCCCGCCCCAGCCTTGCGTGCCCTGCGGCGACAGACAGACCGCGCCCGGCACGATCTTGCCGCCCACGCGGAAAAAGCCCGGTCCATAGCCGTCGACCGGCGCCGCCTCGGTATAGGTGATTTCGTTCAGCCGCATGTCGTTATCCCCTCAGTCCCAGAGCGGCAGGCCCGACAGGGCCGATACCGCGATGATGGCGTAGGCAAGTGCCCGATATTGCCGTTCCCACCCAGGCCGGAACATAGCGGCCCCGGCGACATTTCCAATGACAACCGGAATCGCCACCGCCAGACCGACCAGTATGAATTCCAGCAGCAGTTGGTCGGCCACGTACATAACCCCAAGAAAAACAAGATCAAACAGGAAAAGATACCACATGGTGTTGGCCCGGATCGCCGAGGCTGGCAGCGGGCTGGCCATGTAGAAAAGTATGACGGGCGGGCCCGGAACCCCGGCCACGCCGCCCAGAAACCCCGCCAGCCCGCCGATCCCGTAGACCATGGGCGGGCGCAACTTGCCACGATAGCGCAGCCCCGCGATCAGGCAGGCCAACAGCACAAGCGCCACGATCGAGACCGCATAGCGGAAGACCTCGGGCGCCACGGCCAGCAGCAAAGCCAGACCGATGGGCAGCATCACCAGCGTGCCCGCGATCAGCCGGAACACATCCGCCGGCTGGCCATCGCGCCAGGCCCGGCGCAGGTTCGGCAGCGGGCCGAAGGCGTCCATCACGATCAAGGTGGTCAGCGCGCCGATGGGCGGCAGGAACTGCCCCGCGACGGGCAGAAAGATCATCGCCGTGCCGAACCCGGCAAAGCCGCGCACCAGCCCCGCCACGAACCCCGCCGCCGCGATCCAGCCCAGCCCCGGCAGCGCCGCCAGCTGGGCCAGCGGATCAGGCATCGACGTTGGCGAACTGGTTGCCGGTGGTGTCGGTGGGCTTGGTCCAGTCGCGCTTGACCCCCAGCCAGAGCAGGATCGCGCTGGCCACGAAGATCGAGCTGTAGGTCCCGACGATCACACCCCAGATCATCGCAAAGACGAAGCCCCGGATCACGTCGCCGCCCAGCACGAAAAGCGCGATCAGCGCCAGCAAAGTGGTGGCCGAGGTCATGAAGGTCCGGCTGAGCGTCTCGTTGATCGAGATGTTGAGCACCTCGCGCAGGTCCCGCTTCTTGTACTTGATCAGGTTCTCGCGCACCCGGTCGAAGACCACGACCGTGTCGTTAAGCGAATAGCCCACGATGGTCAGAAGCGCCGCGATGATCGCCAGGTCGAACTTGATCTGAAGCTCGGAAAAGATGCCGATGGTCAGGATAACGTCATGCACCAGTGCGGCGACCGCGCCCACGGCGAACTGCCATTCGAACCGCAGCCAGATGTAGATAAGCACCGCCCCGATGGCCAGAAGCACGGCGATGGCCGCGGTCTGGATCAGCTCGCCCGACACCTTGGGGCCAACCGACTCCACCGATACGAACTGGATGTTGGGCGCGACCTCGGTCAGCGCCGCCTCGACCGCCTCGATCACCTCGACCGTCACTGCCTCCTGGTCGTCCTGCGCCTGAATGCGGACCATGGCGACGTGCTGGTTCTCGTCGAAGCTGGGATCGAAGACCTCGGAGATGGTGATGTCGCCCAGATCGAGCGTCTGCATCGCGGCACGATATGCGCCGATGTCGATGGGCGTCTCGGCCTGCGTCCGGATCGTCGTGCCGCCGCGGAAGTCGATGCCATAGTTCAGCCCCTGCTGCAGGAACGACGCGAAGGCCACCACGACCATCACGGCGGAAATGCCCAGCCAGATTTTCCAGCGGCTGAAGAAATCGAACTTGGTGTCTTGGCGAACCAGTCTCAGACGCATGTCAAACCTCGATTGTCCGGGGGCGGCGGCGCTCGAACCACATGACGATGAACAGCCGCGTGACGAAGATCGCCGTGAAGACCGAGGTCAGGATGCCCAGCCCCAGCGTGATGGCGAAGCCCCTGACAGGGCCCGAGCCCATGGCGAACAGGATCACCGCGGTGATGAATGTCGTGATGTTGGCGTCGATGATGGCGCTCAGCGCCTTCTCGTAGCCCAGCTCGATCGCGCGCGCCGGGCCCTTGGCGGTCTTCAATTCCTCGCGGATACGCTCGAAGATCAGCACGTTGGCGTCCACCGCCATCCCCACGGTCAGCACGATCCCGGCGATGCCCGGCAGGGTCAGCGTCGCCCCGATCAGCGACAAGAGCCCGAAGATCAGCGCGATATTGAGGATCAGCGCCACATTGGCGAAAAGCCCGAAGAGCCCATAGCTCAGCCCCATGAAGACCAGCACGGCGGCAAAGGCCACAAGGGTGGCGATCCGCCCGGCCTCGATGCTGTCCTGCCCCAGCTCGGGCCCGATTGTGCGCTCCTCGAGGAACTCGAGCCCCGCCGGCAGCGCGCCCGCCCGCAGGAGCACCGCAAGGTTGGTCGATTCCTCGACCGTGAAACTGCCGGTGATGATGCCCGACCCGCCGGGAATGTGGCTCTGGATCACCGGGGCGCTGATCACCTCGTTATCCAGCACGATGGCGAACGGGCTGCCGATGTTGTCGGCAGTATAGTCGCCGAATTTGCGCGCCCCGTTCGGGTTGAACCGGAAGTTGACCGCCGGGCGGCCGTTCTGGTCGAACGAAGGCTGCGCGTCGACCAGCTCTTCGCCGGTCACGACGGGCGCCTGTTCGAGGATGAAGAACACCCCCTCCTCGTCCATGCCCGGCAGGATCTCGTTTCCGATGCCGGCGCTGTCCTCCATGCTGCCCGCACGGCCCACCACCGGCTGGAACGTCAGCTGCGCGGTGGTGCCGATGATCGCCTTCAGCTCGGCCGCCGACCCGATGCCGGGTACCTGGATCAGGATGCGGTCGGTGCCCTGGCGCTGAATGGTCGGCTCGCGCGTGCCGACCTCGTCGATCCGGCGGCGGATGATCTCGAGGCTCTGGCGCAGGGTGCGCTCGTCGCTGGCGGCGCGTTCCTCGGCTGACAGAGTGACGATGATCTCGTCACCGTCGCCGCGCACCTCCAGATCGCTGGCGATGGCCCCGGTCAGCGACGCCACCGGCTGCGCCAGACCGCGCACAAGCTCCAGCGCGCGGGCCATGCCCTCGGGCTGGCTGATCTTCACCCGCAGCTCGTCGGGCCCCGACGGCTGCAGCCGCACCGTGCCCACCACGTTCCGCTCGGGCCGCAGCACGTCGCGCACATCGGGCCAAAGCGCCTCGAGCCGCGCCGAATACACGTCCTCGACCTGCACCTCGGCCAGCAGATGCGCGCCGCCGCGCAGGTCGAGCCCGAGGTTCACCAGCCCCGACGGCAGGAACGACGGCCAGCCGGCTGCGGCCTCCAGCCGTTCGGGCGTTTCCCCAGCGGTTTCAATGGCTTTGACCGCGTCGTTATAGCCCTCGACCCGGTTGTAGAAGGCGTTCGGCATCGCCAGCAGCAGCCCCACCGCAATCGTCCCGAGGATCAGAACACGTTTCCACAGATCGATCTGCAACATGGGCGCGCCTTTCGGGCGTTACGGGGTAAACGAGGGACGGATCAGGAGTTGGCGGGCTCGGTCTTCGACACCACCTGCGCGATGGTCGACTGCACCACGCGGACCTTGACGCCCTCGGCCAGCTCGACCTCAAGCTCGTTGTTGTCCTTGACCTTGACAACCTTGCCGATCAGCCCGCCCTGGGTCACCACCTGGTCGCCCCGGCGCAGCGCCTCGACCATCTTCTGATGGTCTTTCATCTTCTTCTGCTGAGGACGGATCAGCAGGAAATACATGATCGCGAAGATCAGGATAAGCGGGATAAACTGGGCGAATGCGTTGCCGTCCATTTCTGGGCTCCTGTCAGACCGGGCGGGAGGACCCCGCGGATTTCGGCGGAACCTATGCGCGCGGGCGGGGCTTTGCAAGGCGCGGAACGCAAGTCGATCGCCGCTTGTCCGCGCGGGGCGCAAAACCGCCCGCCCCACCCCATGGCGCTGACGCGGATGAGCGTCTAGGGTGACCGGAATAGCGAGTGGAGTTTTTGGCGATGATCGACTTCGGCCCCGCCGGCCTCATCCTGAACGGCACGCTGCCGTGGTCGGCGCTGATCGCCTTTGCGGTGCTGCTGACGGCGCTTGCGGCATGTGTATTCATGCTGCGGCGCGAGCGGTATGCGCTGCGGCCAAAACTCCGCAGCGACTGGCGCAAGCTCAGCCTGAACACCTATTTCGTGGTCCTCGTCCCGGTCTGGTTCACGCTGCTTTTCGCCGTCGGGCTGACCACCTGGCGGATGTTCACCAACCCGCCCGACGCAAGCGACGCGCTCGCCCTGCGCATCCACTACCTTGCGCTGGTGGGTTTTTTGGGCGTGCTGGGCGGCATCTTTTCCCTGCCACTCAGCCTGATGCGGGCCGAGGCAAATGAACGTCAGACCAAGGCCGCGGAAAGCCAGGTCGACACCGCGCTGGCGCAGGTCGACGTGGCGCAGCAGGGCCAGGTCACCGACCGCATCAACAAGGCTGTCGAGGGTCTCGGCGCGGAAAAGACCGTCAGCCGGATCGGTCGCCCGGTGACATTCGAAGACTTCGATCCCGACTCGTTCGGCGAAGGCACCGAAGACCAAATGCGCCGGGAACTGCGACCGGCGAAACGGACGGTCATCGAATGGCAAAACGAAGATCTTGTGACCGCTCAAGGAGAAACGGCTTCTGAACGTGGCGACTGGCAGGCGTTCAACGAAACCCTCCCCAACCTCGAGGTCCGCATCGGGGCGATCTATGCGCTGGAGCGGATCGCGCAGGACAGCGACCGCGACCACATCCGCATCATGGAGATCCTCTGCGCCTACATCCGCGAGAACGCGCCTGCATCGATGGCCAAGCCGTTTCCGGAGGAATGGCAAAAGCTTTTCGCGGAAGGCTGGGAGAAATCGGGGGGCCGCTGGCCGTCGTTCCGAGACATTTGGCGATGGCCACAAACCCTCGGCAAGCCTCGCACCGACATCCGGGTCGCGCTGAAGGTGATCGGCCGCAGAACGCCCAAACAGATCGACCTGGAACGCGCGGCAGAGGTGCCCGGCAGCGAGGTGGGCTACCGGCTCGACCTGCGCGAAACCTGCCTGCAAGGCGCCGATATGGCGGAATTGAATTTCGATCATGCTATTCTGCAGGACGCACGGTTGCAGGGGGCGCGCCTTCGAAAAGCAAACTTGCAGGGAGTGCGCCTTGACGGGGCGCAGTTGCAGGGGGCGCACCTTGGCGGGGCGCAGTTGCAGGGGCGCACCTTGACGGGGCGCACTTGCAGGGGGCTCATCTTGGCGAAGCGCAGTTGCAGGAGGCGCAACTTGGCGGGGTGAAGTTGCAGGGGACGGACCTTGTCCGGGCGCAGTTGCAGGGGGCACGCTTTTTCGAGGCGCAGTTTGACACTTCAACCTCCTTTAGCGCCGCTATTCTTCGAGGTGCTGCGCTCAAGGCAGTTGATTGTGCGATGGCAAAGTTTTCCCAAGACCAAATCGAAGAAACATTCGGCGATGCCTCGGTAACCCTTGGCGATCTGAAAAAGCCAGCGCATTGGGACCAGTCTGATGACCCTCTGGAGTTCTTCAACTTCCACAACAAATGGCGCGCCTGGCAGCGGAGCATCGGCATGACCCCGGACGGGCCGAGCGACGACGCGGGCTGAAGAGCGGAGCGGGATGGATATCGTCGCGGCCTCCGCTACCATCGCGCCATGCGGCTGATCCTCATTCTCCTCGCGCTCGCCCTGCCCCTGCCCGCCCTCGCGCAGGAGGCCGTGGGGCGGGTCAATGTCGGCGGGTTCAACACGCGCAGCATGTGTTCGGGCGCGCTGGTGCGGGCCGATCTGGTGCTGACGGCGGCGCATTGCGTGGCCGGGCGGGCGCTGGGTGACATCGTCTTTGTCGCCGGGTGGAACGGCGCGGGCCATGCGGGTGCCGCGCGCGTCGCCTCGGTCGAACTGCACCCCAAGGCCTACGCCCAAGGCCTACTCGACCTGCGCCACGACATCGCCCTTCTGACGCTGAAAGATCCGCTCGACCCCGCCCCGCTGCCGGTCGGTCTGGCCGCCACCGGCCCCTACGCGCTGGTCGGCTATGCCCGCACCCGCCCGCACCGCGCCCGCCTCACCGAAGGCTGCGCCGGCACCCCCGACCGCGGCGTGCTGCGGCTGGCCTGCGCCATCGCGCCGGGCCTTTCCGGCGGGCCGGTTCTGGCCGGGGACGGCGCGGCGCAGCGCATCGTCGCCGTGCTCTCGGCCATCTCTGGCGACGACGCGCTGGCCGCCCCCGTGGACGACTGGCTGCGCACGCGGCTTTCCGGCCCCTACACACGCTGACGAAGTTGGGGCATAAGGCGAGCGACTCAGCCTTTGCAGGAGCCCCCGATGCACGACATCCGCGCCATCCGCGACAACCCCGAGGCTTTCGACGCCGGCATGGCCCGCCGTGGCCTGTCGGGCGTCTCGGCGCGGCTCTTGTCCATCGACGAGGAACGGCGCGCCGCGATCCACGCCGCCGAGACCGCGCAAGCCGAACAGAACAAGGCCTCCAAGGAGGTCGGCAAGGCCAAGGCCAGCGGCGACGAGGCCGAATTCGAGCGCCTGCGCGCGCTGGTGGCCGAAAAGAAGGCCGAAGTCGCCGAGATGCAGGCCCGCGCCAAAGAGCTGGATGCGGAACTGACCGACGAACTGATGGGCCTGCCCAACCTGCTGCACGCCGACGTGCCCGATGGCGAGGACGAGGACGACAATCTCGAGATCAGCCGCTGGGGCACGCCCCGCACCTTCGATTTCCAGCCGGTCGAGCATTACCAGATCAAGGGCGCGCAGAACGGCCTCGATTTCGAGACCGCCGCCAAGCTTTCGGGCAGCCGCTTTGTGGTGATGTCGGGCGGGATCGCGCGCCTGCACCGGGCGCTGGCGCAATTCATGCTCGACACCCACATCGCCGAAAACGGCCTGACCGAGACATGGACCCCCGTGCTGGTGCGCGACGAGATGATGTACGGCACCGGGCAATTGCCGAAATTCGGCGAGGACAGCTACCGCACCACCAATGGCTGGTGGCTGGTGCCCACCGCCGAGGTGACGCTGACCAATATCGTCAACGGTCTGGTGGTCGAAGAAAGCTACCTGCCGCGCCGCTATGTGGCGCACACGCAATGTTTCCGCTCCGAGGCGGGCTCGGCGGGCAAGGACACCGCCGGGATGCTGCGCCAGCACCAGTTCGAAAAGGTCGAGATGGTGTCGGTGGTCCACCCCGACCGCAGCATGGAAGAGCACGACCGCATGACCGCCTGCGCCGAGGGCATCCTGCAAAAGCTGGGCCTGCCCTACCGGACGGTGGTGCTGTGTTCCGGCGACATGGGCTTTGGGATGCTCAAGACCCACGACATCGAGGTCTGGCTGCCCGGCCAGAACACCTACCGCGAGATCAGCTCGGTCTCGGTCGCGGGCGATTTCCAGGCCCGCCGGATGAACGCCCGGTTCAAACCGGCGGCGGGCGGCAAGCCCGAGTTTGTGCACACTTTGAACGGATCGGGCCTGGCGGTGGGCCGCTGCCTGATCGCGGTGCTGGAGAACGGCCAGAATGCCGACGGATCGGTGACCCTGCCCGAGGCGCTGCACCCCTGGATCGGCGGCAAGACCACGCTGACCCCGGACGGGGAGCTTGTCTGAGCGATGAACCGGACCTGGGCGATCCTGACGTTCGTGGCGGCGCTGGCCTTCGCCGCCTCGCCGATTTTGTCGCCCGGCTTCAACGGTTTTGCGCCCGACCAGTTCCCGGTCCCTCAGGACGGCCCGCCGGTGCAGCCCGCGGGCTATGCCTTTGGCATCTGGGGGCTTATTTACCTGTGGCTCATCGCCGGAACGGGGTTCGGCATGGTCAAGCGCGCCGACGATCCCGACTGGGCGGCGATGCGCAAGCCGCTCTTTGCCAGCCTCGCCATCGGCGCGGCCTGGCTTCCGGTGGCGCAGGCCTCGCCCATCGCGGCGACGGCCATGATCTGGCTCATGCTGGGAACCGCGCTCCTGAGCCTCTTTCGCGTGGGCGACACCGACCGCTGGCTGCAACAGGCCCCGGTAGCGATCTACGCGGGCTGGCTGACCGCAGCCTCCTGCGTGGCGATCGGCCTTCTGCTGGGCGGCTACGGCTGGATGGCGGGAACGCCCGCGGCGCTGGTGGCGCTGGCGCTGGCGCTGGCCATCGCGGTGACGGCGCAATACCGGCTGCACCGCGCGCCGGAATACGGCATCACGGTGATCTGGGCGCTGGTGGGGGTGATCGTGGCCAACACCGGCCCGCTCAACATCGCCGTCGCGGGGCTCGCGTCGCTGGGCATCCTGGCGATTCTCGCCCTGCGCGGCACCGACACCGAATAGCGCGCTTGCCCGGCACGGCCCTCCGGCGCTATCCTGCGCATCGCGCATAACCCGGAGCCGCCATGCCCTTCCGCCCATTGGCCGCCACCGCCGCCTGCCTGCTCTACGCAGGCGCGGCCCTTGCCCAGACCCTGACGGGCCTCTACACCGTCGACGGCCGCAACCCGGACGGATCGTCCTATAGCGGCCAGATGGTGCTCACCGATGCCGGCGACCGGATCACCGTCAACTGGACCGTCGGCAACCAAAGCTACAGCGGAACCGGCACCCTCGACGGCCGCGTGATCGAAATCGACTGGGGGTCTGCGGACCCGGTGGTCTACGTCATCATGCCCAACGGCAACCTGCACGGCACCTGGGCCGACGGCCGCGCGCTCGAACGCGCCGAACGGCAGAACTGACCCGCCCTTTCACTGATCCTCAAATATCCCGGGGGGCTGCTTCGCAGCGGGGGCAGCGCCCCCTCCACATCGGACACCCGCACTGACGCCGGGCAAGCTCATCGCGCCGACAAGATCACCAGAACACAGCACGCGAAGGCGGGCAGAGCCCGCCCGCGTTCCGCCGGATCACCCCTTGCGACCCTTGCCCAGGTGCTTTTTCAGCGCGCCCGCGTTCTTTTCCCGCCGCCCCTTGTAGGGGTTCTTGTCCGACTGGCCGCGCATATGCAGCCGGATCGGCGTGCCGGGCAGGTCGAAATCCTCGCGCAGCCCGTTGACCAGATAGCGCGAATAGCTGTCCGGCAGCTTGTCGGGATGCGAGCACATCACCACAAAGCCCGGCGGACGCGTCTTGACCTGGGTCATGTAGCGCAGCTTGATCCGCTTGCCCTGCGGCGCGGGCGGCGGATGCTGTTCCAGCATTCCCGACAGCCAGCGGTTCAGCGCCGCCGTCGGCACCCGCGCGTTCCACTTCTCATAGACCATCATGATCGCCGCCTGCAACCGATCGAGCCCGCGCCCCGTCTTGGCCGAGACCGTCACCAGCGGCGCGCCGCGCAGCTGCGGCAGCAGCCGCTCGAAGGCCTCTTTCAGGTCACGCAGCTTTTGCTGTTTCTCCGGCTCCACGTCCCATTTGTTCACCGCCACGACCACCGCACGCCCCTCGCGCTCGGCCAGATCGGCGATGCGCAGATCCTGCTGCTCGAAGGGGATGGCCGCGTCCAGCAGCACGACCACGACCTCGGCGAACTTGACCGCGCGCAGCCCGTCGCCGACCGACAGCTTTTCCAGCTTTTCCTGCACCTTGGCCTTCTTGCGCATCCCCGCCGTGTCGAAGATGCGCATCGGCACGCCGCCCCAGGTCGTCTGCACCGATATGGCGTCGCGGGTGATCCCGGCCTCGGGGCCCGTCAGCAGGCGGTCCTCGCCGAGGATCTGGTTAATCAGCGTCGACTTGCCCGCGTTGGGGCGCCCCACCATGGCGATCTGCAGGGGCTTGGCCACGGTCGGCACGGGCATCGCCTCGTCGGCCTCTTCGGAGACGGAAATTTCCGTCTCCGGCATGTCCTTCTCGGCACGTTCCGCATAGGCGTCGGCCAGCGGCATCAGCACCGAGTAAAGATCGTTGAGCCCCTCGCCATGTTCCGCCGAGAGCCGGATCGGCTCGCCCAGGCCCAGCCCGTAGGCCTCGATCACACCGGCATCGGCGGCGGCACCCTCGGCCTTGTTGGCCGCCAGGATCACGTGTTTCGACCGTTTGCGCAGGATGTCGGCAAAAATCTCGTCCGCCGGGGTCACCCCCGCGCGCGCGTCGATCATGAAGAGGCAAATGTCGGCCATGTCGACGGCGCGTTCGGTCAGCCGCCGCATCCGCCCCTGCAGCGACTCGTCCGTGGCCTCTTCCAGCCCGGCGGTGTCGATGACCGTAAAGCGCAGATCGCCCAGCCGCGCCGCACCCTCGCGCAGATCGCGCGTAACGCCGGGCTGGTCGTCGACCAGCGCCAGGCGCTTGCCCACCAGGCGGTTGAACAGCGTGGACTTGCCCACATTGGGCCGCCCCACGATGGCGAGAGAGAAGGTCATCTTGCGCTCCGGCATGAAGTCAGATCGGGCGGATAGCCTATTTGCGGCCGCCGCGAAAGGGGCTTGGTCTTGGGGGGCAAGGGGCGATATGGCGCTTTCCCCCTTCGAAGCGCCGCAAGTCGCGGAATCGAGGCCGCAGGCCGCCTGCTGTCAGCGCCTGCCCGTCCCGGCGGGCTGGCGCTTTGTCCACGTGGGCGCGCCGCTCGTTCCGAGCAACGACTTGGCGGAGATAAAGCGTGCAGACCGGCCGTTGCAGCGCCACCCCACGGGCAGGCGCTGCAACGGCTTTCGCAGCTTCTCTAGTATCAGAGGCCCTATTACCGGAACGCGTGCAGCATGCCCCGGGTCGACACCACGTAGAGCGTGCCGTTCGCCACCACGGGCCGCGTGGTCGCGCCGCCGGGCACCTCGGTCGTTCCGGTCAGGCTGCCGTCCTCTGGGTTGAAGGCGCGGATCATCCCGTCCGAGCCCGCCACCAGCAGACGCCCGCCCGCCAGGATCGGGCCGTGCTGCGCATAGGCGCTGTCGCGCCGGGCCTGCGGACGCCGCGTCGGCTCGTAACCAGGCAGACCGACCGACCAGATCTTGGTGCCGTCCCCGGCATCGACCCGGACCAGCTCGTGCCGGTCGGAAACAAAGAAGAGCGACCCGCCCACCGGCCAGACCGCATCCAGCGCACCCTCGCGGAGCGTCCAGATCCGGTCGCCCGAATTGACGTCGAGCGCCACCAGCCGCCCCGAATGGTTGCCCACATAGGCGCGGTTGCCGTCGATCACCGGATCGCCGGTGATGTCGTTCACGCTGGCGATGGCAAAGCCGTTGCGCCCGCCCGCGATATCCGCGTTCCAGCGCCGCAGCCCGCCCTGCAGGAAGGCCGCCTGTACCGTGCTGTTGCCGAACGAGAAAAGCGCCAAAGCGTCGTTGACCGCAGGCGCGGGCGCACCGGCCATGTTGTTGAGATCGGCGTTGCCGTCCAATTGCCAGCGAATGCGCCCGTCATCGGCCTCGATCGCCCAGGCGGTGGTATCGCCACCGACCACATAGACCACGCCGCCGCGCACCGTCGGCGCGCCGGTGGCCGTGGCGCCCAGCCGCTGGGTCCAGATCTCTGCACCCGTCGCCGCGTCGAGCGCGGTCAGCGTGCCAAAGCCCGAGGCGACATAAAGCCGCCCATTCGCGGCCGCCAGCCCGCCGCCCTGCGCCTGCGAAGGATCGTCGCGCAGCGGCGTCAGATCGAAGGTCCAGAGCGTCTCGCCCGAGGTCGAGACCGCCGTCACCAGATGCGCGCTGTCCATGGTGAACACCCGCCCGCCGGCCACGACCGGATCGGTGTTCAGCCGCTGGCGGCGGCTGTCGCCCTCGCCGATGGGCACCGACCAGAGCGGCGCAAGCGGCAGCGACAGCGCCGCGTGGGTCGTGCGGAAGGCCGGGCTGACCGCGCTTTGCGCCCAGTCGGCATTCGCCGTGGCCGCGCCCAGCGCGATCGGCAGCGCACGGTTCCCGGCTGTGTCCTCCGCCGGTTCGGCGGATTGCAGCACCTCGCGGATGCCCAGGCGTTCGCCCGGCAGGATTTCCTCGCGTTCGCCGCAGGCCGCCAGAAGCGGGATCGCCGCCAATGCGGCCAAGGTCAGTTTGCGCTGCACATCAGCCCCCGTTCAGCCCCCGTGATCAATTCGGCCGCGCCGCATGGCTCAGCCCGCCTCCAGCGTGCCGCCCAGCGCCACAATCAACTGAGATGCTCGGCGGCGCAACCCTGACGTCACCTCGGCATCGGCGATGATCCGTTGCAGCCGCGCAATGGCGTCGTCGGTGTCGCCGGTCTCGACCGCGATCAGGGCCAGCTGTTCCTCGGCCAGCAGCCGCAGGGGATTGCCCGGAATGGCCAGCGCCTCGAACCCGATGCGGCGCTCGTCGACACCGGCGTCCGAGCGGACCAGCGCCTTGAAGCTGGCAATCTCGCGGTAGATCTCGGGCAGGTCGCCATCGCGCGCGGCGGTGTTGAGCTGTTCGACCGCCGCCGCGTCGTTGCCCGCTGCCGCCTCTTCCGAGGCGATCAGCATGCGCAGCACGGCGCGCGCGCCCGCATCCTCGGCTTCGATCGCGGCAAGCGCGGTCACACGGTCCTGAGGTTCGTCGGCCTCGAGCGCGGCAAGAATGGAATCGCCAAAGGCCTGCGCCGCCGCCCTGTCGCTGGCCTTGCTGTATTCGCGGAACGCGGCGCCGCCGACGACCAGGACGACCAGCAGCACGGCGATCCAGCCATAGCGGCGCATCAGGGCGAACAGCCGGTCGCGGCGGACCTCTTCGCTGACTTCGTCGATGAAACTGTCGGTATCGCTCACGCGGGGCCTCTTTTCTGTCGATTTCGCCCCCTCTTAACGCGCCGGGCATGGCGTGCCAAGGCGCATCGGCACAGAGCGGGCGCGACCGCGCTGCCGCAATTTCGGACAATCCGGACTTTGCTTGAACTGAACTGTTGAGTTTACCTTGAAGAAAGTATAGGCGGACACTAATCTGAACTAAGCGGTTCACCGTATACACGACAGCACATTTCGGCCCCGGCGCCACCGAAACGCCGCCGCACCGGCCCAGTACAAAGCAGGACAGACCCATGCGTATCGTTCCGATCATCACCGCGCTGCTCGTGGCGGCACTTCTTTACGGCGTGATCATCGAGCGTGAGCGGCTGCTGGACTTTGCCCGCCAGGTCAGCCCCGCCGCCCTGACCGGCGATGCCGAGGCCGCCGCTGCGCCGCCCGTGGACAGTGCCGCCGAGGACGCGACGGCCGAGGCCGAAACCGCGCCCGCCGACGGCGCGGTGCGGGTCATGGCCAAGCGCTCGGTGGCCGAAGTGATCGACAGCGCCGTCGTGCTGCGCGGCGAGACCGAGGCGCTGCGCCAGGTCGACGTTCAGGCCGAAACCACCGGCAAGGTGATCTCGACGCCGCTGCGCAAGGGCGCGTTCGTCACCGCGGGCCAGACGCTCTGCGAGCTTGACCCGGGCACGCGGCAGGCCAGCCTGGCCGAGGCCCGCGCCCGTCTGGCCGAAGCCCGCGCCCGCAGCCCCGAGGCCCAGGCCCGCATCCCCGAGGCCGAAGCGCGGCTCGAAGAGGCCCGCGCGCGGCTGGAGGAAGCGACGATCAACCTCAACGCCTCGTCCAAGCTGAGCGAAGACGGCTTTGCCAGCACCACCCGCGTCGCCGCCTCCGAAGCGTCGTTGCGCAGCGCCGAGGCCGCCGTCAGCAGCGCCGAGGCCGGGGTCGAAGCGGCGCGTTCGGGGCTCGACAGTCTGCAGGCCAACATCGAAAGCGCCGAGGCCGCCGTGGCCCGCGCCCAGACCGAGATCGACCGCCTGACCGTCGTCGCCCCCTTCGACGGGGTGCTCGAATCCGACACCGCCGAGCTGGGCGCGCTGCTGAGCGCGGGCGGCCCCGGCGGGGCGCATTGTGCGACCGTGCTGCAGCTCGACCCGATCAAGCTGGTGGGCTTCGTGCCCGAAACCGATGTGGCGCGGGTCGCTCTGGGTGCACGCGCCGGGGCGCGGCTGACCGGGGGCGAGACCGTGATGGGCCAGGTGACCTTTGTGTCGCGCAGCGCCGATTCCGTGACCCGCACCTTCCGCGTCGAGATCGAGGTGCCCAACGCCGATCTGGCGATCCGCGACGGGCAGACCGCCGAAATCGGCATCGAGGCCGACGGCGCGATGGCGCATTTGCTGCCGCAATCCACGCTGACGCTGAACGACGACGGCACCCTGGGCGTGCGCGTCGTCAACGACGCGGGCGAGGCGCAGTTCATGGCCGTCACCCTGCTGCGGGACACACGGCAGGGCGTGTGGCTGACAGGCCTGCCTGACACTGTTAATGTCATCACGGTCGGACAGGAATATGTCACCGACGGTGTGCCCGTTTCGCCGAGTTACGAGGAGGTCATGCAATGACCGGAATAGTCGATTGGGCCTCTGAACGCGCGCGGATGGTGATTGCCTTCATCATCCTGTCTCTGGCCGTGGGCGCCTTTGCCTATGCCATGCTGCCCAAGGAAGGCGAGCCGGACATCGAGATCCCCGCGCTTTTCGTGACGGTGCCCTTCCCGGGCATCTCGGCCGAGGATTCCGAGACGCTGCTGGTCAAGCCGATGGAAACCGAGCTGGCCGATCTCGACGGGCTCAAGTCGCTGGGCGGCACCGCCGCCGAGGGATTCGCCGGCGTGTCGATGGAATTCGAATTCGGCTGGGACAAGACCAAGATCATGGCCGATGTGCGCGACGCCATGACCAAGGCGCAGGCCAAGTTTCCCGAGGGCGCCGAGCAATACTCGATCAACGAGATCAATTTCAGCGAATTCCCGATCATCATCGTGAACCTGTCCGGCCCGGTGCCGGAACGCACAATGATCCGTGTTGCCAAGGACTTGCAGGACCGTATCGAAGCGCTGGATGCGGTGCTCGAGGCGGGGCTGGCGGGCAGCCGGGACGAAATGCTCGAGGTGGTGATAGACCCGCTGCGACTGGAATCCTACAACGTCACGGCGAGCGAGCTGATCAACGTCGTGCGCAACAACAACCAGCTGATCGCGGCGGGCGAGGTCGAGACCGATCAGGGCACCTTCAGCGTCAAGATCCCCTCGTCCTTCGACGACCAGCGCGATGTCTACGACCTGCCGGTCAAGGTGAACGGCGACCGGGTGGTGACGCTGGGCGATCTGGCCACGATCAACCTGACCTTCGAGGACCGGACCGGCACCGCGCGCTTCAACGGCGAGCAGACGGTCGCGTTGCAGGTGGTCAAGCGCAAGGGGTTCAACCTGATCGACACGGTGGCGCTGGTCAACCAAACCGTCGCCGACGCCCAGACCGCCTGGCCGCCCGAACTGCGGGCGGCGGTTCAGGCCGGCACGTCTAACGACCAGTCCCGCCAGGTCGATTCGATGGTCAAGCAGCTCGAAGGGTCGGTGCTGACCGCCGTGGCGCTGGTGATGATCGTGATCCTGGCCGCGCTCGGCACCCGCCCCGCGCTGCTGGTGGGCTTCGCGATCCCGACGTCCTTCCTGCTCTGCTTTGCGTTTCTCGCGCTGATGGGGGTCAGCATTTCGAACATCGTGATGTTCGGCCTGATCCTTGCGGTGGGGATGCTGGTAGACGGCGCGATTGTGGTGGTCGAATACGCCGACAAGCGCATCTCCGAAGGCGTCGGGCCGATGCACGCCTATGTCGAGGCGGCAAAGCGCATGTTCTGGCCGGTGGTCAGTTCCACCGCGACGACGCTCTGCGCCTTTTTGCCGATGCTCTTCTGGCCCGGCGTTCCGGGCGAGTTTATGGGGATGCTGCCCGTGACGCTGATCTTCGTGCTGTCGGCCTCGCTGGTGGTGGCGCTGGTTTACCTGCCGGTCATGGGCGGTGTGACGGGCCGCTTTTCGCGGCTGCTGACCCGCGCGACCGAGGCGATGCGCCACGCCCTGCCCTGGGTCGTGCGCGCGGCATTGGTTCCGGTGGTGCTGATGGGGCTTTTCGTGGGCGCGATGATGGTGCTGAACCCCGCCTATATCTTCCCCCCGGTGGGCGAGGGCATCGTCGGCCTGATCCCCGGTATCGTCGTCTTCCTGGCCTTCGCGGTGTCGGCCTCGATCGTGCTCGACGCCGCCGCGATCCGGCGTAAACCCAAGCGGGTCGAGGGCCGCTATCGCCGCACGCCCTTCGGCTGGGTGATCAAGGCCATCGCCGGCAACCCGGTGATGCCCGTCGTGACCATCGGCGCGGTGATCTTCTTTGTCGTCTCGGTCTTCGGATATTTCGGGCAGAACAACCGCGGTGTGGAATTCTTTGTCGAATCCGAGCCCGAGCAGGCCATCGTCTATGTCCGCGCCCGTGGCAACCTCAGCCTGGCGGAGAAGGACGCGCTGGTGCGCCGCGCCGAGGCCGTGGTGCTGGACCATCGCGGGGTGATCACCGCCTTTGCCTTTGCCGGCGACGGCGGGCTGAACACCGACGCCAGCGGCGCGGCCATCCCCAAGGACACCATCGGCCAGATCCAGTTCGAGACCATCCCCTGGGACGACCGCGCCGAGGCCGCCGCGCGGATGGACGGCGTGACGGTCGAGGATCTGGACGGCAACGTGGTGATCGACGAGCTGGCGGTTGAGCTGGCGAAGATTCCCGGCATCCAGACCGAGGTCAAGGAATTGGCGCAGGGCCCCGCCAGCGGCAAGCCCGTGCATCTGCGGCTCAAGGGCGACGACTGGGACGAGCTGCTGGCCGCCACCCGCACCGCCCGCGCGCGGTTCGAGGACACGCCCGGCCTGACCCTGATCGAGGACAGCCTGCCCCTGCCCGGCATCGACTGGCAGATCGACGTGGATGTGGAAAAGGCCGGGCGCTATGGCGCCGACGTGGCCACGGTCGGCGCGATGGTGCAGCTGGTGACGCGGGGTATCCTGCTTGACACGATGCGGGTGGACAGCTCGGACGAAGAGATCGACATCCGCGTCCGCCTGCCCGAGGACGACCGCGTTCTCAGCACGCTCGACACGCTCAAGGTGCGCACCCGCGACGGGCTGGTGCCGCTGTCGAACTTCGTCACCCGCCAGCCGGTCGCCAAGCTGGCCGAGATCAGCCGCGTCGACCAAAAGCGCTATTTCGACGTCAAGGCGGATGTGGCCCCGAACCTGGCCAAGCTGGTGGACGGCGACGACATGCCGGTCGCGACAGTTCGGACCCTGTCGGACGAGGTCGAAGCCACCGGCGAAGGCGCGATCCTGACCGGCCCCGCCGATGCGCGCTATGAGCTGGTGGCCCTGGCCGAAGGACAGGCGACCGGCGCCGTCGAGGCCGCGCTGGCGGACGGCGATCTGCGCGCCGTGCCGGTCAACCCGACCGAACGGATCGCGGCGCTGACCGAATGGCTGGACGCCGCGCCCTTCCAGGGCACGATCGACTGGGAATGGACCGGCGACCAAGAGGAACAGGCCGAAAGCCAGGCCTTCCTGTCGAACGCCTTCATGGGCGCGCTGGGGCTGATGTTCATCATCCTGCTGGCGCAGTTCAACTCGTTCTACAACGCGGCGCTGGTGCTGCTGGCGGTGGTGCTGTCGACCACCGGCGTGCTGATCGGGATGCTGGTGATGCAGCAGCCGTTCTCGATCATCATGACGGGCACGGGGATCGTCGCGTTGGCGGGGATCGTGGTGAACAACAACATCGTGCTGATCGACACCTACCAGGATTACGCCCGCTACATGCCCCGGATCGAGGCCATCGTGCGCACCGCCGAGGACCGCATCCGCCCGGTGCTGCTGACCACGATCACCACCATGGCGGGCCTCGCGCCGATGATGTTCGGGCTGTCGCTCGACTTCTTCGGCGGCGGCTATTCCGTCGACAGCCCGACCGCGCTTTGGTGGAAACAGCTGGCGACGGCGGTGGTGTTCGGTCTGGGCATCGCCACGGTGCTGACGCTGGTCTTCACCCCGTCGATGCTGGCGCTGCGGGTGTGGTTCGTGACCTATATGCTGTGGTTCGCGCGGCTCTTGGGCCGGCTGTCGCTGGGCCGGTCGAGCCGCCTGGCCCGCGACTGGGCGCTGCAACGTCAGGCGCGCAAGGTCCGCTCGCCCGAGATCATCTGGGACGACGATGTCGCAGCGCCGGCGCGCCTGCCGGAACCGGAGGTACCTCTGCGCGCGGCGGAGTGATGCGCGGCAAGCCGGTGTGGGTGGCTGCCGCCCACAAACGGTCGATGGCCGCCGCTATTTGTCTTTCTTCTGGGAATTCGCGACATTCGCCGCGAGCATCCGCGCGCGTTTGGAATTATTTCCTTTCCTGGGGTCGACCTCTTTCGCCTTCCCACCCTTATGGGTCGTCACCTTGGTTCCCTTGCCCCGCTTGCTCGTTTTTGCGTGCGACGTTCCCAAGCTGAAGCCTTTGGTTTTTCGCGTCATCTGAAAACCCCTTGTATGAAATGATCAGGCACCAAAATAATCCATGCCCATAGGCGGAAGGATGCCTGCTCGATGGCGCGCTTTCAAGCTTTCTTGCCCCTGCGGCAGCGTTCCGAGCAATAGCGCACCTCGTCCCAGACCCGCGCCCATTTCTTGCGCCAGGTGAACGGCAGACCGCAGGTGGCGCAGGTCTTGGTCGGCAGGTCGGATTTCTTTTTGTGCGTCGGCATCGCGGTCCCTCATCCCGGGCTTGACCCGGGACCTGCGCCGCCGGGGCCCCGGGTCAAGCCCGGGGCTGTGCCGCGCCTATCTCAGAGGTCGAGCGTCAGCTGCGCGTCGTCCCCCGGGCGCGGCTTTCTGCGGCGCGGGGCGCGGTCGTTGACGAAATGGCGCTGCGGGTCCTTGCGGCTGGCGTGTTTTTCCACCACCCGCGCGGCCTCGTACCGAAAGGACGGGTCGGCGCGCACCGCCCAGACCGCCTGCCGCGCGGCGCGGGCGGCCTCGGCGACGTCGACCACCGGCGCGGGATAACGCAGCCGCGCCGCGCCCTCCCAGCGCCAGGGTTCCTGCAGGAAGGTGTCGGGAACCTCGGCCAGCTCGGGCAGCCAGCGGCGGGTGAAGGCGCCCTCGGGATCCTGGTCGCGGCCCTGTTTGACCGGATTGTAGATGCGCAGGGTGTTGATCCCCGTGGTGCCCGATTGCATCTGGCACTGGCTCCAGTGGATGCCCGGTTCATAGTCGGTGAACATCCGCGCCAGATGCGCACCGGTGGCGGGCCAGTCCAGCCAGAGGTGATAGCTCGCCACCGACATCAGCATCGAGCGCATCCGGAAATTCAGCCAGCCCGTGGCGATCAGCGACCGCATGCAGGCGTCGACGAAGGGCAGACCGGTTTCGCCCTTGCGCCAGGCCTCCAGACGCGCCGCATCCGGTTCCCGGGGCCGCAGCCCCTCGTAGGCGCTGTGCAGGCAGCGGCGTTCCAGCGCCGGTTCATCCTCGAGCTTTTGCATGAAGTGGTCGCGCCAGGCCAGCCGCGATTGCAGGCTCTTGAGGCTGTCGGCCCAACCGTCCCGCCGCCCGCGCACGTCGCGCTGGCGCGCGGCGGTGGCCTGCACGGCCTCGCGCACCGACAGGGTGCCGAAGGCCAGATGCGGCGAGAGCCGCGAACAGGCCGCAGCGCCCGCCAGAGGCGAGGACATGGCGTGGCGATAATCGCGCCCGCGGGTCTCCAGAAACGACGCCAGCAGCGCCTCGGCATGGCCCCGCCCGCCGGGCTGGCGCTGCGGGCAATCCTCGGCCAGGCTTAGCGCCGCCGCATCCGGCAAAGGGTCCGACGACAGCGTGACCGGCGGCAGCGCAACGGGTGCTGGCAGCATATCGCCCGCCATGAAGCGGTTGCGCGCCGCGGCCCAGCGGTCGCGGCTTTTCAGGCGGCGCACCACGCCGCTTTGCGGCAATTCCGCCCAGTCCACACCCTGCGCCCGGGCCCAGTCGGCGACCCTGCGGTCGCGCGCATAGGTCCAGCCGTTGCCGGTCTCCTCATGGCTCACCAGATGGCGCGCGCCGGTCTCCTGGCGCAGGCGTTCAAGCGCCTCAACCGCGTCGCCCAGGCGGATCACCAGATCGGAGCCTCTGGCGCGCAAGGCCTCGCGCAGGGTCAACACGCTCTCACGCAGAAACGCGAATTGGCGGCCGGACGCATCGTCCTGCCGCCAGAGTTCGGGTTCCAGAATGTAGACCGGGACCGGGCGGCCGATCTCTTGCGCCAGATGCAGGGCCGGATGATCGGCCAGCCGCAAATCCCGTTTGAACCACAGAAGCGTGTTCATGCGCCTCCGTTACTCGGTCTCGATCAGGGCCGGGCCGACCTCTGTCTGGGTTTCCGCGCCCTCGGGCCCGTCGCTCTAGACAAAGAGCCAGGCCACCATCGCGACCAGCAGCAGAGCGGCCAGCAGGACCACGCCCTTGATGCCCACGAGGGCCGGTTTATGCTTGCGTTTCTGTTCCTCGATATTCGTGTCGGGTGCCGACATGGGCTGTCCTTTCGCAAATGTTTCCGGGCCGTGCGCTTGCAGGCCCTCACTCACGGACCTAACACTCTAGGGCGCGGCGCTGTTCCATCAACGCCGGCCGCGATGCCACCAGACGAAGGACGACACCCGATGAAAGACGCCGCGCCGAAAACGATTTATCTTAAAGATTACACCGCGTTCGGGTGGACCATCGAAGAGGTGCGGCTGACCTTCCGCCTGGCCCCGCGCGCAACCCGCGTGATCAGCCAGATCCGGTTCGCCCCGACCTCCGGCGCGCCCAGGCAGGACTTTTTCCTGCATGGCGAGGATCTGCGGCTGATCGCGGCCAGGATCGACGGCCAGCCGGTGACGCCCACGGTAACGCCCGAGGGGCTGACCTGCGACGTGCCCGACGGCCCCTTCACCTGGGAGGCCGAGGTCGAGATCAGCCCCGAAACCAACACCGCGCTCGAAGGGCTTTACATGTCGAACGGCATGTATTGCACCCAATGCGAGGCCGAGGGGTTCCGCAAGATCACCTATTACCCCGACCGGCCCGACGTGATGGCCACTTTCACCGTCCGGATCGAGGGCGACGAGGCAGTCAAGCTCAGCAACGGCAACCCGACCGGCTGCGGCGAGGGCTGGGCCGAATGGCACGATCCCTGGCCGAAACCGGCCTATCTTTTCGCGCTGGTAGCAGGCGGGCTGGTCAACCACCCCGGCAGCTTCACCACGATGTCCGGCCGCGATGTGGCGCTCAACATCTGGGTACGCCCGGGGGACGAGCACAAATGCGCCTTTGCCATGGAGGCGCTGAAGAAGTCGATGACCTGGGACGAAGAGGTCTACGGGCGCGAATACGATATCGATGTCTTCAACATCGTCGCGGTGGACGATTTCAACATGGGCGCGATGGAGAACAAGGGGCTGAACATCTTCAACTCGGCCGCCGTGCTGGCCAGCCCCGAAACCTCGACCGACATGAATTTCGAACGGATCGAGGCGATCATCGCGCATGAGTATTTCCACAACTGGACCGGCAACCGCATCACCTGCCGCGACTGGTTCCAGCTGTGCCTGAAAGAGGGGCTGACGGTGTTCCGCGATGCGCAGTTCACCAGCGATATGCGGTCGGCCGAGGTCAAGCGGATCTCGGACGTGATCGACCTGCGCGCGCGCCAGTTCCCCGAGGATCAGGGCCCTCTGGCGCATCCCGTGCGGCCCGAAAGCTTTCAGGAAATCAACAACTTCTACACCGCGACGGTCTATGAAAAGGGCGCCGAGGTGATCGGGATGCTCAAACGGCTGGTGGGCGACGAAGGCTATGCCCGCGCGCTGGCGCTTTATTTCGACCGGCACGACGGCGACGCCGCCACGATCGAGGATTGGCTGAAGGTTTTCGAAGACGCCACCGGTCGCGACCTCACGCAGTTCAAACGCTGGTACAGCCAGGCCGGTACGCCGCGCCTGTCGGTCGAGGAACACTGGCAGCCGGGCACAAGCGAGGCCGCGCAAGGGGGCAGCTACACGCTCACCTTCCGCCAGCACACCCCGCCCTCGCCGGGACAGGACGTCAAGGAACCGCAGGTGCTGCCCATCGCCGTGGGTCTGCTCAACCCCAACGGCGACGAGATCGTGCCGACGCGGATGCTCGAGATGACCGAGACCGAGCAGAGTTTCACCTTCGACGGGCTGGCCTCGAAACCCGTCCCCTCGATCCTGCGCGGGTTCTCGGCGCCGGTGGTGCTGGAACGGCAGAGCAGCCGCGAGGAGCGCGCCTTTCTGCTGGCCCATGACACCGACGCCTTCAACCGCTGGGAGGCGGGCCGCGACCTGGCGCGCGATGCGCTGATCGCCATGATCCGCGACGGCGCAGAGGTGGACGGCGCCTGGCTCGACGGGCTCTACCGGGTGGTGGCCGACAGCACGCTCGACCCGGCCTACCGCGCGCTGATGTTGAATACCCCGTCCGATTCCGAGCTGGCGCAGGTGCTTTTCGAACAGGGCGTGGTGCCCGACCCGCAGGCGATCTGGGACGCCAAGGACCGCGCCGCCACCGCCCGCGCCACGCGCTGGAAAGACGCGCTGCCCGGTCTCATGGCCGAGGCGCGGGTCGATGCGCCCTTCAGCCCCGACGCCGATCAGGCTGGCAAACGCGCGCTCGGCGCCGCGGTTCTGGCGATGCAGTCCCGGCTTGACGGCGGCGCGGCGGCGCAGGCGCAGTTCGACAGCGCCGACAACATGACGCTGCAGCTTTCGGCGCTGACCTGCCTGATCAGGGCCGGCGCCGCCGAAACCGCTCTGACCCGGTTCCACGACCAGTGGCAGGGCGACCGGCTGGTGATGGACAAGTGGTTCGGCCTTCAGGTCGCCGTGGCCCCGCCGAAAGACGCCGCAGACGTGGCCGCCACGCTGACCGCGCATCCGCTCTTTACGCTCAAGAACCCGAACCGCTTCCGCGCGGTTCTGGGCGCGCTTGCGGGCAACCACGCGGGCTTTCACCGCGCCGACGGTGCGGGCTACCGGCTGCTGGCGGACTGGCTGATCACGCTCGACGATCTCAACCCGCAGACGACCGCGCGGATGTGCAGCGCCTTCCAGACCTGGAAGCGCTACGACGCCGCCCGCCAGGCGCTGATCCGGGCCGAATTGGAGCGGATCATGGCCAAACCCAAGCTCAGCCGCGACACCGGCGAGATGGTCGGGCGGATCCTCGGATGAGCCGGCTGCTGCTCGTCACCGGGGCCAGCGCCGGGATCGGCGCGGCCACCGCGCGGCTCGCCCCCGCGCATGGCTGGGGCCGGGTCATCGTCCATTACGGCCGCGACCTTGCCGGGGCCGAGGCCGTGGCGGCGGATATCCGCGCCGAGGGCGCCGAGGCGCATGTGGTCCAGGCCGATGTCGCCGATCCCACCGCCATCGCGGCCATGTTCGGCGAAATCGCCGCCCTGCCCCCCGGCCCGCTCGATCTGGTGAACAACGCCGGCATCGTGGCCCCCAAGGGCGGCATCGCCGATCTGACGCCCGAGCGCGTCACCCAGGTCTTTGCCGTCAACGTTCTGGGCGCCATCGAGGTGGCCCGTCAGGCGGTCGCCTACATGCGCGCGCATCAGGGCGGCGGCATCGTCAACGTCTCTTCGGTCGCCGCGCGCACCGGGTCGGCCGACGAATATATCGACTACGCCGCCAGCAAGGGCGCCATCGACAGCTTTACCACCGGACTGGCCGACGAACTGGCCGCCGAGGGCATCCGCGTCAACACCCTGCGCCCCGGCCTGACCGACACCGGCATCCACGCCAAGGGCGGCCAGCCCGACCGGCTGGAACGGCTGGGCCACATGCCAAAGCTCGGCCGCCCCGGGACGGCCGAGGAAATGGCCGAGGGCATCCTCTGGCTGCTCTCCGACAAGGCGTCCTACGTCACGCGCGCCGTGCTGGACGTCTCCGGCGGGCGCTGAGATGCGCTTCGAACGCACCGGCCGGTCGTGGACCGCGCTGATCGTGCTGCTGGGCGTCTGGGCGGGGCTCTTTGCGGCCTACCTGATGCTGGCGGCGGCGGGCTGGATCGTCGCCGCGCTGCTGGCGCTGAGCCTGCCCGCTGCCTGGGACTTCGCCGCCGGGCGCCGCGCGGGCCTGACGCTCGATGACGACGGGATCGCCTGGTTCAGCGGGCGGATGCGCGGCGAGGTGCGCCGGGCCGAGCTCGACCACGTGCGTCTGGACCGGCGGCTCGACATGACGACCCGGGTGTCGCTGGTCACGACCGAGGGCCGCCGAATCCGCCTGCCGCAGGAATGCGTGCCGCCGCTCGCGCGCTTCGAAGCGGCGCTCGAGGCCGCCTCCATCCGCACCGAACGCCATCCCTTTTCGCTTTTGTGACGGAACCCGCCGACGCCTGCCCGCGTTTTAAGCGGAACTCAGCCCGTCCGGGCCCACGGCGACACAGATCTTTGACAGCGGCGCGGGCGGCGTTGAGAAATGTCACCCGGACGTTGCATATTCTGTGCAAAAGGTGCTGCATGAAACACCGCATCGACCCGCTGATCGAGGAACGCGCGCCCTGGCTCTTCGCGCCGCACCCCGGTGCGCGCCTCGCGCGGGCGGCGCTGAACCGGCTTCTCGGCTATGACCGCACACTCGAACTGGCCGCGCAATTCCGCGACAGGGACCCGGCCGAGATCATGCACCGGATGGGCGTCCTGCTGGCCCGCGATGTAACGGTCAGCGGCCGCTCGCACCTGCCCCGCCACGGGCCCGCGCTGATCGTGGCGAACCACCCTACGGGCATCGCCGACGGGATCATCCTGCACCACCTGATCGCGCCCCTGCGGCCCGACGCCTATTACTTTGCCAATCACGACATCTGCCGCGTGCTGCCGCAGATGGAGCGCATGATCGCCCCGGTGGAATGGCGCGCCGAAAAACGCAGCCATGGAAAGACCCGCGCGACCATGGCCTATACCCGCCAGGCGGTAAAGGACGGGCGGCTGGGGGTGATCTTTCCTTCGGGCCGCCTGGCCAAGCGGCGCGGGCTGAGCCTGCACGAACGCCCCTGGATGGCCTCGGCGGCGATGATCGCGCGCAAGTTCGACCTGCCGGTGATCCCGGTGAACATCCGGGCGCGCAACTCGGCGCTGTTCTACCTCTTCGACCTGATCCACCCGACGCTGCGCGACATCACCCTGTTCCACGAGACACTGAACAAGGACCGCCAACCCTATCGCATCACCATAGGCGAGCCGATTTCCGCTGCCGCCCTGCCCGCGCGCTCCGAAGACGGGATCGACATGCTGCGCCGCGCCACCCTCGCGCTCGGCGGCCCCAAGGCCCCGGCGGTGTCGCTGGTCGACGTGACGCGCCGCCCCGGATGGCGCAAGGCCTGAGGCCAAGGCCCCACACCCCGTTTCACTGATCCCCAAATATCCCCGCCGGAGGCTCTGGCGCCCGCCACCGGCGCCGCCAAAAGATCAGCGCGCGCCGACCGTCCTCAGCGCCAGCCGGGTCGCCGGCCGCGCCACCGGGCGCAGCGACCGGGCAAGGCCCGTGCAATAGCTCTGCTTGCGGATCCAGGTCGCCATGTCCTGCCGCTTGGACCGGCTGTGGAACGGGCCCCAATCAGCGGCCACGCCGCGCATGCGATGGCTGATCACCCCGTCGCGCGGTACCGTCACCGACATGATGCGCAACGCGCAGCTGAGGTTCAGCGCCCCGTCCTTCAACGCGCCGCCGCTGCGCGCGCGGCAGCCGTAGCCGCGCGCCGTCGCGGGCAGAATCTGCAACAGTCCGAACCACTTGCCTCCGCCGCCCACGGCGTGGGGGCGAAAGGTGCTTTCGTGTTTCGCCAGCGCCGAGACAAGGCCGATCCAAAACGCTTCGCGCTGTTCGCGGTCGCCGGATTCGTAGGCCGGGCACCAGGTCTCGATATCGCGGGGCACGGTCCGCGGCAGGACGCCGGCGTGGCTGCGCAGCGCCGCGAGCGCCGCGCGCGACCAGATCGCCGCCGGGCCGCTGTCGCCCCAGCGCGCCGGCGGCAGACTCTCGGTCCGGGCCACGGGGCGCGGGGACGCCTCGACCGCGCGCGGCGACAGCGCGGCCGGCGTATTGGCCAGACCCCCTTCGGCGGCCCCGAAAAGGACCGCGATACAGCAGAAAACGCGCAGCATCCGGGCATAATGCCTCAAAATTGCCCAAATTCGCAAGCGCCCAGTCCCGCCTCCGGTTAACGGATCGTTTACGAATTGGGATCGAACCCGGCTCCGGTCGCGAAGATGGCTCTGCAAATCCCCGCTCTTGCCGCTTTTGAGACAGATTTGGCGTTCATTCACATATGCAACACACAGTTGCAAAGGTCCGATCACCCCATGCCCTCCCTGCTCTCCCGCGCAATACCGACGGTCGCCAACGCGGCGCAGACGCGCGACCGGACCGATGGCCCCTCGCGGCCGAGACACCGGCACGACAGCCCGGCGATTTCGATCCCGGTCGTTGCGCAGCCGAAAACCCTGCGTGCCCGTGCAGCGCATGTCAAAAAGGGCCGCCACCTGGCCCGGCAGGAAAGCTGGAACACGCTGGCCAAGTTGATCCGCACCGCCGACCGGCGCCGTCTGGCGGTGGGCGACGGCGCATTGGTCGCCGAATTGCTGGCCGCGGGGGCGCGCGCCGATGCGATGGAGGCCGCCCGCGAGGCCGTGTCGAGGAGCGACCCGCTGGGCGCGCGCTATCCCGTGTCCTCGCTGGAGGCGGCGATCGAGGACGACGCGTCCGATGTCGCGCTGGCGCTGGTCCTGGCGCTGGCCCATATCGACGTGGCGCGGCTCTGGTGCGGCGCCGACGGTCTGCCGCCGGTGATCGAGGACCAGCACCGCGCCTATTCCGGTCATCTCGCCGACGCCGCCCGGCTGATCGCGCCCTTCGACCCGCTCGAACTCGATTCCCCTCTGCTGGCCAGCCTGCGCTGCCGTCTGCTGGCGGCCGATCTGCGCCCCCGCGACCGCGTCGCCGACGATTACGAGGATCTGATCGACCTCGCCCCCAACACGCCCGGCCCGTTGCGCGCGCTGGGCCGCGATCTGCTGCCGCGGCGGTTCGGCAATTACGAGATGCTCGACACCGAGGCGCGCCGCAGCGCCGCCCGCACCGGCGACGTCTGGGGCCAGGGCGGCTATGCCTGGGTCTATCTCGATGCGCTGGCGCTCGATCCGGGCGCGCTGCGCCGGATCGACGCGGAATTGTTCGTGGCCGGGCTGCACGACATCGTCGAGCGCTGCGGCGACCAGCACACGATCAACGTCCTTGCGGCCTTCACCGGGCTCAGCATGTCGAGCAAGGGCGACCGCCGCCCCGCCCGCATCCGCATCGCCGCCTGTTTCGACTGGATCGCCCGCGATCACCTGCGTGAAGTGCACCCCCTGGTCTGGGACGCCGCGCCGACGCCCGGCACCGCCGACGCGGGGCCCCAGGATCTGGCCGGGCAGATCGCCCGCGGCAAATCCCGTGCGCTGTCGACGCTGGCCGATCACTTCGCGCTCGAAATCGCGGCGGGCCAGCGGATCGAATTTCACCCCGAAGGTCTGCGCGTCCTGTCTGACGGCTAGGCCCTCTTGCCCCGGAACGGCGGCTTGGGTAGACCCTGCCCAACCACGCCATTCAAGGGACGCGACCGATGCTGGATCTGAGCTACGAGGCCCCCAAACCCAAGGTGATCGCCGGGGCCAAGCACGATTGGGAACTGGTCATCGGGATGGAGGTGCACGCGCAGGTCGCGTCTAAGGCCAAGCTCTTTTCCGGCGCCTCGACGCAATTCGGCGCGGAACCCAACGCCAACGTCTCCTTCGTCGATGCGGCCATGCCCGGCATGCTGCCCGTCATCAACGAATTCTGCGTCGAGCAGGCGGTGCGCACCGGGCTTGGGCTGAAGGCGCAGATCAACCTGGTGTCGGCCTTCGACCGCAAGAACTACTTTTACCCCGACTTGCCGCAGGGCTATCAGATCAGCCAGCTTTACCACCCCATCGTCGGCGAGGGCGAGGTGATCGTGGACATAGAGCCGGGCATCGCCCGCCGCGTGCGGATCGAGCGGATCCACATCGAACAGGACGCGGGCAAGTCGATCCATGACATGGATCCGGCGATGTCCTTCGTCGATCTCAACCGCACCGGCGTCGCGCTGATGGAGATCGTCAGCCGCCCCGACATCCGCGGCCCCGAAGAGGCCGCCGCCTACGTGGTCAAGCTGCGCCAGATCCTGCGCTATCTGGGGACCTGCGACGGCAACATGCAGAACGGCAACCTGCGCGCCGACGTGAACGTATCGGTCTGCCGCCCCGGCGATTACGAGCGCTATCAGGAAACGCAGGATTTCTCGCATCTGGGCACGCGTTGCGAGATCAAGAACATGAACTCGATGAGGTTCATCCAGCAAGCCATTGATTATGAGGCGAAACGCCAGATCGCCATTCTGGAATCCGGCGGCAAGGTCGACCAGGAAACCCGGCTTTACGACCCCGACAAGGGCGAGACGCGCTCGATGCGGTCCAAGGAAGAGGCGCATGATTACCGCTACTTCCCCGACCCCGACCTGCTGCCTCTGGAAATAGAACAGGCCTGGGTCGACGAGATCGCCGCCTCGCTGCCCGAACTGCCCGACGAGAAGAAGGCGCGCTTCGTCAAGGATTTCAGCCTGTCGGAATACGACGCCAGCGTGCTGACGGCAGAAACGGCGAATGCGCAGTATTTCGAAGAGGTTGTGAGCCATTGCTCAGACGGCAAGCTGGCCGCGAACTGGGTCATCAACGAGCTTTTCGGCCGCCTGAAGAAAGAGGATCACGACATCAATGACAGCCCCGTGTCACCCGCGCAGCTGGCCGGGATCATCACGCTGATCAAGAAGGGCGACATCTCGGGCAAGATCGCCAAGGACGTGTTCGAGATCGTCTATACCGATGGCGGCGACCCGGCGGTTATCGTCGAGGAGAAGGGGCTGAAACAGGTCACCGACACCGGCGCGATCGAGGCCGCGGTGGACGAGGTGATCGCCGCCAACCCCGCGCAGGTCGAAAAGGCCAAGGCCAACCCCAAGCTGGCGGGCTGGTTCGTCGGTCAGGTCATGAAATCCACCGGCGGCAAGGCCAACCCCAAGGCCGTGAACGAGATCGTGAGCGCCAAGCTGGGGCTCTGAGCCCCGCTGATTCGGACCGATTCGCCACGATTCGGTCCGTTTCAGCCCCACCGCTGAATCTTTGGGCGCAGCCTTCTCATTAGGCATATATCTGCCAACTCCTTGTCGCCTCATGGTTTTGCCAACGCGAAATCCGGCCATCCGCTCACGCATATCGGGAAGTATGGAATCCGATACTCGACGGATAAGCTTCCGTAGCGTTAACCTCTTCATAACGGCGCGATATTTGCCGCAGTCCCAGGATGTTCGGGGCGTCAGACACGTGATTGGAACGGGGGGGGTCGCTTCCGTTTGGTTTTTAGCAAGACCATCGAGGGGGTTGCGCAAGCAGGCCCCTCGATTTTTGTGGGGCTGACGCGCGGCACTCCGATTGCTACGGTTCTGACATTGAAGCGAAAAACAGGCCCCTCATGCCGCATTACGAATACAAGGTCGTTCCCGCCCCCGCCAAAGGCCGCAAGGCCAAGGGCGTCAAGGGCGCCGAAGGCCGTTTTGCCTTTGCCGTCGAACAACTGCTCAACGACATGGCCGCCGAAGGATGGGAGTTTCAGCGCGCCGAAACCCTGCCCAGCGAGGAGCGCGCCGGGCTGACGAAATTCGTCACGACGCCGCGCAGCCTGCTGGTCTTTCGCCGCGCCCGCGCCGACGACCTGTCGGCCTTTCAGCCCCGGATGCTGACCGCCCCCGACGCCCAACCGCCTCAGAACGGCGAAGACGCGGACGAAGAGCGCGGCACTGACGGCGGCCCCGGCATCGCCCTGCGCCTGCGCGCGGAAAGCCTGCACCGGCCGGAGTGACCGCACCCTCCGCCAGACGACGGATCAGGTGGAAAGCTTCATCGACAAGGCGTGAATCCGGCCCATCAGATCGGTCCCCAGCGCGTCATGCACCGCACGATGACGCGCGATCCGGCTCTGCCCCTCGAAAACCGCCGAGCGGATCACCACATAAAAGTGGCTTTCGCCACCCTCCTGATAGCCCGCGTGCCCCCGGTGCCGCTCGCTGTCGTCGCGCACCATAAGCTCGATTGGCGCGAAGGCGGCGCGCAGCCGGTCCTCAATTTCCTGCGTTCTCGACATTTTTCCCCGTCCACCCCTGTAAACTGCCGCATGTTAGTCTAAACTCCGGCGTCCGAGTCGAAAAGGTGTTCCCATGAGCAAATCAGATCCCTTCGGTTTTGACATGTCTGTCAGGTCGTCGAAGAAGAAGAATCCACGCGGGCGGCGGGGCATGTCGGGCGAATCCGAAACCTCGACCCGCATCTGCGATCACGACGGCTGCGAAGAGCCGGGCAAGTTCCGCGCGCCCAAGGCGCCGGACGTGCTGGACGACTTCTTTTGGTTCTGCAAGGACCATGTGCGCGAGTACAATCTCAAGTGGAACTTCTTCGACGGCAAGACCGAGGCCGAGATGAACGCCCAGGAAAGCGCCGACAAAGTGTGGGAGCGCAAGACCAAAGACTGGCGCGACCCCGAGGCGCGCGCCTGGGCGCGGCTGGGCATCGAGGATCCGCATCAGGTGCTGGGCGACAAGGCCACGCGCAATCCCGGCAAATCCGCCGGCGGCACGCGCCGCCTGCCCCCCACCGAACGCCGCGCGATCGAGATCCTCGAGGCCAAGGACCACTGGACCAAGGCCGAGGTCCGCAAGGCCTACAAGGCGCTGATCAAGGTGCTGCACCCCGACATGAACGGCGGCGACCGCAGCCAGGAAGAACAGCTGCAAGAGGTCGTCTGGGCCTGGGACCAGATCAAGGAAAGCCGGAATTTCAAGTAAGGGTTGATCGAGACCGGTTCGATTTTGCACAAATGCAATCGTACCGGTCCTGACCGTCCCGAGGGCGAAGGTTGAATTTATCCGGTTAAAAGTATATTTTGGTGGTAAGAGTTTACCCGTTCAGGGATCCGGCGACAGGGCGGAATGTGATCAGTGACGACATCGACCCTTATTCAGACCGCGGCGCGCGCCGGGACGTGCACGCGATGAACGCCATCATGGGCCTTCTGCAATCGGTGAATGCGATCTACGCGCCCCTGCCCGGCGCCAAGACCCTGCGCCAGTTCGAGGACGAGACGCATCTGGGCGCGATAGGCCACGGCGGCCGACGGCACATCTGCCGCGTACGCTGCGAAAACGGGGCCGCGCTGGCGATGTACTTGCGCCCCACCACCGAGGAAACCGAGCTGTTTTTCATGGCGGTCACCCGGCACGCACCCGACCAGGGGTTGTCGGATTGGTGGCGCGGCACCGTCAAACCCCGGCTGGAGGTTTTGCTCGCTCATGGCTGACATGCCCGAATTCGTCCCCCCGGCCTCGGATGCCGTCAAGGGATCGCTCGCCGATGTGTTCGAGCGCTACGAGACCGATTCCGCGCTCGACCATGACGACATGGTCTTTCGCCGTCAGCTGCTGCGCTACGGCGACGCGGTCCGCGCGCGGCGCAAGGCGCTGGGATGGACCCAAGCCCGACTGGCGCGCGAGGCCGGGCTGAAACAGCCGCAGATCTCCGAGATCGAGGGCGGCAGCATGCGCGACGGCCCGCGCTTTCGCACCATGTCGCAGCTGGCGGACGCGCTGGATCACGACGGGTTGCGGGCGCTCGAGCAAGAGCCGCCGAAGGTGGCGCTCGACCCCGCGGTCTTCGACGCACCGGCCAACGTGCGCGCGCAGATCTTCGCGATGGTGTCTCAGAACCTTGCGACGGCAACCTTCGGCGCGGCGCTGCTGGGGAGCGCGTATCTTCTGGTGCGCCGGGCGCAGGAAAACCCGCTGGGGTTTTCGACCGAATGGATTGGCGATCTGCGCCAGGTGAAGGAAACGAAATACCTGATCATCGACCAGGTGGTCGAAAGGCTGGGACTGACCAATCCCGCCGGAGAGGACGAAGCCGTCGAACGGTATCTGGTCCTGGGCGAAGGCGGCGAAAGCGAGACGCTGATCGCGCGGCGCAAGGCGCAGGCCGGATGACCGGGACCGCGACGGATTGGGTCGCGCTGATTTCGTCGGGGGCCGGGGTGCTGGGTTCGCTCGCGCTGGCCTATCCGATCTGGAAAGGCCTGCCCGACCGGCGCGGCTATGAGGCCGCGCTGAAGAATCACAAAGACGGGCTGATCGACGAAACGGGCTTTGCGGCGGCCCGGGGCACCTATCTGACAGAGCTTCTGGGCAGCTATGGCACCAACCGCACCTGGACATGGATCGGGCTGGGAATGCTTTTCGCCGCCTTCCTGCTGCCGCTTGGGCGCGAGGCCTGGCGGCTGCTTTGACGGCGCGCCCGGGCGATTGGCAACTGGAGCCGGCGCGGCACATCGGCTATGGATTGCGCCGCATCGAATTCAGCGGGGAGGCGCGACATGAAGTGGGGACGGATCGAAACGGAGGCCGGCATCGTGACCGGGGTGATCGCGGACGGCATGTTGCATCCGCGCGCGGGGCTCGGCTCTGACGAGGCGGCGGGCGATCCGCTGCCGCTTGCGGACGCGCGGCTGCTGGCGCCCTGCCAACCGGGCAAGTTCATCGGGCTCTGGAACAATTTCCACGCGGCCGCCGAAAAGAACGGCAACACCATCCCCGACCACCCCTTGTGGTTTCTAAAGCCCGACAGCTCGGTCACCGGGCACGGGTCGGAGGTGGAACTGCCCGCCGCCGCCGGGCGCTGCATCTTTGAGGGCGAGCTGGGTATCGTGATAGGGCAGACGATCCGGCAGGGGTCGGAGGCCGAAGCGGAGGCCGCGATCCTGGGCTATACCTGCGTGAACGACATCACCTCGCTCGACGTGCTGAACGCCGACCCGGCGTTTCCGCAGTGGACGCGGTCCAAGGGGTTCGAGGGTTTCGGCGTGCTGGGCCCGGTGATCGAGACCGATGTGGACTGGCGCGCGCTGACGGTGAAGGTGCTGGTCGGCGGGCGCGAGCGGCAATCCTACGCGGCGTCGGACATGATCCTGTCGCCCGCCGAGATCGTGTCGAAGCTGAGCCATGACGTGACGTTCAGCCCCGGCGACGTGATCGCCTGCGGCACCTCGCTGGGCGCCCGCCCGATCCGCGCGGGCCAGGAGATCGAGGTGGTCATCGAGGGCATCGGGGCGGTGTCTGTGACCACGGTCGCGCCGTCGGAAGCCTGAGGGGCGGGACAATCTGGTTTCGCCAAACGCTGGTGCGTTTGGCGACCGGGGGGGGGGGGGGGGGGGGGGGGGGGGGGGGGGGGGGGGGGGGGGGGGGGGGGGGGGGGGGGGGGGGGGCACCCGGGGGGGCGCCGGGCGCCCGTGTGGGCGGGCCAACATTGTTCTACCCAATAGCGTTGGGGCGCCCCCCCCCCGGCTGGGGGGCCAGCCCCCCAGACCCCCCGGAGTATTTCTGCCAAGAAGAAGGGGGGGGATTTCAGCGATTGGCTGTTGCGCGGCGCTGCAATGGAATTGGGAGGGCGGGGGGTCAGGCCGGTCGGAAGACCAGTGACACGCCGTTTATGCAGTGACGCTTGCCGGTGGGCTTTGGGCCGTCGTTGAAGATGTGACCAAGGTGCGATCCGCAGCGGGAGCAATGCACCTCGGTGCGTGGGATCAGAAGCTTGAAGTCGCGGCTGGTGGCGACGGCGCCGGGAAGGGCGTCGTAGAAGCTGGGCCAGCCGGTTCCGCTGTCGAACTTGGTCTGCGACGCGTAAAGCGCCAGGTCGCAGCCGCGGCAATGAAAGAGGCCCGCGCGTTTTTCGTCGTTGAGCGGCGAGGTGAAGGCGCGTTCGGTGCCCTCCTTGCGCATGACCCGGTATTCCAGATCGCTCAGCATCGCCTTCCACTCGGCATCCGAGCGGGTGACCTCGTAGGGCGCGGCGGCGGCGCGGTCGGTCAGGCCCGTGGCGGCGCAGAGGCCTGCCAGAAAGCTGCGTCTTTTCATTCCGGTCCTCCGGTGGCTGTGTGGAAAAGATGCGCCCCCGGCCTGGTGAACACAAGCCAGGGGCGCGCAACTCTGCGTGAGGAAAGCATTAGGGGATAACGCCCCCCACAGAGCCGCATGGGGTCACATGGACGGCAGCAGGACGCGGTCGACCACGTGAATGACTCCGTTGGATTGCATGACGTCGGCGACGACCACCGTCGACGAGCGGCCGCGTTCGTCGGTCAGCACGATATTCGAGCCCTCCATCCGGGCCTGCAGCGTGCAGCCGCCGACCGTGGGCACCGGGTGCATCCCGCCGTCGTCGGCGATCATGCCGGCAATGGCGTCGGACATGGCGCTGGCCGACACCACATGGCAGGTCAGCACCTTCTGCAGCGCCGCCTTGTTTTCAGGCTCAAGCAGGGTCTCGACCGTGCCCGCGGCCAGCGAGGAAAAGGCGCTGTTGGTCGGGGCGAAGACCGTGAAGGGGCCCTCAGAGCTGAGCGTTTCGACCAGATCGGCGGCCTTGACGGCGGCCACCAGCGTGGTGTGATCGGCGGAGTTGACCGCGTTTTCCACGATGGTCTTGTCGGCGAACATTGCCGCGCCGCCGACCATGGGGTTGCCGGTTTGCGCATGGCTTTCGGCCTGGGCCAGGCCCGCGACCAGGCAAAGGGCGGCGGCGGCGTTCAAAGTGGGGATCGTTTTCATATCGTGTCTCTCCTCGATGCTCCGGCGCGATTGTCGCGGCGGTCAGGCACAGACACGGGAGGCGGAAGGACAGAGTTTCGCCGACTGGATCACAAACCGGTCACGAGGGCGTGAGTGGCGGCGCTCAGCCGCGCACCCCGAGCGACCCCACCGCCAGAACCGGCCCCGTGGGCGCGCCGGTGGGCGACCCGCCGGGCGGTTCGCGCGAGATGGCGACAGTGGCGCCGGGGCTCATGCGCGCCACCAGTTCGTCGGGCACGGGGATCTGCGTCAGCGTGTCGGGCTGCATCAGCCCGACCGAGATCGGCGCGGCCGAAGGTCCCGGGATCAGCCAGATCTCCAGCGCGCTGTCCTGGGGAAAGACGCCCGCGTCGCGTCGCAGCATGAAGGTCTGGCTGTCGGGCGCCCAATGCGCCAGCAGCGTATAGCCCTGGTCTTCGGCCACCAGATCGGCGTAGAGATGCGGCGCTTCGGGCTGCAGCATATCGGTCTGCAACACCGCCCAGGCCAGAAGCCCGGCGGCCACGGCGCCGCCGAGATAGGGCATAAGCTGGCGCCAGAGCGGCGGGCGTTTTTGTCCGAAGAGCGCGCCCTCGATGCGGCGGAACACCTGCGGCGCGGGATCGACCGGGGCGATGTCGTCGGTGAGGGTGGTGAAATAGGTGCTCCAGGCCGCGACGTCCTGGCGCAGATCCGGGTCCTGGGCCATCTGCGCCTCAAACCGGCGCGCCTCGTCCTCGGACAGCAGGCCCAGCACGTATTCCGCCGCCATCGCCTCGGCCCCGCCGGGCAGATCGGCCGTATCCTCGGGACCCGTCATCGGCTCAGACACTCCCTGAGTTGCATCAGCGACCGGCGGAGCCAAGTGCGCACGGTGTTCAGCTTGACCCCGGTCGCCTCGGCCAGCATGGCATAGGTGTCACCGTCCAGATAGGCGCGGCGCACCATCGCCGCGCGGTCGGGCGGCAATTCGCGCAGGCATTCGGCCAGCTGCGCCGCCTCGGCCCGCGCCATGGCCTGACGTTCCGGTCCGGGGGCCGTATCGGCCACCAGATCCGCTGCCTCGATCGGCGCGGGACGGGCCGCGCCCGACAGGCGGCGGCGGCGGTCGATGGCCACGTTGCGGGCCAATGTGATCAGCCATGTCATGGGCGAAAATCCGTTGACGCGATACTGCCCCGCCTTGTCCCAGATGCGCACGAAACTCTCTTGCAGCGCCTCCTCGGCCTCGGCGGGGTCGGACAAGACACGCAGGCAGACGCCGAAAAGTTTCGCCGACGTGCGATCGTAAAGCGACCGGAAGGCGCCGCGGTCGCCCATGGCGACGCGGGCGATCAGGTCTTCGATGTCCGTCTGCGCTGTCATGCTGCCCGATCCGGCCTCTTGGCGGGCCCCGCCCGGCACCCAGGCCACAACACCCCAGCGCGGCGGCTTTTGCAAGCGGGCAACGCCCTCCCTTGCCCGGCAAGCGCCGCGTGCCGCCGCCATGACCCGAGATTCCCGCCCCGCCGCTCTTGCCCCCCGGCGCGATTTGAGGCACCTACGCGTCAATACAAGACGCGCGAGACGGAAAGGATTTCCCATGGCGGATGGCACGATGGACATCAATGCAAAACCCACCGAAGAAATCTCGGTTCGCGAAGTCTTTGGCATCGACACCGACATGGTGGTGCACGGCTTTGCCGACGGCAGCGACCGGGTGCCCGACATGGACAGCACCTACAAGTTCGACCCCGACACCACGCTGGCCATCCTCGCGGGGTTCCGCAACAATCGCCGGGTGATGATCCAGGGCTATCACGGCACCGGCAAGTCGACCCATATCGAGCAGGTCGCCGCCCGGCTGAACTGGCCGGCGGTGCGGGTGAACCTCGACAGCCACATCAGCCGGATCGACCTGATCGGCAAGGACGCGATCAAGCTGGTCGATGGCAAGCAGATCACGCAATTCCAGGAGGGCATCCTGCCCTGGGCGCTGCGCAACCCCTGCGCCATCGTCTTCGACGAATACGACGCCGGCCGCGCCGACGTGATGTTCGTGATCCAGCGGGTGCTGGAGACCGACGGCAAGCTGACGCTGCTCGACCAGAACCAGGTCATCACCCCGCACAAGTATTTCCGCATCTTCGCCACCGCCAACACGGTGGGTCTGGGCGATACGACCGGGCTTTACCACGGCACCCAGCAGATCAATCAGGGCCAGATGGACCGCTGGTCGCTGGTGGCCACGCTGAACTATCTGTCCATCGACGCCGAGACCTCGATCGTGCTGTCCAAGGCGCCGCATTACAACACCGAGAAAGGCCGCAAGACCATCCGCCAGATGGTCACCGTGGCCGATTTCAGCCGCCGCGCCTTCATGAACGGCGAGCTGTCGACGGTGATGAGCCCGCGCACCGTGATCGCCTGGGCCCAGAACGCCGAGATCTTCCGCGACGTGGGCTATGCCTTCCGGGTGTCGTTCCTTAACAAATGCGACGAGCTGGAGCGCCAGACAGTGGCCGAATTCTACCAGCGCTGCTTTGACGAGGAACTGCCTGAAAGCGCGGCGTCGCTCTCGATGGCCTGATTTCGAACCGGGCTGCGCCCGGTCCGACCCGCGCGCCTTCGGCGGCTCTATGTAAGCTCCCACCGGGCTGCGCCCGGCGGGAGCCGCGCGCCTCCGGCGCGACTTACCATCGGATCGGCTGCGCCGATCCGACCCGGGCGGGCGCTGCGCGCCCGCTTTTGTTTTGCGACACAGCGGCAATCTGTCTCATCCAGCAGACCGCCGCCAAGGTCGTATACAACGGTATGCGGATGATGATCGCATATGCACTATGTTTGGCCTGTCTTGGTCCGGCGCCGGGCGGGGCCTCGGGCGCGATGGACCAGGCGCTCTTTTTCGCCTCTTGCGCGGGGCGCTCCGCGGCGGTCTTTCACTATCAGCGGTTCAACACCGGCGTGCCCACCCGCGAGGCAGAGGTGCGCCGCATGCAATATGACGATCTTTATGCCGCCGTCGCCCCGCCGCAGGGGCCCGAGGCGGACCTGCTCTGGCAGCAGCGCCGCCGCAGCCAGGAGGCGCAGGAGCGGCTGTTGATCCAGGGCGAGTATCACGTCGACGCCCGGACGGCCGCCCGCGCCGAGGCCGAGGCCCGCCGCCGCCTGGCGCAATGCGACGCGGCCCTGCTGGGCTAAGCGGCCCCCGAAGGTGCATTCCCTCTTGCCATTTCGGCGCTGAAAGACGACATCTGACACCATGTCCAAGCCTGCCGACAACCCCGCCGATCCGTTCAAGAAAGCCCTCGCCGAGGCCACCAAGGTCATGGCCGACGATCCCGAGCTGACGGTCAGCTATACCGTCGACCCGTCGGGCGTGTCGGGCGACGCGATGCGTCTGCCGCAGATCAGTCGCCGGATGACCCGCGACGAGGTGATGCTGGCGCGCGGCACGGCGGATGCGCTGGCGCTTTACCGGCGCTATCACGATGCGAACACCCATGCCCGCTATGCCCCGCCGGGCGACATGGCGCGCGAGCTTTACGAGGCGATGGAGACTGCCCGCTGCGAGGCGATGGGCGCGCGCGACATGCCCGGCACCGCCGGCAATATCGACGCCAAGATCGGGCACGAGGCGCAGCGCCGCGGCTTTGACCAGATCAAGGACGCCTCGGAGGCGCCGCTGGCCAATGCGGCGGGCTATCTGATCCGGCATCTGGCCACCGGGCGCGACCTGCCGGACGGCGCGGCCAACGTGATGGAGCTCTGGCGCGGCTTCATCGAGGAACAGGCCGGCGGCACTCTGGCGGGGCTTGAGGACACGCTGCGCGACCAGGCGGCCTTTGCCAAATTCGCGCGCAAGATGATCACCGATCTGGGGTACGGCGACCAGCTGGGCGACGACCCGGACGAGATCGACGAGGATTCCGAGGACCAGGCCGAGGACGGCGCCGAGGATCAGGAAGAGCCCGACAGCACCGGCCAGGACGATCAGGACGAAGACCAGAGCGAGGCCAGCGCTGAATCGAGCCAGGAAGAGACGATGGATCCGTCGCAGGCCCAGGTCTCGATGGACGAGATGGCCGATCAGGAGCTGGGCGAAGAGGCCGAGATGCCCGAGGGCGAGGCCCCGCTCGAACCCCCTGCCCCGCAGCCGGTATCCGACGCCGACCCCAATTACACGGTCTACGATTCCACGAACGACGAGGAAATCGCCGCCGAAGAGCTGGCCGAACCGGTCGAGCTGGAACGCCTGCGCGCCTATCTCGACCAGCAGCTGGAGCCCTTGAAGGGGGCTGTCAGCCGGCTGGCCAACAAGCTGCAGCGCCGCCTGCAGGCGCAGCAGAACCGGTCGTGGGAGTTCGACCGCGAGGAAGGCATCCTAGATGCCGGCCGTCTGGCGCGGGTGGTGGCGAACCCGACGACGCCGCTGTCGTTCAAGGTCGAGAAGGACACCGAGTTCCGCGACACGGTGGTGACGCTCTTGCTGGACAATTCCGGCTCGATGCGCGGGCGGCCGATCAGCATCGCCGCGATCTGCGCCGACGTGCTGGCGCGCACGCTGGAACGCTGCAGCGTCAAGGTCGAGATCCTCGGCTTTACCACCAAGGCGTGGAAAGGCGGCATGGCGCGCGAAAAGTGGCTGAACGAGGGGCGCGAACAGCAGCCCGGGCGGCTCAACGACCTGCGCCACATCATCTACAAAGGGGCCGATGCGCCCTGGCGGCGCACCCGCGACAACCTCGGTCTGATGATGAAAGAGGGGCTGCTCAAGGAAAACATCGATGGCGAGGCGCTGGAATGGGCGCATCGCCGGATGGTTCACCGCGCCGAGGCGCGCAAGATCCTGATGGTGATTTCCGACGGCGCGCCAGTGGACGACAGCACTCTGTCGGTGAACTCGGCCAACTACCTGGAAAAGCACCTGCGCGACGTCATCGCCATGGTCGAGCGGCGCAAGCAGGTCGAGCTTTTGGCGATCGGCATCGGCCACGACGTGACGCGCTATTACGAGCGCGCGGTGACGATCACCGATGTCGAGCAGCTGGCGGGCGCGATGACCGAACAGCTGGCTGCGCTCTTCGACAGCGACCCGCGGGCGCGGGCGCGGTTCATGGGCCTCAAACGCGCGAGCTGACCTGTCGGGCGAAAAGCCGCAGGACCGCGTCAATGCGCCGGGCGATCCAGGTGCGGCGACGGGTGACCAGCGCCTTGTCGGCATTGCGCTCATGGGTGCCGCAGGGTTGCAGGTGATCTGGACGGGCGGTCAGGATGCGGGTGTCGATGGGGCTGATCATGGGCTCTCTCCTAAGCTGGTGACCTCATCCTGCCGGACCGCGGATATCGCCGCTTGAGGCTTTCCCTGTGATTATCCTTGGAAACCCCTGTGAAACGACCCGAAGCTTGCGGAAACGCGTGGACGCGGCTTAACTCATGCCATGCATTACCGCTTTACCGATTGCCTGCTGGACATTGACGCTCTGACCCTCACCCGGTCAGGCCAGCCGGTGGCGGTCGAGCCTCAGGTCTTCGACCTGATCCGCCTGCTGGTCGAGAACCCGGGCCGCGTGGTGACCCGCGACGAGATCGTCGCCGCCGTCTGGGGCGGGCGCATCGTCAGCGAGTCGGCCATCTCGGCCCGCATCGCCGCCGCCCGCAAGGCCGTGGGGGATGACGGCAAGGCGCAAAAAGTGATCCGCACCGTGGCCCGGCGCGGGTTGCAGATGGTGGCCGAGATCGCCTATCCCACCGACGCGGCGCCAAACGGGACAAGCCAGCCCAAGCCCGTCACCCCGCCCCGGGTGCGCTATACGAGCAATCCGCGCGGTCAGATGCTGGCCTATACCCTCTTCGGGACCGGCCCGCCGGTGCTCAACGTGTCGTTCTTCGCCCGCTCCATCGAACGCGAATGGCACGTCGGCACGCGCCGCACGATACTCGAAAGCCTGGCGCAGGATCACGAGGTAGCCTGTTACGACGAGATCGGATCCGGCCTGTCGGACCCGGACATGACCGGGGTCACCTATCCCGGCAAGGCCGAGGACGCGCTGGCCGCCGCCGATGCGGCGGGCTTCGGCAGTTTCTCGATCTTCGCGGAATCCGGCGGCGCCCTGCCGGCGATCATTCTGGCCGCCACCCATCCCGACCGGGTGCGCTGCATAGTGATCTCGGGCGGCTATGCCGAAGGCCACGCCCGGCGCGGCGACGACAGCGACACCGATTATATCCGCGCCCTGATCTCTGCCGGCTGGGACCGGCCCGGCAGCCCCTTCACCCGCACCTACCTGACCGCCTATTGCCCCGACGGCCCGTATGAGGCCGCCAACGAGGTGGCCGAGATGATGCGCGCCGCGGCCAAGCGGGACAACATGCTGCACCAGCGCGACCTGCAGAACAACGCCTCGGTGGTCGACTACCTTGGGTCGGTACAATGCCCCGTCCTGCTGATCCATGGCCGCCGCGACAGCGTGCATCCGCTCTCTGGCGCACAGCGGCTCGCCAGCGGCATTCCCAGGGCCGAGCTGCACGTTCTGGATTCCGCGAACCATCTGCCGCTTGAGGGATCGGGGCTGCTGGCGCCTTATCTGGACACCACCAAGGGTTTCCTGGCCGAACATGGGCGCGACCCGGATTGACGGAACCCGAGGCTCGGGGGCTGAAGCCTCTGGCGCCCGCCGACAGGATCGCTACTCTCCGCCGAAAAGGAGGCAAGCATGTTCCAGACATTCGAGGAAACGGCGCGGCCCGAACAGGGACCGCCGCGGCTGGCCGCACTGCGCGGCGCGCTTGTGGCCGAGGGGCTGGACGGCTTCGTCGTGCCGCGTGCCGATGCGCATCAGGGCGAATACGTCGCCCCCTGCGACGACCGGCTGGCCTGGCTGACCGGCTTCACCGGATCGGCGGGCTATTGCGTGGCTTTGCGCGACCGGGCGGGCGTCTTCGTCGACGGGCGCTACCGGGTGCAGGTGCGCGCGCAGTTGGCCGATGTCTTCACGCCGGTGGACTGGCCCGAGGTCGGGCTGGCCGAGTGGATCAACGATGCCCTGCCGGACGGCGGGCGCGTCGGCTTCGACCCCTGGCTGCACCCGGTCGAACAGCTCCGCAGCCTGCGCGGCGCACTGAAAGGAGTCGAGCTTGTCCCGGTTGCCAACCTCGTCGACCGGATATGGGAGGACCGCCCGCCGCCGCCGCTGGGCCCCGTGGCGGTGCATCCGCTGGAGCTGGCAGGCGAGCCGCATGGCGACAAGATCGCGCGGCTGGCAGCCGCGCTGCAGGCCGATGCGGCGGTGATCACCCTACCCGATTCCATCGCCTGGCTGCTGAACATCCGCGGCTCGGACATCCCGCGCAACCCGGTGCCGCAGGGCTTTGCGCTGCTGCACGGGGGCGGCACGGTCACGCTCTTCATGGCGGCCGAAAAGCTGCGCGAGATCGGCGATCACCTGGGCCCGAACGTCACGCTGGCCGCGCCCGGCGAATTCGCCGGGGCGCTGGCCGCGCTGAGCGGCACGGTGCAGATCGATCCCGCCACCTGCCCCGCGGCGGTGGCCGATGCGCTGACGCAGGCCGAGGTGGTCGAGGCCCCCGACCCCTGCCTTTTGCCCAAGGCGCGCAAGAACGCCGCCGAGCTGGGCGGCACCCGCGCCGCGCATCTGCGCGACGCGGCGGCGATGGTGCGCTTCCTGGCCTGGCTCGACGCGCAGCCCGCGGACACCCTGACCGAGATCGACGTGGTCAAGCGGCTTGAGGCCGAGCGGCGCAAGTCGAACGCCCTGCGCGACATCAGCTTTGACACGATCAGCGGGGCGGGGCCGAACGGCGCCATCGTGCATTACCGCGTGACCGAGGCCACCAACCGCCCCGTCAAGGACGGCGAGCTGCTGCTGGTGGATTCCGGCGGGCAATATGTCGACGGCACGACCGACATCACCCGCACCGTCGCCATCGGCGCGCCCGGTGACGAAGAGCGCGCCAATTTCACCCGCGTTCTCAAGGGCATGATCGCGCTTTCCAGGCTGCGCTTTCCGCCGGGTCTAGCGGGGCGCGACATCGACCCGCTGGCGCGCGTGGCGCTTTGGGAGGCGGGGCTCGACTATGGCCACGGCACCGGCCACGGGGTCGGCGCGTATCTGTCGGTGCACGAAGGCCCGCAGCGGATCGCGCGCACGGGCCTCGTGCCGCTGGAACCGGGGATGATCCTGTCGAACGAGCCCGGCTTCTACCGCGAAGGCGCATACGGCATCCGCATCGAGAATCTGATCGCCGTGGAAGAGGCCCCCGCCCTGCCCGGCCAGACCGTGGCGCGGATGCTGCGGTTCGAAACGCTGACCTTCGTGCCCATCGACCGCCGCCTGATCGTGGCCGAACTGCTGACGGGGGCCGAGCGCGACTGGCTCAACGCCTATCACACCGAGGTCGTGGCAAAGATCGCGCCGCTGGTCGAGGGACCGGCCCGGGACTGGCTATTGCAGGCCTGTCGCGTTATTTGACTCGGGAACGTTACAGTTCGGCGCGCATGATATGCCGCCGAACCAACGAGGGAAGAGACAGATGCAAAAGACCATTTCCATCCGCCCCGCCGAGGGCACCTGGACCGTGCGCGCCGGCGGCGCCGTGCTTGGCGAATCCGACGCGGCGCTGGAGCTGACCGAAGGCGATCTGCCCCCGGTGATCTATTTCCCGCGCGGCGACATCGCCATGGCCTTTCTGGACCGCTCCGACCACAGCACCCATTGCCCGCATAAGGGCGATGCGTCGTATTTCTCGATCATGTCGAAATCGCGGACCTATGAAAACGCTGTCTGGTCCTATGAGGACCCCAAGCCCGAGGTCGAGCGGATCAAGGGCTATCTGGCATTCCAAGAGCAGGACGGCGTGACCGTCGAACAGGTCTGACCCCGCAGGCTGCGCTCCATGACAGCGGCCTATGACGCCCACCGCACGCTTTTTGTGCTCAACCCGGACCGCTTTGCCGAGGTCCGCGGGGCCGAGACGCTCGTGATCTGCGGTGCTGCGCGCGGCATGACTTCGATGGTCAGCTATGCGCTGCACGCGCTGAACTATCCTCTGGGCGAGCGGCTGGGGCCACTGAATTACGAGGATCGGGAATTTCTGGATTGCCTGCCGGAAACCCTGCGCCTGCAGTCGCGCTGGCGGCCCCTGCGCGGGCTGCGGCGGCTGGTTCGGGCCCGCAACGCCGCGTATCCGCGCTGGGGTTTCAAACTGCCCCATGCGATCTTCTACGCACCCGTGCTGCGCCGGCGCCTGCGCAATCCGGTTTTCGTGGTCTGCGTGCGCAACCCGCTGGGCACCGTGTCCTCGATCAGCCGGCGCGAGGCGAAGAAGGCCATGAGCTTTGACCGGATGTACCGCCACGCCACCGCCTATCAACGCGCGCTGAGCTGGCTTTTGCGCCAGGCCGATCTGCCGGTGGTGCTGATCAACATGGACGCCGCCAAGGCCAACCCGGGGCGGTTTCTGAATGACCTGACCGAGCTTCTGGCGCTCAAGGGCAACCTGCACCGGATCAAGGCCGAGCTGGAACAGAACGGCTATTCGGCGGCCGATACGGGCGACCGGCGGGGTCAGGCGGCGGGCTGACCCGTGGGATGGGGCAACTACGACGCTCGACCAGCGTCCATGGCCACGACCAGCGCCTGCCCGTGGGGTGGCGCTGCCAAACCGGAGAGCGCCGCAGGATGTTCCACGGGTTGGGGCGACAGCGACGCTCGGCCAGCGTCCATGGCCGCGACCCGCGCCCGCCCGTGGGATGGCGCTGCTGATGTCTTTCAAGCGCCAGAGTCGCGGAATCAAGGCCGAAGGCCGCCGCGACCAGCGCCTGCCCGTCCCGGCGGGCTGGCGCTTTGGCGAGGACGGCGCGCCGTTCATTCGGTGCGATGATCTGGCGGGGATAAAGCGCGCAGAAGCTTTGTAGCAGCGCCACCCCACGGGCAGGCGCCGGTCGCGGCTAACGTCACCGTTCCGCCCTAGCTGTGCTCTTCCTCCACCGTCGCCGCCAGCGCGCGGTTGTAGGCCTTCAGCGCATCGACGTGAAACAGCGCCCCCTGCAGCACCGGGGCACCGTCCTCGCCGCCCTGCACGACCGGCAGGAAGGCCACGCCGGACTTGTCGAAAAGCGGCAGCGCGGTCTCCAGCGTGGCGCCCGCCTTGACGAAAAGCCCCTGCTCGATCATCCGCGCGCAGGCCTCCTCGTCCGCGAAGCCTGGATCGCCCGGCTTGCGCATCACCCCCTGCACCCGGAACATTGCCAGCAGATAGGCCTGCGGACCGGCGGCCAGATGCACGTTGCGCCGCTCGAGCTGGGTCAGAAAGAACGACCGGTCCACCAGCCGCGACGCCAGCGCGGTGGACATCGACACCGACACCATCACCGCCAGCCCGGTCTGCCAGTCGCCCGTCAGCTCGAACACGATCAGCGTGGTCGAAATGGGCGCGCCCAGCACCGCCGCCGACACCGCGCCCATGCCCGCCAGCGCATAAAGCGTGAAGGTCCCCGACTGGTCCGGAAAGAGCCCCGTCGCGATCAGCCCGAAGGCCAGCCCGGTCAGCGCCCCCACCATCAGCGACGGCGAAAAGACACCGCCCCCCATGCGCCCCGCCATGGTGATCGCCACCGCGACCACCTTGAGCGCCGCAAAGACGATCGCCTCGTGCAGCATCAGCCCGCCGGTCAGCGCCAGCGACGTCGTCTCGTAGCCGACCCCGATGATATGCGGAAAGAAGATCGCCAGCCCGCCCAGCAGCGCCCCCGCCACCGCCGGGCGCAACCAGGACGGCAGGCCCAGCCGCTTTTGCAGCGCCGTCCCCAGGTCGTCCGACCAGAAGATCGCGCGCATCGTCAGCACCGCCACCAGCCCGCAGACCAGCCCCAGCAGAAAGAACGCCGGAAGCTCGAGGTAGAACTCCACCGTGGTGGTGCCGGGCAGCGTGAACTCGGTCACATCGCCGAATGTCAGCCGGTTGATCACCGTTCCGGCGGCGCTGGCCACCACGATGGGCGCAAAGGCGTGCAGCGCGAAATGGCGCAGGATCACCTCCATCGCGAACAGCGCCCCGGCGATGGGCGCGTTGAAGCTGGCCGAAACCGCCGCCGCCACCGCGCAGCCCAAAAGGTCGCGACCGGTGACACCGTCCACCCGCAAGAAGTTGCTGACCCAGCTCGACAGCATGGCGGCGATATGCACCACCGGCCCCTCCCGCCCGGTCGACCCGCCGGTCGAGAGCGTGATCCACGAACAGACCGCCGAGGCTATGCCGGCCTTCTTCTCGACCCGCCCGTCGTTCAGCGCCGCGCCCTCGATCACGTCGGCCACAGACCGCACCCGCCCGTCCGGCGTGAAGAAATAGAGGATGACGCCCACCGCGATCCCGCCCAGCATCGGAATGCTCATCAGCAGATACCACGGCAGCGTCAGCGCAAAGCTGTGCAGCAGGTTCGGGTCGTCGATCCCGTAGACCGTGGATTGCAGCAGGTCGATGGCGGCGCGAAAACCGATAGCGGCGAAACCTGCCGCCGCACCCACCATCAGCGCGATGAACCAGAACTGGATCTGTCCCGGCCCCTCGTGGCGCAAGAGATCCCAGCCGCGCGCGAAGGCGGTGCTTGTCTTCTGCCATTGCTTCAGCAGCAGGGCTGGCATGTGCCGATCGGTCCCCGATGTCGCGTTGTTGCCTGGTCCCTTCCTAGGTCAAGCCGCGCCGGGCTTGAACCCCGAAAGCGCGGGCTTACCCGTGCCGCCCGGCCCCGTGCCTGCGAAACCGTCAGCGGCGCTCAGCCCGCCAGCAGAGCGCGCGCCGCGGCCCGCGCCTCTTCGGTCACCGTATCGCCCGCCAGCATCCGGGCGATCTCGGCCTCGCGGTCGGGCGCGGCCAGCGGTGTCACGGTCGAAGTGGTCAGCCCCGCATCCACCCGCTTTTCCACCCGCCAGTGATGCGCGCCCAATGCCGCCACCTGCGGCGAATGCGTCACCACCAGCACCTGCCCGCCCGTCGCCAGCTCCGCCAGCCTGCGGCCCACCGCATCGGCGGTGGCGCCGCCGACGCCGCGGTCAATCTCGTCGAAGATCATGGTGACGCCCCGGTTCTGCTCTTCGGCCAGGCAGACCTTCAGCGCCAGCAGAAAGCGGCTCAGCTCGCCGCCCGAGGCGATCTTGTTAAGCGCCCCCGCCGGCGCGCCGGGGTTGGTGGCCACGGTAAAGGCCACCGCGTCACGGCCCTCGGGGCCGGGATCGGCGGGGGCGATCTCGGTGGCAAAGACTGCACGCTCCATCTTCAGCGGGGCCAGCTCGGCCATCACCGCCGCATCCAGCCGCGCCGCCGCGGCGCGGCGCGCCTCGGCCAGCGCATGGGCGGCGGTGTCATGGCGCGCCTCGGCCTCCGCGACCCTGCGGCGCAGATCGGCGATCTGCTCCTCGCCCGCATCCAGCTCCGCCAGCCGCGCCGACAGGCCCTGCGCCAGTTCGGGCAGCTCTTCGGGGCCGACCTGATGCTTGCGCGCCAGGCCGCGCAGGGCAAAGAGCCGCTCTTCGGTCTCTTCCAGCTCCAGCGGGTCGAACTCCAGCGCATCCAGGCAATCAGCCACCCCGCGCGCGGCCTCGTCCAGCTCGGCCATGGCGCGCGTCAGCGCGGCCATCGGCGCATCGAGCCGCCCGTCAGCGCGCTCCGCCGCGCCCTCCAGCCAGCGCAGCGCATTGGCCATCGCGCCCTCGGCGCCGTCATAGCCCAACGCCGCCGAGGCATGCGCGATGTCGTCCCTTATGCGCTCGGCCGATTGCATCAGCCGCCGACGGGTGTCCAGCTCGGCGTCCTCTCCGGGCTGCGGGTCGAGCTTTTCCAGCTCGGCCACGGCGTGCCGCAGAAAATCCTCCTCTTCGCGGATCCTGGCCAGCGCCGCCTCTTCGGCCACCAGCGCCTTGCGCGCCTGGCCAAGCGCCGACCACGCCGCCCGCGCCTCGTCCAAGAGGCCCGCGTTCCCCGCATAGGCATCAAGGATCGCCCGGTGCCCGCGCGGGTTCAATAGCCCCCGGTCGTCGTGCTGGCCATGCAGCTCGACCAACGTGGCAGAGAGCGCCCGCAGCACCTCGCCGCTGGCGCGCCGGTCGTTGACCCAGCCGCTCTTGCGCCCGTCGGCGGTGTTCACCCGGCGCAGGATCAGCCCGTCGTCGGCGGGCAGCCCCGCCTCTTCCAGCACACCAAAGGCCGCGTGACCCTCGGGCAGATCGAACACCGCCGTCACCTCGCCCTGCGCGGCGCCGCTGCGCACCAGCTCGGCGCGCCCGCGCCAGCCCAGCACGAAACCCAGCGAATCGAGCAGGATCGACTTGCCCGCCCCGGTTTCCCCGGTCAGCACGTTCAGACCGGGCTGGAACGCCAGTTCCAGCCGGTCGATGATCAGCATGTCCCGTATTTCAAGCGCCCGCAGCATGGCCCGTGCCCGTAGGGTGCGCCTTCACGGCGCACCGTTTCCTTACAACCACTGCCCCTTGACCATCTGACGATAGATCTGCGCCAGCCAGTTGTCGCCCGCCGCCTCGAGCTCCAGCCCGCGCCCGGTCAAAAGCTTGTAGCTGTCCTCGTACCAATCCGTGGATTGGTAGTTGTAGCCCAGGATCGCGCCCGCCGTCTGCGCCTCTTCGGTCAGGCCTAGCGACAGATAGGCCTCCACCAGACGGTGCAGCGCCTCGGGCGTTTGGGTCGTGGTCTGGAAATCCTCGACCACCACGCGGAACCGGTTGATCGCCGCCGTGTAATGATCCCGGCGCAGGTAATAGCGCCCGATCTCCATCTCCTTGCCGGCCAGATGGTCGAAGGCCAGATCGAACTTCAGGATCGCCGAGCGGGCGTATTCGCTGTCGGGATAGCGCTCGATCACCGTGCGCAGGCTCTGCAGCGCCTGGAAGGTCAGCCCCTGGTCGCGGCCCACCTCCTCGATCTGGTCGTAATAGCTGAGCGCCAGCAGGTATTGCGCATAGGCCGCGTCGTCGTCGAGCGGGTAGAAGTCGATATAGCGCTGCGCCGCACCCCGGCTGTTCTCGTAATCGCGGTCCTGATGGTAGGCATAGGCCTGCATGATCAGCGCGCGCTTGGCCAGCTCGGAATAAGGATAAAGCCGCTCGATCTCGGCAAAGTAAAAGGCCGCGTCATCGGGCGAGCTGCGCGACAGCTCGTATTCGCCACGCTCGAATATCTGTTCCGCGGTGAAGTTCTCGATCGGCACGCCGCTCGGGCCGAATCCGGGCCGCTCCCCGAAACCCTCACCGCAGCCGGACAGCGCCAGGACCACAAAAACCGCCCCGATGCCTGCATACCGCGACTTGCCGACTGCCATGCTCGCCGTTCCTCGTTGCCCGTCCGCAGCGCCCGCGCCGCGGCATTGCGCCTGTCCTAGCACAGAAAATTCCGGGGCAAAATGTCTTAACCGCGTTTTGGAAAGGTCACGCGGCGGCGGTCGCCCAATGGTCACGCCACGGCTGGGATTTCATCCGCGTCGACACCCGCCCCGGGCAGGCCCGCGGCCATGCGCGCATCGCATTCGACCATGCGGAACGCGTCGGGATTGGCGAAAAGCTCGCGCAGCAGCGCGTTGGTCATGGCGTGGCCGGCCTTGTGGCCGTCGTAGTGGCCCAGGATCGGCGCACCCGCCAGTGCCAGGTCGCCCAGCGCATCCAGCATCTTGTGGCGCACCGGCTCGTCCGCATGGCGCAGACCGCCCGGGCTGACCACCCGGTCACCGTCGAAGACCACGCCGTTCTCGCCGGGATTGCCGCCCAACGCCTTTCCGGCCGCCTGCATCGCCTCGATATCCGCCTGGCGGCAGAAGGTGCGGCTGTCGCAAAGCTCGCGCACGAAGGCCCCGTTGGCCAGATCCATCGCGCGGTCCTGCGTGCCGATGGCCGCGTCGGGAAAGCTGATGTGGAAGGCCATCGTCAGCCCCGCCCCCCGGCCCGGCGACAGGCGCGCCCAGCCGTTGGCGGTGTGCACCGACACCGGCGTCAGAACCTCGATGGCGCGCACCGGCGCGTTCAGAACCCGCAGGCCCCGCGCCAGAATGCCGCGCACGAAAGGCGCCGAGGATCCGTCGAGGATCGGCACTTCGGGGCCGTCGATCTCGACCAGGGCGTTGTGCACGCCGCAGCCCGCCAGCGCCGCCATCACATGTTCGACCGTCGACACCGACACGCCCGCGCCGTTGACGATATGCGTACACAGCGCCGAGGCCTCGACAGCGTCCCAACGGGCGGGCACCAGCGTGTCGCCAAAAAGGATATCGGTGCGCTTGAACCAGACGCCATGCTCGGCCCCGGCAGGGCGAATCGTCATCCGGGCAGGCTTGCCCGAATGGATGCCGATACCCTGGAACGTGATCGCGGATCGTATGGTCGTTTGCACATTGGCCCCATTCTCGGCGCACAGTTCACCCGTCTGCACCGCTGGGCATCGACATAAACCTGCACGGCATATGCCTCAAATCAAACATTGCAACTTTATGAAACATGCCCGGCACCGCTTGCGCGGGCTTTCGCCCAGACCCGAAGAACCGACCATAACACGCTGATCCAAAACGAAAAACGCCCCCGGAAACCGGGGGCGCTTTTTGGGATATGTCACCGATTCAGTTGGCCTGGCGCCGCAGGAAGGCCGGAATCTCGATGCGTTCCTGGTCCGGATCCGCCTCGGGCTCATCCACCGGCGCCGGGCGATGCGCCTGCACGGGCGGCTGCTGGCGGCGCTGCTGTTGCGGCTGCGCTTCGCCGGAATGGCCGGTCATGCGGTTGATCAGCGAGTTGATGCCGAACCGCGGGCGGTCGCCCTCTGCCGCGCGGGGCGCGGGGGCGGGCGCACGCTGGGCGGGCTGTTCGCCACGGGCCTGGCTGGCCGCGTTGCGAAGACGTTCCATCGCCTCGGGCGATGGGGTGCCGGGCGCAGGCGCGCGCGGGGCGACAAAGCTTTCCGCATCGGCCTCGATCGCATCGGGGCGCGGCTGGAACTGCGCCACCTGCGGCTGATAGGCCGGGGGCGGCAGACCGTCGTCGCTCTGGGCCTCGGCGGCCTCGTCCTCGAAGATGGTTTCCATCTGGTCCTCGGCGGCGGCGCGCTCGGCTTCCATGCTTTCAAAGAGCGACGGCTCCTGGTCTTCGTATTCCGGCTCGGCCGCGCGGGCGGCCACGGGCGCGGGGGCCGGCTCCGGCGCGTGCTCTTCGGCCGAAACGTACTGGCTCAGCGGTTGAGCCAGCGACCGGCGCGGAACCGGGATGTCGCTGTGCACATCCGAGGCGTCGATGCCGGTGGCCACGACCGACACGCGCATGACGCCCGCCATGCCGTCGTCCAGCGTGCTGCCCACGATGATGTTGGCGTCGGCGTCCACCTCTTCGCGGATGCGGTTGGCGGCCTCGTCCAGCTCGAACAGCGTCAGGTCGTGCCCGCCGGTGATGTTGATCAGCACGCCCTTGGCGCCGCGCAGGCTGATTTCGTCCAGCAGCGGGTTGGCGATGGCCTTTTCGGCGGCCTGGATGGCGCGATCCTCGCCCTCTGCCTCGCCGGTGCCCATCATGGCCTTGCCCATCTCGTCCATCACCGCGCGCACGTCGGCGAAGTCGAGGTTGATCAGACCCGGGCGCACCATCAGGTCGGTCACGCCCTTGACCCCCTGGTAAAGCACGTCGTCCGCAAGGCTGAACGCCTCGGTAAAGGTGGTCTTTTCGTTGGCCAGACGGAAGAGGTTCTGGTTCGGAATGATGATCAGCGTGTCGACGACCTTTTGCAGCGCATCCACGCCGTCCTCGGCCTGGCGCATCCGCTTGGCGCCCTCGAACTGGAACGGTTTGGTCACGACGCCCACGGTCAGCACGCCCAGCTCGCGCGCGGCCTGCGCGATGATCGGGGCCGCGCCGGTGCCGGTGCCGCCACCCATCCCGGCGGTGATGAAGCACATATGCGCCCCTGCCAGATGATCGACGATCTGTTCGATGCTTTCCTCGGCGGCGGCGGCGCCAACCGTGGCCCGCGCGCCCGCGCCCAGACCCTCGGTCACCTTCACGCCCAGCTGCACCTTGTTGTTGGCCAGGCTTTGCTGCAGCGCCTGCGCGTCGGTGTTGGCGGTGACAAAGTCAACGCCCTCCAACTCTTTCTCGATCATGTTGTTGACCGCGTTGCCGCCTGCACCGCCCACGCCGAACACCGTGATACGGGGTTTCAGCTCTTCCTGTCCGGGCACCGAAAGGTTCAATGTCATGGATCTGTCCGCCTGTCTTTTATGCCGCCCGATTTGGGGCCGTTTTTTGCGCCTGATTACCGGAGTATTACCGAATCCCCACCCCGGCGTCACGCAAAAAACCACCAAATATGGCAAATTCGCGGGCTTGGCACGCGGGATTTCGCCGAGCTCTCCAGATATAGCGGAAATGGGCCAAAGCGCACACAAACGGCAAAAGCGCAGACCGCGCGGGCGGCTGCGTTGGGGGCTTTTGATGTCGGGGTCCCTGCTCGACCCTCGGTTTGCGCGCCCTCTTGCGGGGCGATGCCAAGACAATATCAAAGGAAATCAGGCCTGTCACCGCCAGAATTCGCGAAAGGCGGCAGGCCTGCCGCCCTTCGCCGCGGCCGCTCAGGGCGTCAGATCCAGCGCCTCGACCACGCGGGTATAGGGCAGCCCGGCGGTGTCGTTCAGCCCCTGCACCTGCGCCGCCGAGGTGCCCTCGAAGAGGCACATGCAGCGCCCGTCCTCGGGTGCAAAGGTCGATCGGATATAGCGCACGTCCTCGCCCTTGCCGCGCATGTCCGCGGCCGTGGCGATGGCGGCCTGCTGCGCGCCCGCCAGATCCTCCATGCTGATTCCCTTCAGTTCCCGTTCGACCATGTAGACCGGCATCGTTCATCCTCCTGGTTGTATGCGTTGGTCCCTCCAACAGTCTCGATTGAAGCACGTCCCGCCCGCCCCGGAAAAGCCGGGCGGCGTTATCGATTCATAACCCACGGTTTGGCTCGGTCTTGCTATACTGGCCGCATTGATAAGCGGGGTTTTCAGATGGAAATGTCCCAGATTCGCTATGTGCTGGCCACCGCGCAGCACCTCAATTTCACCAAGGCCGCGCAGGAATGCGACGTCTCGCAGCCCGCCCTGACCAAGGGCATCAAGGCGCTGGAAAAAGAGCTGGGCGCAGAGGTCTTTCACCGCGAAGGCCGGCGCATCCTGCTCAGCGAATTCGGCCGGTCGATGCTGCCGCATCTGGAACATATCCTCGACGAGGCCGCTGCGACCCGCGCGCTGGCGCAGAACTTTCGCCTGCTGGAAAAGGTGCCGATCCGGCTGGGGGTGCTGTCGACCATCGGCCACCTGCGGCTGGCGCGGTTCCTGGCTGCGTTCGAGCGCGCGCACAAGGGGATGGAACTGGCCGTGCGCGAAGCCCCGGCGGCCGAGCTCAAGCGCCTGCTTGAGGACGATGCGCTGGACGTGGTGGTGATGACGGTGGACGACGACACCGCCGAGCGGTTCCGCGTCCATCCGCTCTATTCGGAACGTTACGTGGTCGTCTTTCCGCCCGATCACCGGCTGGGGGCCACCAACGCGGTGCCGCTGGCGGACCTCTCGGGTGAACCTTACGTCGACCGGCTGGCCTGCGAGATGCGCGATACGGTGATGGCGGTCTGCGAGGCGCGGAACGTCGAACTTTACGCCCGCTTCCGGTCGGAACGCGAGGATTGGGTGCAGGCCATGGTGCTGGCCGGGATCGGCTGCGCCTTCATGCCCGAATATTCCGTCACCCTGCCCGGCCTGATCCAGCGCCCGCTGATCGAGCCAGAGGTCACCCGCCAGGTCGCCGCAGTGACCATGCCGGGGCGCAAGTTTCCCCCGGCGGTCGACGCGATGATGCGCGCCACGCGCAGCTTCGCCTGGCCGGGCTGAGGCTTACCAGTTGTCGCGGAACCACTTGACCGCGCGGCGCAAGGACCGCGCCGGATAGCGGTCGACCGGGATCTCGAAATCCCACCATTCGTCCTGCGGATGCGCGGCGAAAAGGCAAAGCCCAACGGCGCTGGCAAAGCCCGGCCCGGTGGCCGCCTGCGGCAGGCCGTGCACCCGCAAGGGCCGCCCCAGCCGCACCTGCTGGCCCAGGATCTTCGACGCCAGCCCGTCCAGCCCGGGAATTTGCGAGCCCCCGCCCGTCAGCACGATCTGCTGGCTCGGCAGATGTTCGAACCCCGCCGCGTCGAGCCGCGCGCGCACGTCTTCGAGGATCTCCTCGACCCGGGGGCGCATGATGCCGATCAGCTCGGCCCGGCTGACGGTGCGGCGGTCGTGGTGCCAATCGCCGGTGTCGCCGCCGATCTCGATCATTTCGCGGTCGTCCATGCCGGTGGCAACGACGCCGCCATAGAATGTCTTGATCCGTTCGGCCATCGCCATGGGCACCTGCAGGCCCATCGAGATGTCGCCGGTCACGTGATCGCCGCCCAGGCGCACCGCATCGGCATAGATCATGTGCTTTTTCATGAAGATCGACACGCCGGTCGCGCCGCCGCCCATGTCGATGCAGGCCGCGCCCAGTTCCTGCTCGTCCTCGACCAGCGCCGAGATGCCGCTGACATAGGCGCTGCTGGCGATCCCCGCGAGTTCAAGATCGCAGCGCTTCACGCAATGCGCCAGATTCTGGATCGCCATGTGGTCGACCGTCAGCATGTGCATGTCGGTCGCCAGCGTCTGGCCGATCTGCCCGCGCGGATCGCTCAGCCCCGACCGGTGATCCAGCGCGAAGTTCACCGGCTGCGCGTGCAGCACCTCGCGCCCCTCGCCGAAATCCGGCACGTCGCAGGCCGACAGCACCCGTGCCACGTCCTGTTCGTCGACCGTGACGCCCGCGATATCCACCTGCCCCGCCAGACCGTAACTGCGCGGGCCGGCGCCCGAGAAACAGGCGATCACGTGGTCGACCCGGATGCCGGCCATCTTCTGGGCCGCCTGCACCGCGGTGCGGATCGCGCGCTCGGTCTCGCCCATGGCCTCGATCTCGCCAAAGCGCACGCCGCGCGACCGCGTGGTCGCGGCCCCGATCACCCGAAAGCCCGATTGCCCGGCCAGCGACCCGACGCCGTCGTCAAAGCCGCCGTCGGTGCCGTCGAAGCGCAGCACCAGGCAGGCGATCTTGGAACTGCCCACATCCAGGATCGCGATGACCCCCCGTTGCATCGCCGCGCGGCGCATGTTGCGCATCGCGCGCTGGGATTCGTAGAGCTCGATCATTATTCTTCTTCTCCAACCTCTATCGCCTTGATACGCCACAATTCCTGCACCGCGTGATCCGTCAGCCGAATGGTCGGCCGCTGCGGCAGACGCAGATCGACCCTCACCAGATCGCGCGCCAGCATGTCCACCGCCTGATCCATGGCGATGGCGCGCTCCAGCGCCTGCACCGCGCCGTCGGTGGGCAGCAGAATGCGCTGACCTCGGTCCAGCACCACGTCCCAGCGCCGCTCGCCCATCCGCACCAGCCCGCGCAGCCGCGGCTGCAAGGGCCGCACCGCCCGCAAGAGCGCCAGCGCCTCGGGCACCGCAAGGTCGGCGCCGTCCCCGGCCACCACCGGCAGCTTGGGATGATCCGTCCGGCGCGCGGCCGGGCCCACCCGCACGCCCTCGCGGTCCAGCAGTTCCAGACCCGCCTCGTGCCGCCAGAGCAGCACCGGCACCCGCTCGGCCACATCGACCTGCAAAACCCCGCCCTGCCGGATCTTGAGCGACGCGGTCCGCACCGCGTCGAGCCCCACCACCGTCTCGCGCATGGCGTCGAGATCCAGATCGAACGAGCTGATCGGGAAATCCACCGACAGGATCTCGCGGATGTCCTCGGACACGCCGACGCCCGCACCCTCGATCGCCATCATGTTGACCATGAATTCCGGGCGCTGCTCGATCTGCGCGCGCATGTCCGACAGCATCAGGTTAAAGGCTTCTCGGTTCTCGGGCACCGAGGCCCACCAGGTCACCGCCCCGAAACCCAGCGCGCAGGGCAGACCCACCCGCAGCGCCAGCCGGAAAAGCGGCGTCAGCATCAGCCGCTCCAGCCGGTATTTCAGCCTCGAGGGCGCGGGATCGGCCCGCATCGTCGCGACAGTCTCGTCCGGGGTCCGGCCCGCGCGCGTCAGCGGTCGCATGAGGCGTCCTCCACCATCCAGGCGCACATCTCGCCGAAGGGAATGCCGGCGTGTTCGCCCTGCTCGGGCGACAGCGACGTGGGCGTCATGCCCGGCTGGGTGTTGGTCTCGAGCAGGATCAGCCCGTCCAGCCCGCGCGCCTCGTCCCAGCGGAAATCGGTGCGCGACACGCCCCGGCAGCCCAGCGCGTGATGCGCGCGCAGCGCGTAATCCAGACAGGCGGCGGTGATCTCTTCGGGCAGTTCGGCCGGGATCACGTGGCGCGACCCGCCGGGCTTGTATTTCGCGTCGTAATCGTACCAGCCCGTGGTCAGGATATCCGTCACTCCCAGCGCCCGGTCGCCCATGACGGTCGTGGTCAGCTCGCGCCCCGGCGCGTAGGTCTCGACCATCACGATCTCGGGCATGTCGTCCGACAGCTGCGGCGGCCCGTTCGCGGCCTCCTGCACCAGGTAGACCCCGACGCTCGATCCTTCGTTGTTGGGTTTGACCACATAGGGCGGCGGCATCACATGCCGCGCGCGCACATGATCACGCGGGGCCAGCACGCTTTCGACCACCGGCAGCCCCGCCGCGCGGTACACCTGTTTAGAGCGTTCCTTGTCCATCGCCAGCGCCGAGGCCAGAACCCCCGAATGCGTGTACGGCAGGCGCAGCCATTCCAGCAGCCCCTGCACGCAGCCATCCTCGCCCCAGCGGCCATGCAGCGCGTTGAACACCACATCGGGCGCCAGCGCGGTCAGCACCTGCGCCAGATCCGGGCCGGCATCGACCTCGGTCACGTCAAATCCCTGATCCCTCAAAGCAGCGGCGCATTCACGCCCAGAGCTCAGCGACACCTCTCGCTCGGCCGAGGCGCCGCCCATCAAAACCGCCACTTTTTGGGCTGCCCTGCTCGACATCCCAAAACCGCCTATCATGTGCCGGGGCTGAGGCCCCTTGTTATTGGATGCGGCCTGCCTGTGGCCGCGGAGGGGCGTTTTCCGCCCTCATTCTGCGGCGGGTTCCCCCACGCGCATAATTTCCCACTCTAACGTTATTCCGCTGTGTTGGAAAACCTTTTTTCGCACCGATTCGCCCAGTTGTTCCAGATCGTCGGCGGTGGCCTGCCCGGTGTTCACCAGAAAGTTGGAATGCTTGGGGCTCATCTGCGCGCCGCCGCGCGTGGCCCCTCGCATCCCGGCGTCGTCGATCACCTTCCAGGCCTTCAGCTCGTGGCTGTCGTCGGCCCGTCCGGTGCTGGAAAAGCCCGCCGGATTGCGAAAGGTGCTGCCCGCCGTGCGGTCCTTGGTGGGCTGGGTTTCGTCGCGCTTTTTCAGCTGCGCCTCCATCCGGTCGGCCAGCGCCTGCGGATCGCCCGGCGCACCCTCGAAGGTGGCCTCGACCAGAACCCAGCCTTCGGGCAGATCGCTCTGACGGTAGCGAAAATTCAGGTCCTCGGCTTTCAGCTCCACCAGCTCGCCCGCCCGCGTGACCGCACGGGCGCTGACAAAGACATCCGCCACATAGGCGCCATAGCAGCCTGCGTTCATGCGCACCGCGCCGCCGATGCTGCCGGGGATGGTGCGCAGAAAGGTCAGGTCCACCCCCGCCTCCGCCGCACGCCGCGCCACATGCGCATCCAGCGCGGCAACACCGGCGGTGACCTTCGTGCCCTCGACCGAGATATGGTTGAACCCGCGCCCCATGCGGATCACCACCGCGCGGATGCCGCCATCGCGCACGATGAGGTTGCTGCCCACACCCATCGGAAAGACCGGCACCGCCGGGTTAAGCGCCGCCATGAAGGCCTGCAGATCGGCCACGTCGGCCGGCTGGAACAGCCAGTCCGCCGGCCCGCCCACCCTGAGCCAGGTCAGATCGGACAGCGCCCGGTCCGGCGTCAACCGCCCGCGCACCTGAGGAAGGTCATAGGTCATGGGCCTCTGCTATTGCGCGGGGGCGGTGGAGGCAAGGGGCCGGTGCTGTGGCAGGCAATTCCGCGCCCGCAAGTCCCGGAATAAAGGCCGCCGCGACCGGCGCCTGCCCGTGGGGTGGCGCAGCTACCTGTGTTCAGTGCGCTTTATCCCCACCAAGTCATCGCAATGAACGATCGGCGCGCCAACACCAGCCAAAGCGCCAGCCCGCCGGGACGGGCAGGCGCTGGTCGCGGCGGCCTTCGGCCTTGATTCCGCGACTTGGGGGCGACTCGAACTGACTATGCCGAAATCAAATTTAAACCAACCTAAACAACATCTTAAACGTCATAACCACTGCCCAATTGTTTCGCGCGCGAAACATTGCGTCAGCCTTGCTGACATTTCTCCACCGCGGCCATGAAATCCAGTCCCCGCTCTTCGAAATTGTCGTATTGATCGAAGCTCGCCGCTGCCGGGGCCAGCAGCACCGTGTCCCCGGGCTCGGCATCCGCCGCCGCGCGCGCCACCGCCGTGGCCATGTCGGTGCAGATCTCGGCCTCGACCCCCGCGCCCAGTTCCAGCGCAAAGCCCTGCGCCTCGCGCCCGATCACATAGGCCCGCGCCACGTGGCCCAGCCCCGGCGCCAGCGCGCCCAGCCCGCCCTCCTTCATCAGCCCGCCGCAGATCCAGCGGATGCGCGGGAAGGCCAAAAGCGCCTTGAGCGCCGAATCCACATTCGTCGCCTTGCTGTCGTTGACAAAGCTCACCCCATCCCGCACGGCGACGATCTGGCTGCGGTGCGGCAGGCCCTGGAAACTGCGCAACCCCGCCTCGATCTGCCGCGGCGCCAGCCCCAGCGCCCGGCACGCGGCATAGGCCGCACAGGCGTTCTGATGGTTGTGCGCCCCCGGCAGCCCGGCGATCTCGCGCAGGTCGATCGACGCCACCTGCCGCCCCTTGCGCCATTCGCTCAGGAACCCCTTGCGCGCAAAGACCACCCAGCCCGGTCCGCCCAGCTTCTGCCCCGAGGACACCCGGATCACCCGGTCGTCCCCCGGCCCCTCGCTTAGCTGGCCGGCCAGGAACCGCCCCTCGGGCTCGTCCACGCCGATCACAGCGCGATCCGGCCCGCCCTCGGCAAAGAGCCGCCGTTTCGCCGCGAAATACCCCCCCAGCCCGCCGTGCCGGTCCAGATGATCGGGGCTGAGGTTGGTAAAGACCGCCACATCCGGCGTCAGGCTGCGCGCCAACTCGGTCTGATAGGACGACAGCTCCAGCACCACCACCCCGCCGTCCCCCGGCGGGTCGATATCCAGCACCCCGCGCCCGATATTGCCCGCCAGCTGGCTCTCGCGGCCCGCCGCCGTCAGCACGTGATGGATCAGCGCCGAGGTGGTCGACTTGCCGTTCGACCCCGTCACCGCAATCACCTTGGGCGCGACGTCGAACCGCTCCCACGCGCCATCACCCAGCGAGCGGAAGAAAAGCCCGATGTCGTTGTCCACGGGCACCCCGGCCGCCTGCGCGGCGGCGACCACCGGGTTGGGCGCGGGATAAAGATGCGGGATCCCTGGGCTCACGATCAGCGCCGCCACCTCGTCAAAGGCCCCGGCCCGGCTCAGGTCCCTTACCGCGAAACCCTCGGCCTCGGCGGCGTCCCGGGCCCGCGGCGTGTCGTCCCAGACGACCACATCCGCGCCGCCCGCGCCCAAGGCCCGCGCCGCAGACAACCCCGACCGGCCAAGCCCCAGCACAGCCACCGTGCGGCCTTCGTATCCCCGAACCTCGATCATCCGCCGCCCCCTTGCCGCTGGCGCTCAGGATTAGCGCATCCTGCCGCCGGAGCAAGGGGCTCAGGCCGCCAGCAGCAGCACGATCAGTCCGGCCAGCCCCCAAAACGACAACAGCGGCAGCACGATCCAGTAATCGCGCTCTTTTCTCAGCTCCCACCCGTCAGCCGACCGCGCCGCCCAGACGGCGGCCAGAGAGGTCAGCGGCCAATAGCAGGTGATCCCCAGCGCCGCGGCCAGCACAAGCGCGCCCCAGCCGAACCCGAACGCGTGGCCCCAAAGCCCCAGGGCCAGCAGCGGCGTATAGAGCACCAGATCGGCAAAGGCGAAGGCCCACCAAAAGGCCACCCCCACCTCGGTGATCTGCGATGCGGGCTCTTGCGTGCCCCACCGCACGCCCAGGTCGTAGCGCAATGCCGGCAGGCATTGCGCCCAGATCAGATACAGCACAAGCGCCCATCCCGGCCCCTGTATCAGCCAAAATCCGAATTCTGCCATGGCGCGCCCTCTTGCGATCTTCTGTCCGAAAGGATGCCACTTTCAAAGATCGGGCGCCTTGCGCCGGGTCAAGAGCCGCGGTTTTCGCCCTCGCCCGGGCGCAGACCATAGCGCGCCGCCAGCCTCCAGACATGCCCCGGCACCATGTTCTTGATCCGCGCCGGATGGGCGCGCCGCAGATGCAGCACCGTCTCGATCGCCTTCATCTCGACCCTCGCCCGGGCGAACTCCAGCCCCCGCGGCCCCGTGCGCGGCTGCAGCCAGGCCACGATGGGCCGCACCCAATCCGGCATCCGCCGCAACGGCAGCCCGCCCGCCGCACGCTCGGTATTGGCCAGAAACCCCTTCACCGCCGCGTCGCGCCGCCCCTTGTCGGTCAGCGCCCGCACCGCCACCCTGTCGCCCAGCCGCCCCAGCACTTCGGCCCCGCGCGCATTGCGAACGATCAGCCACTGATCCCCGTCGCCACCCATATAGCCCACCGTGATATCCGCCAGCCGGTTGGTGTAATCGACGCAAGTCTTGCAGGTCATCGGAAAGAAATCCGCCGGCAGATCGCTCAGCGGCAGCTTAAGGAACGGGATGAAACGCGGCTTGCGCCCGTCGTCAAAGCGCAGCTCGACCCGGTAATCGGCCCGGAACTCCAGATAGGAAATCGTCTCGGGCCGCGGGTCCAGCCGCTCCAGAAACCGGTGAAACCGGTCCGTGGTGGTGTTGTCCGAACAGGGCGTGCCGATCACCGTGATCGCCTCGAACCCCAGCTCCGCCTCCAGCGCCCGCAGCGCATGGACCTGGCAGGGGATACCCACCACCGCGATGCGCCGATACCCCGCCGCCCGCGCCGGCTCCAGCAGCGCCAAAAGCGGCGAAAACCCCATGCGCATGCCTCGGCAGCGCGCCATGTCGTCGGGGTCGGTCACGATCACCGGCATGGGCTTCCAGCGGTCCTCCGGGTCGGGCGCGGTCGCCAGCACCGCCTCCACCGCCCCGCTGCGCAAAAGCTCCGCCGCCAGCGCCGTGGTCAGCCCGCTCCATTGCGCCCCCTCCGCCGCCGGCTCCAGCCGCGCCCGCAGCATCGCCCTTGTGACACCAAAGAACGCCTCGTCGCCCTCACCGGCGACCCGCCCATGCACCGCGCGCTCGAGCCCATCGTAATCCGGCTGGATGAACTGACAGGCGCGCCCGCACGCCTTGCCATCGCCGATCCGCGAAAGACCGCAATCGGTGCAGAGCCCGGGCCTCGGCGCCCCCCCGATCCGGGGCGCCGCCAATCCCACGCGCGATCCATCCATAGCCGTCACTCCAGGTTGACATGTCAACCCAGACTGACACATCCTGCCCGAACAGACCACATCTTCTTCTTGGCAAAAATACTCCCGCCGGAGGCTCCCTCACCCGCCACCCGCGCCGCGGACCCGAAAACCGGGGCCCGAACCCGCGCACAAGCAAACCCGAGGACGGCGCGCGCAGCGCAGAGGACGAGATATAAAGCGCGCGGAACGCGCACATCATACCAGCCTCACGGTCGGTTCAGCGCACCTTCAGCGTCGCCAGCCCGATGATCGCCAGGATCAGCGAGATGATCCAGAACCGGATCACGATCTGCGGCTCGGCCCAGCCTTTCTTCTCGTAATGGTGATGGATCGGCGCCATCAGAAAGACCCTCTTGCCGGTGCGCTTGAAATAGAGCACCTGGATGATCACCGAAAGCGCCTCGACCACGAAAAGCCCGCCGATGATGGCCAGCACCAGCTCGTGCTTGGTGGCCACCGCGATCGCCCCCAACGCACCACCCAGCGCCAGCGACCCGGTGTCGCCCATGAAAACCGCGGCAGGCGGGGCGTTGTACCACAGAAACCCCAGGCCCCCACCCACGACCCCGGCGGCAAAGATCAGGATCTCGCCGGTGCCGGGCACGTAATGCACGTCGAGATATTCGGTAAAGTCGACCCGCCCCACCGCATAGGCGATCACCCCCAGCGCCGAGGTGGCGATCATCACAGGCATGATCGCCAGCCCGTCGAGCCCGTCGGTCAGGTTCACCGCATTGGCCGCGCCGACGATGACGATGATGGCGAAAGGCACGAAAAGCACACCAAGGTTCAGCAGCGTGTCCTTGAAGATCGGAAAGGCCAGCTGATAGCTCAGCTCGGGCGGATGGAACTGTGCCGCCCAGAACCCCGCGATCCCGGCGATGAGAAATCCCAGCAAAAGCCGCACCTTGCCCGACACGCCGGCGGTGTTCTGCTTTTTGACCTTGGCGTAATCGTCGGCAAAGCCGATGGCGGCATAGGACACGGTGACGAAAAGCACCATCCACACAAACGGGTTGTCCAGCCGCGCCCAGAGCAGCGTCGACGTCAAAAGCGCCCCCACGATCAGCAACCCCCCCATGGTCGGCGTACCCGCCTTGACGAAATGCCCCTCGGGGCCGTCGTCGCGAATGGGCTGACCCTTGCCCTGGCGGCGGCGCAGCACGTTGATCAGCGGCAGCCCGAAGATGAAGCCAAAGACCAGCGCGGTCAGAAACGCCCCGCCCGCGCGGAAGGTGATATAGCGAAAGAGGTTGAACACATCGCCCCCGTCCGACAGCTCGGTCAGCCAGTACAGCATCGTCTTTCCTCTCTATCCGTCGCCTTCCAGCGGCGTTTGCCCCATTTTGCGGATCGCCTCAACCACGCGCGCCAGCCCCATCGACAACGAGCCCTTGGCCAGCACCACGTCGCCGGCATCCAAATCGTGCACCACGCGCTCTGCCATTTCGGCGCTGTTGTCGCACCAGCGGCCGCGCTGCGCCTCGGGCAGCGCCTCCCAGAGGTGCCGCATCAGCGGGCCCACGCAATGCACCACGTCGATCCGGTCCATGCCGGGATGCGCGGCCAATGCGGCGTGCAGCGCGGCCTCGGTGCGGCCCAGCTCCTTCATGTCGCCCAGATAGGCGATGCGGCGGCCCTTGCTGACACGGCCGATGTCGTGCTTGGGCTCGGCCCCCGCCAGCACCTCGAGCGCCGCCGCGACCGAGGCGGGGTTGGCGTTGTAGGCGTCGTCGATCAGTTCGATGGTCAGGTCGGTCTCGACCGCGTCGAGGTGGATCACCTCGCGCGCGCCGCGTCCCGCGCCGGGCGACCAGCGCCCCAGCGCCGCCACGCTGAGCGCCCGGTCGAGCCCCAGCGCATCGGCCACCGCCAGCGCGCCCATGGCGTTCTGCGCAAAATGCCGCCCCGGCACCGAGACCTTGAAAAGCACCTTTTCCTCCCCGATCAGCCCGCGCGCCACCGTCGTGGCGTCACCCACCTGCACGTTCGTCAGCCGGTACTCCGCCGCCTCGGACGCGCCGAAGCCGATCGTCCGCGCCGCCCCCCGCGCCGCCTCGCGCAGAATGCCGCTGACCGGCAGATCGGCGTTCAGCACCGCAACGCCCTCCGGCCCCAGCCCCTCGAAGATCGAGCCTTTCTCGCGCGCGATCCCCTCGATGCTCTCGAAGGCCGCCAGATGCGCCGGGGCCACGATGGTCACCATCGCCACATCGGGCGCGGCCATGCGCGCCAGCGGCGCGATCTCGCCGGGGTGGTTCATGCCGATCTCGATCACCGCGAATTCCGCCTCCGCCGGCATCCGCGCCAGCGTCAGCGGCACGCCCCAATGGTTGTTGTAGCTTTTCTCGGCGGCGTGCACGCTGCCATGCGCGCCCAGCAGCGTGCGCAGCATCTCCTTGGTCGAGGTCTTGCCGACCGACCCGGTCACCGCCACCACCTGTGCCGCCGCGCGGGCGCGCGCGAAGCGGCCCAGCGCCTCCAGCCCGGCCTGCACGTCGTCCACCACCAGCAGCGGCGCATCCGCCGCCACGCCTTCGGGCACGCGGGCCACCAGCGCCGCCGCGGCCCCCTTTTCCAGCGCCTGCGCCACGAAGTCGTGCCCGTCCCGCGCGGCCTTCAGCGCCACGAAAAGATCGCCCGGCGCCAGACTGCGCGTGTCGATCGACACGCCGCTGGCCTGCCAGGGCGCCGTCACCCGCCCGCCCGTCGCGTGGGCCGCGTCGTCCGAGGTCCAGAGCGTCACAATCCCCTCCCGTCCAGCGCCGCCACCGCGACGCTGGCCTGTTCGGCATCGTCGAACGGAAAGACCGTGTCGCCCACGGTCTGCCCCGTCTCGTGCCCCTTGCCGCAGATCAGCAGCGCGTCGCCCGGCCCCAGCGCATCGACGCCCCGCAGGATCGCCTCGGCGCGGTCGCCCACCTCGAGCGCCTCGGGCGCGCCCGCCATGACGGCGGCGCGGATCGTCGCGGGGTCTTCGGAGCGCGGGTTGTCGTCGGTGACGATCACCTGATCGGCGTGGCTTGCCGCCGCCTGCCCCATCAGCGGGCGCTTGCCCGCGTCGCGGTCGCCGCCCGCGCCGACGATGGCCACCAGCCGGCCCATCACATGCGGGCGCAAGGCCTGTATCGCAGTCGCCACCGCGTCGGGCGTGTGGGCGTAATCGACAAAGACCGCCGCCCCGTTGTCGCGCGTCGCCGCCAGCTGCATCCGCCCGCGCACGGTCGAGAGCATCGGCAGCATGTCAAAGACATCCTCCGGATCCGACCCGCAGGCGATGACCAGCCCCGCCGCCACCAGCACGTTTTCCGCCTGAAACCCGCCGATCAGATCAAGCCGCTCCTGCCGTATGCGGCCTTTCCAGCTCAGCCGGATGACCTGGCCAGTGGCGTCGAAACGCTGCGCCTCGAGACACAGATCGGCGGCGTTGCGCCCCACGGTGATCACCTCCTGCCCGCGCGCCTTGGCGATGGCCAGCATGTCGACCCCGCGCGCGTCGTCGATGTTGATCACCGCCGTGCCGTCCTCGGGCAGGACCCGGGCGAAAAGCCCCGCTTTCGCGGCGAAATAATCCTCAAAACTGGCGTGGTAATCCAGGTGATCCTGGCTGAAGTTGGTGAAGCCCGCCGCGGTCAGCGTCACCCCGTCGAGCCTGCGCTGTTCGAGCCCATGGCTCGACGCCTCCATCGCGGCATGATCGACGCCCGCCGCCGCCGCGCCCGCCAGCATCCGGTGCAGCGTGATCGGCTCGGGCGTGGTGTGGCGCAGCGGCGCCTGCCAGTCGCCCTCGACCCCGGTGGTGCCCAGGTTGACCGCGCGCAGGCCCAGCTCTTGCCAGAGCTGGCGCACGAAACTGGCGACGCTGGTCTTGCCGTTGGTACCGGTCACCGCGACCATCACCGTGGGCTGCGCCCCGAACCACAGCGCCGCCGTATAGGCCAGCGTCTGGCGCGGATCGGCGGCGATGATCAGCGCGGCGTCGCTTGCGGCCAGCTCGGCCGCAGCGATGCGCGCGCCCTCGGCATCGGTCAGGATCGCCCCCGCCCCCATGCGCAGCGCATATTGGATGAACGCGCCGCCATGCACCCTCGTGCCGGGCAAAGCGGCAAAGAGATGCCCGGGCTTCACTTCGCGGCTGTCCACCGACAGCCCGGTGATGCGCGCCTCGCGCCCGCCGCGCGCCGTCAGCCCCAGCTGGGCCAGAGATTTGACCATGTCAGACAGGACCGACCCCCTGCTTCTTCTTGGCAAAAATACTCACAATCCCCCGCCCGCCACGGGAACGGATCATTGGGACACGAGCGTGATGCCTGCCAATTGCCCCGGTTCGGGGCCGGGACGCAAGCCCAGAAGGGGGGCGATGCGGCCGATGATCTCGGCGGCGACCGGCACGGCGGTCCATCCGGCGGTGCGGCGGGGCTTGTCGCCGCTGGTCTCGACCGGTTCGTCCAGAGTGACGATCAGCACGTATTTCGGATCGTGCGCCGGGAACATCGAGGCGAAGGTGGCGATCACCTTGTCCTTGTAATAGCCGCCGCCGCGTTCCTTGGGCTTGTCGGCCGTCCCGGTCTTGCCGCCGACCTGATAGCCCGGCACCTCGGCAAAGCTGGCGGTGCCCTTTTGATGACTGACCACCAGCCGCAGCATGGCGCGCGCGGCGGCCGAGACCTCTTCGGACATCACGCGCGGCCCGTATTGCGGGCCGTCCTGCCGCAGCAGGGTCGGTTTCACGGTATGCCCGCCGTTGGCGATTGCGGCATAGCCCGCGGCAAGGTGCAGCGGGCTGGTGCTGAGCCCGTGCCCATAGGAGATCGTGACCGACGACAGATCGGTCCAGCGCTTGGGCAAGAGCGGCTTGCCCGCCGCCGCCTCGAAGATCTCGATCGGGGTCGGGTCGAAAAAGCCCAGGCTTTTCAGAAACTCCTGCTGCCGGGTCGTGCCGATGGCCAGCGCCAGCCGTCCGGTGCCCCGGTTCGAGCTTTTGACGATGATCTCGGCGACGCTCAGCTCGCCATAGTTCTTGTTCCGGAATTCGCCGATCTTGAAGCCGCCGACCTTGAGCGGGCCCGAAGTGTCGATCACCGTATGCGCGCCCACCAGCCCCAGATCCATCGCCTGTGCCGCCGCAAAGATCTTGAAGGTCGAGCCAAGCTCGTAAACCCCCTGCACTGCGCGGTTGAACAGCGGGCTGTCCGACGGGCTGCCCTCGGTCGGCGGATTGGGCCGGTCGTTCGGGTCGAAATCGGGTAGGCTGGCCAGGCTGATCACCTCGCCGGTGTGCACATCCATCAGCACCGCCGCCGCGCCGCGCGCATTCAGCAATTTCATCCCGCCGTAAAGCACCCGCTCCATCGCCGCCTGCACCGACAGGTCGAGCGACAATTCCAGCGGCGCGCCTTCGCGCGCGGGGTCGCGCAGGGTCTCATCGAAGTATTTCTCGACCCCGGCGGTGCCGATCACCTCTGCGGAATGCACGCCCTCGCGGCCGAATTGCGCGCCGCCCAGGATGTGGCTGGCCAGCGATCCGTTGGGGTAAAGCCGCATCTCGCGCGGGCCGAACAGCAAACCCGGCTCGCCGATGTCGTGCACGGCCTGTTTCTGCTCGGGGCTGATTTTTTTCTTGACCCAGAGGAACTTGCGCTTGCCGGTGAAATCCTTGACCAGCCGCTCGCGGTCGAGGTCGGGGAAGATTTTCACCAGCTCGGCGGCGGCGCGTTCCGGTTCGATCATCTGCAAGGGATGGGCGTAGAGGCTGTGGGTCTCCATGTTGGTGGCCAAAAGCCGCCCCTGCCGGTCGACGATGTCGGCGCGGCTGGCGATGATCGAGACGCCGGTGGCCTGCGCGCGCGGCTCTGCCGGTTCCGAGGCGGCGAGGATCCCCATCCGCGCGCCAATGACCGAGAAGGCGCAGAAAAAGAACACCCCCAGCACCAGCAGCCGACCTTCGGCGCGGGTGCGGGCGCGGTCGCGCATCTGCTCGTGGCGGATGCGCAGGTTCTCGCGCTCGATGGCGTCGGGGTTTTCGCCTTTCTGGCGGGCGTCGAGGATATGCGCCAGCGGGCGCAGCGGCTTGCGGATCATTGCGTGGCCCCCGCGCTGGAGATGTCGATGGGCGTGCCGATGGCGAGCATCGGCAACTGCGGCGGATAGGCCACCTGATCGACCCGCCCGAACTGGTCTGGGCGCAGCGGCAGCAGGCCCAGCCGGTCGAAGTTCAGCTCGGCCAGATCGCGCAGCCGGTCGGGCCGGTTGAGATAGGCCCATTCCGCGCGCAGCACCGCCAGCCGCGCGCGGGCGGCGGCGATGTCGCGGCTCAGATCCTCGACCTCGTCAAGCGCGGCCTGGGTCTTGTAGTTCTCGTGATAGGCCCAGAACGCCAGGCCGATGACGGCCATGAACGTGGTGGCGTACAACAGCGAGCGCATCAGCGTGTCCCCTTAAGCTGTGGCATGGCAATGGATTTGGCGTCGATCCCGCCGCTTGGCGCGTCGGTGCGCCGCGCAACGCGCAGCTTGGCCGAGCGCGCGCGCGGGTTCTGCGCCAGCTCGTCGTCGTCGGGTGCGACGGCCTTGCGGGTGACGATCTCGAATTGCGGTTTTTCTTCAGCGACTTGCGGCGCATAGCGGTTGGCGCGGCCGGTCTGGCCGCCGCGCGCCTGCAAGAACCGCTTGACCATCCGGTCCTCGACCGAATGAAAGGTGACCACGGCCAGCATCCCGCCGGGTTTCAGCGCCCGCTCGGCGGCCATCAGCCCCTGCCAGAGCGCGCCGTATTCGTCGTTCACGGCGATGCGCAGCGCCTGAAAGCTGCGAGTGGCCGGGTGGCTTTGCCCCGGCTTGGCCCGTGGCAGGCAACCCTCGACAATCTCGGCCAGCCGGCCGGTGGTGGTGATGGGCGCCTCGGCGCGGGCGCGGACAATGGCCCGCGCGATGCGGCGCGAGGCGCGCTCTTCACCGTAAACATAAAGGATATCGGCCAGTTCCTGCTCGCCGGCCTCGTTGACCAGATCGGCGGCCGAGGGCCCCTCCTGGCTCATCCGCATATCCAGCGGCCCGTCCTTCATGAAGGAAAACCCCCGCTCGGCGCGGTCGAGCTGCATCGACGAGACGCCGAGATCGAGCACCACGCCGTCGACCTCCTGCGCGACCTTGTCCATGTCGGCGAAATTCGCCACGACCAGCTCCAGCCGGTCGCCATACTCGCCCGCCCAACCGGCGGCCATTTCATGCGCCAGCGGGTCGCGGTCGATGCCGATGACCTTGTCGGCCCCGGCCTCTAGCAGACCGCGCGCATAGCCGCCCGCGCCGAAGGTGCCGTCGATCCAGACGCCCTTGACGGGCGCCACCGCCGCCAGCAGCGGCCGCAAGAGGACGGGAATATGCGGTGCCGTTCCCGAAGCCTGCGCCGCGGCGGCCACGGCCTAAGCCTCCTTGACCTGATCCAGGAAGATCAGGGGATCGAAATCGTCGGGAAGCTCATCGAGCCATTCTTCGGTCTTGGCCGCCTCTTCGACCTCGTAGGTCTCGGGCTTCCAGATCTGGAAGGTGTCGCCGGAGGCGATGAAGAACGCCTCCTTGTCGATACCGATCTTCTCGCGCAGCTTGGCCGGCAGAACGATGCGGCCCGTGTCATCCACCGCGGTCGGCGTCGACTGGCCGTTGAAGAGCCGCTCGAGCATCTTGCGCTCGACCGAGCCGCGCGGCAGGCGGGCGATCTTGTCGTCCACCTCTTCGATGGCCTCGATTGTGTAACATTCCAGGTATTTGCGGCGATGGTCGCCGTAAACGATCACCAGCTCGGGGCTGAGCCCCTCGGTCCAGTTGGGATCGCCCGCCTCAAGCACACGGCGAAACGAGGCCGGGATGCTCACCCGCCCTTTCGTATCGACCTTGTGGGTGCTTTCACCCCTGAACCTGAGCCTGCGGGTCACTGTCCCTTTGCGCCTTTGCCGCCCCCCGAAATTAAAAACGGCGGGTTGATCTGCTGCCACTGATCAACCCGCCGCCTGTGCCCGCTTTGGGGCGAAGTCCGACTGCGCGCGCCACCTGGGGGGATGTCTGCTCGCCCGCGCGCCGGATCCTTTGTTACGATGAAAGCGAGTGCCTGTATGAAGCCTGCTCTTGCTCTTTTTTTGTATTTTGTGACGGGGTCTTGTGTGCCCCTCGTCCCGCCTTCATCGTGTAAACAGGGATGACATGGGAATTCATGGAAATCAACAGGTTTTTGAGGGAGAAAGACACTGAATGTTGTTCTGGAAGGGTCTTCCAAACAACATATTGGGGGTGAAGCACGGGAAGTTTGGGAATACTTAGTGTTGCGAACCGCTGTTTAACACTAAATATAGACTTTTCAGGGCGCGGCCAAAATGTCCCATGAATTCCCGGATTTTTTGCCCGCGAGGCAGATTTCAGCCTATGCACACCACCGGGATTCACCGAAACCGGACAGAATCCGGGCCGAATCCCCCGAATCCGGCGATTGATTCGTGCGCGCCAGAGCCCTTGACCACGATTTCCCACGACCCGCCCCACGAAGTCCCATGAGGCCCCGCCCATGTCAGGCTGTTGTAGCGTTTGTAGCGTGACGAAGATTTTTACAGTGATTTACGGCAATTCTTACAGCAACGCGGTTTTGAGCTGTGGGAGACCCGCCGACGCAATTTCGCCTCGGCGGGTTTTCTGTTCGGATGGTCTGCTTTCAGGTTTTCAGGGCATCGCTGAGAACGCGCCACGCATGCGCAGCAGCCAATGGGACCACCCCGTTACCGGCCGCAGCGAATCGGTCCATCCCGGCAACCAGCCCATGATCCAGTCTGTGAAGGCAGGGTTTAAGGTCAGCCCGTCTGTGGAGTGTTTTTCCCCATTCAACAAGATCACTCGGTGCCGGTGGGAAGAGCGGAATGCCTTCGGCTCCCGACCCGCCGCCACAGCCGTTCGATGCGCTTGTCATTGACCTGCCTACCTGCGTCTCTCGGCAGCGCCGCGATCCGCCGATAGCCGTAGCGTCCGTACTGATCATGTCGGCCACCAGCCGCTCTTCGTCTGCCCGGCCCCTCGGCATCTTCGGTTGCGTCGAGCGATGCTGACGCAGCGGCTGGCGGGCAAGGCCGGGATCCGGGCCCCGGCCAATGCCACGCTCTATGCGCTGCTTTTGCCGCACAAGGCAGGGTGAACGGGCTGCGCGAGGCGTGACGGGTGTCTTGATGCACCGCGGGCAGGACCGGGGGCGCTGCCCCCGGACCCCCGGGATATTTTCGACCAGATGAAGGGGGGCGCCGATGATTTCCGCCATGCGCCTGGTTGCAGGTCGTGGCCGGCGGGGCGCTTGCAAGGTCCCGGTGGCATGGCCGGCCCGTCGCGTCTGTGGCAAAGCGCGGGTCACCCATGCGGCACCCCGAAGGACGGTGAAATCCTTGGCGGTGAGATCGCTCGAGGACACGGGCCCGGGTCAGCGCGCCCCCTGCGGCGCCGGTGATGCTAAGGGCGGCAACCAAGGCCCACCGCCCCCCCCAGTGGCGGGTGGGGGTGGCGCCGACCATGCGGAGGCTGGCCAAGCCGTGATCTGATCCGGTGACGATATTCTGGTCACCGGTCTTGAAGAGACGCGGGACGTCGAATGCGATCCCGGTGAGGCGGGCTGCGGGTTCGGTCGCTTTATCGCGGTAGCGTTCCACGGCCAGAGCGGCGGCGATTGAGGGCGGCGGGGCGGTGAAGGGGTCCGGGGTCTTGCCGACAGTGGCGTGCCTGGCCACCCGGCGCCGGATCAGCCTGTCGCAGACCTCGATCGTGGCGCCGTCGGCCCAGACCCGCGCGGGGCATGGGGTGACCGACCTCTCCTTCGTTTCCGTGTGGGCGTTGCCGTGGGACGGGATGCGGCGCTGGATTTCGTGCGCCGAGAGGATCAGGGCCCGGTCGGTTCCGGCGGTGAGGGGGGCGATCAGGACCGTCCGCGCCGGAGGGTCCGCTGCCGCGACAGGTGGTCCTGCCCGGCGGTGCGTCGGGCTTGGCGGCTTGCCAGGTAACCAGGACCCGGTCCAGCCTCCCTGCCCCGGTGACCGAAGCGTCGATCCCGGCGCCGCGGCCGGTGGCGCCGGGTCCTGCCGCGTCATGCGCATTTGGCTGAACGGTCGGCGTGTCGAGGGTGGAGCCGGAAAATCCGACCGCCGGAAGAGCGGTGTCAGGGGAGGCCCCGCGATGGTTGGGTTGGGTTTCAGACAGCCACGGCCGCGCCGGGCGGCACCATGGGATCGGCCCTGTGGACGTTCTGCCAGGGTCTTGGCGCCATGGCCCCGGTGCGCCGAAATGCGCCGTTCCGCGCAGACTCGCGGCCTCCGGACCGGTCGGGCGACATCGATGGCGCGCATCGCACCGGAATCGAGGCGCGCGGGTCAGACTCCGGCGGCCGCACGGGTGACATGGGGGTCGGGGCAGATCGGCGTCCGCGATGCCCGGCCCGAAACCCGGCCTTGAACAGGGCCTTTTCGGTTCCGGGCCTTTGTTCCCGGCGCAAGCGAACCGGTGGCGGCGTTTCGGCATTGTCACTGGTGGGAAAGGCAAAGGCCCGATCCATCCACGATCCGCCACTGCGCCCGCCCCGTTCATGTCTGCCGCGCCCGGGGCCATCGCCTTGCCGCCCTACGGAAAGCCATGGAATGTGCGATGGGATGGCCTGCGGTTCTTTTGACATGCAAGAGTTCGAGCCTTGCGTGGTCGCGGCACCCTGGGCCTGGCCGAGGCGCCGGAGGGCTTTCAGAAAAGCCCCAGATCCCGACGCTCCCGCCCGGACAGGCGGCGGAGCTGGGCCCGCGTCTGGCGTTCCTTGCGTCCGGCGGTCCAATGCGCGATGTGGCTTTGCGCGGCGCGCAGGACGCGGGCGGCAATCGGGGTGCGGGTGGCTGGCGTGTCGGTGTCGATGGTCATCTCATCCTCCTGGATTGTGCGGTCTGATTCCATCACTCTCGCCCGTCCCGCCCCTCGGCGGGCAGTGTCGCAAGTGAACCGGACCCGGTACAGTTTGTGTACTGGAGCCAAGCGGGAGACCCCTGTAACCTGGACGCAGGAGGGCGCGATGACATCCAAACCTTTCGGCCTGTTCTGTCCGACGTCCAAGGCGAGCGAAGTTCTCATGCCGCGCTGGACGATCCAGATCCTCGGCGAGCTCTGGGAGGGCTCGACCCGGTTCAACGAGATCCGGCGCGGGCTGCCGGGGATATCGCCGACCCTTCTGGCGCGGCGGCTGAAGGAGATGCAGGAAAACGGGCTGCTGGAGCGGGTGGAAGACCCCGCCACGGGCACGATCGACTATCTCCGCACCGAAAAGGCGGCCGAGCTGGACCCGATCCTGCAAGCGATGGCGCGTTGGGCGCAGCGCCATATCGAGGCGGAAATCGCGTTGGAGGAACGCGACGCCGACGTTCTGATGTGGAACCTGCGCCGCCGCATCGCCGTCGACAGGCTGCCCAAGCGCCGCAACGTGCTGCGCTTCAATTTCCCGGATTCCCCGCCGCCGGCCACGACCTTCTGGATGATCACCAAACCCGGCGAACCGGTCGAGCTTTGCGTGCACGACCCCGGCTTCGACGTGGATCTTTATATCGAAACCGAGGTGCCGGTGCTGACGGGCATCTACCTCGGCCGGCGGGATCTAGACCGGGACGTCTCGGAAGACCGGTTTTTCATGAGCGGCGACCCGCGGCTGTCCAGAACGATCAAGCGATGGCTGCAGCTCAGCGCGCATTCCAAGGTAGAGGGGATCCGCTGCGTCAGCGGATAAGCCGGGACGGCCCGCGCCGCGCCCCCACGCGAGATCGGACAGAGCGCACGAGACCTCAGGGTTGTGTTTCTTGACAGGCGCCGCTCAGGTAGCCCAGCTTGTATCGGGCGAACTCACGAAACCGTGAGTTCGCGCCATCGGGCGCTGCCGGTCTTTTCGGCGATGGTGCGACGTGCGGGCGGATCATCCCCCCACTTTCGGCGCCGCGGGTCATGCGAGTGGCGTTGCCGTACGCAACCACAAAACAGAGACCGACATACTCGGCAAGGGACGTGCAAGAACGTCGATGACGGCAAAAGACAATTGTGGACATACCGGGCCCTGCGACGCCCCGGTCGGACCCGATGGCGCGCAAGAGATGCCCGACCGGGACCGGCTGATCGCGGCGATCTACGACGCGGCCGCCGATCCGAACGCCTATGAGCGCTTCGTGGCGGCGCTTTCGGAATATCTCGAGAACACGGCGGTCAGGGCCTGGAAGCTCAGGGATCTGTCGGAAATCGACATCGGGGTGATCGAGGCGGATCGCGGGCTGGCGCTGCATTTCGCCAATATGAACGAGCGCCTCGCACAGGCCTCTGACCGGGGTGCGCCGGGCAGTCTGCGCGAGCGCATCGCCGGGCGCTCGGGCCTGGCGTTGCTGATCGACCGGCAGGGGCATGTGGCAAGCCTCAGCCCGGCGGCGCGCGCGATGTTCCAGGGCGATGTGCCGACGGCCGAGGCTCTGGCAGACCTGCTTCACGCCGACGATGCCCGCCGCCTGCGCAACGCGGTGACCGATCATGTCGTCCACCAGCGCAGCGTCGCGCCCGGTATCCTGCGCGCCGAGGCCTTTCACCTCGTCCAGAGAACCCTGCGCTGCGAGGCGACGGGGCTGGAATATCTGGGCATCGAGGCCCTGACCGTCACCTGGTCCCCGCATCTTGAGACCCTGCTGGAGACGTCCTTTGCCCTGACCCCGGCCGAGATGCGGGTGCTGCGGCGGCTGGTCGTCGGCGAAAACGTCAAGTCGATGTCCCGGCGCTTTGCCCGGTCCGAGGGCACGGTGCGCAATCAGATCAAATCGATCCTGGCCAAGACAGGCGCGGGCGGGCTGGCGAACCTGAACCGGATCGTCGCGCTGATCGCGGAAAACGTTGCCGGGGCGCCGGCGCCGAGCGCACTGCGCACCGGGGCGTCGGTCAAGCTCGATATCCTGACCCTGCCCGACGGCCGGGCGCTGGAGGTGCGCCAGCAGGGCCCGGCGGATGGCCACCCGGTGCTGTTCATCCACGGAATGCTTTTCGGCAGTGAATTGCCCGGGCCGGCGCTGGACTGCCTCAAGCGTTACGGGCTGCGGCTGATCGCGCCCTCGCGGCCGAATTTCGGGCTTTCGGACCCGCCGCCGGGGCCGCCAGAGGCCGAGGCGGACCGGCTGGTCGAGGACCTGGTCTTCGTCCTCGACCATTACGGGCTGGACCGGACCGTGTGCCTGACCAATATCGTGGGGGCGATCTATGGCTATGCTCTTGCCGCCGCGGTGCCCGAGCGCATCTCGGGACTGGTCCATGCGGCCGCGTCCATTCCGGTTCTGAAGGCCCGGCAGTTCGTGTCCATGCCGCCGACGCAGCGGCTGATTTGCTTCCTGATGCGCTTTGCCCCGGCGTTTCTGCCGCCGCTTTTGCAATCGGGCATTGCGCAGCTAAGGGCGTCGGGGGCAGGACCCTTCTTGGACACTCTCTACGAAGAGGGCACCTGCGACCATGCCGTCACGCAGCGCCCGGATTTGTCGGATCTCTTGAAACGCAGCGTGCACTTTGCCACCGACCGGGGCTATCTGCCGGCCTATACGGACACCGCCCATGTCGTCCGAGACTGGTCGGGCTATGCCGCTAAGACCTGCGCGCTGGGACGGCCGAGCATCCACGTCCACGGCGACCTCGACCCGCAATATCCTTTGCGCGACCTGGCCCACTTCACCGGCCGCTTCCAGAACATGCAGCTGCGGCGGGTCGAGGGCGCGGGGCAGCTGGTTCTCTTCGACCAGCCCGAACCGATCATCCGGGCCGTGGCCGAGCTGGCCGGACAAGGCGCCGGGGCGGGCGAAAATCGCGCGCCGTAAGCCGCGACAAGCCCGGCGCGGCAAGCGCCTTATCCAATTTTGGACATGACAGGCCTGCGGGCATCGCCGACCCTGAGGGCATTGCACCCCCTTATGCGTCCCGTGACGGGCCTCTGACCCAAAAACCAGGGCCGGTTCCCGGATTGCGAAAGGGGCCAAAGGAGACGTTTGAAATGAATAAGTTCGCTATCAATCGCGGGATTTCCGCCGCATTCGCCATAACCATGATCGCCGCAACCGGGGCCTGGGCCGGGGACCTCGTGCGCCCGGTGTCGCTGGTCGAGCCGGCCAGCCTGCCCGACAAGAAACGCACGGCGCTCGATCTTTACCTGACCGCCGAGCAGGCCGGCGCCTTCCTGGCCGGGCACGACGACGCGCTGCTGGTCGACATCCGGACCCGGGCCGAGGTGTCCTTTGTCGGGATCGCCGACGAGGCCGACAAGAACATCCCCTACATGGTGATGGACGACTTCTGGGAGTTCGACGACGACAAGGGCGCCTACAAGATGATGGTCAATCCCGAATTCAGCGACGCGATCGCCGATCTGGTGGCCGCGCGCGGATTGTCCAGAGACGCGCCCATCCTGCTCATGTGCCGCTCGGGCAGCCGCAGTGCGCGCGCCGCCGACCTGCTGGGGCAGCTGGGATACACGGCGGTTTATTCGGTGGTCGACGGGTTTGAGGGCGACAAGTCGCCGGACGGGGGGCGGAACCTTAACGGCTGGAAGAACGCGGGGCTGGCCTGGTCCTACACCATCCGCCCCGAACAGCATTACTGACGCCCCCAAAGGACCGCGCCGGGGCGTCGCTCCCCACGTTCCGGCGCGGCCATCGGTGCTTTCGCTCATGCAGATCGACGACAATTACACAGCACGGCTTTCCTTCGGGCGTTCGGTCCGCGATTTGCGGCTACGCCTGGGAATGACGCAAAGCGAGCTGGCGGCGGCGATGGGCTTTGCGCACCCTTCGGCGATCTGCGACATCGAGAAAGGCCGCCGCCTGATCTACCGCGATGAGCTACCCCGACTGGCCCGCGCGCTCGGCTGCGACCTGGGCGAGCTCACCGAACAGGACGTCGCGGAGCCCGCCTACCCTCTGGAACGACGCCCGGGCGAGGCCTGCGTCAGGCGCTGAGCCCCCGCGCCGTCACGGCTGATGCGACGCCAGCACCTCGGCCAGCAGCGGGTTGGGGAATTTCCGGCGGATGGTGACCGCGCAGAACACTTCGGTGAATTCCTCGAACGTGTGCAGCTCGACCAGCCGTCCCGAGGCAAGCTCGTCCTGCACGACGATCGCGGGCAGCACCGCGACGCCCACATCGGCCCGCGCGAGCAGACGCAGCATCGCCATGTCGTCCGCCTCGGCCGCGATGCGGGGGACGATGCCGAGCCGGTCCAGCATGGCGTCGACGCTGGCGCGCAACGAGGATTCGGGCGTGGGCAGAACCAACGGATGGGCCGCCAGCAGATCCTCGCCCCGCGCAGGCCCGTCCGCGGCGCGGGCGGGCGTTCCGATCAGGCTGACGCGCTGCTCGTCCAGCCGGTGCACCAGATAGGGGCTGGAGGCGTCCCGCGCGGGCACGAGGTTGGTCAGCACCACATCGAGCGACAGCGCATCCAGCCCCCTGAGCAGATCCTCCTGCGAGCCCGACCGCAGCACGATCTCGACATCGTCCCGCCCGATGATCGGTTCCAGGAACGCGATCTGAAAGTTGCGCGACAATGTGGCCAGCGCCCCGATTCGCAGCGCCCGGCGGCGCGCACCGACGGTCTTGAGCGTGGCCGAAAGATCCTCCGCCGCGCGGAAAATCTCTTCGGCATGGTCGAGCGCGATGCGCCCGGCCTCGGTCAGCACCAGGTTGCGCCCGCTCCGCTCAAAGAGGTCCTGGCCCAACGCCCCCTCCAGCGCCTTGATTTGCGTCGAGACGGCGGATTGCGAAATGTTGAGCGCGCGCGCCGCGCCGGTCAGCGTGCCATCGCGCGCCACGGCGCGGAAGAGGCGCAGGTGATGCAGATTGATCGTGGACATAATTCTATTATACAGAACGGATTTCCGATAAATATGAAATTTTCTTTATGTTGGCCAGCCCCTAGATGCTCCTTCAACACATCCGAGCCGGAGTTGAGCCATGCTGACCGCCTTTTCCCTGTCCTATCTCTCGCCCCTTGTCCTGCTGGCCGCGGCGGCGCTGGCCATTGGCCGCCCCGGCCGCCGGCCCGGCACGCTGCCGGTCTGGTCCGAACGCGCGGCGCTGGCCTCTCTGGCGCTGGCGGCGCTGGGGCTGGTGCAGTTCGCCGTCACCGGCGCGCCGGGCGCGGGGCCGCTCGGCCTCGGCGCCGATCTGGTCAGCCTGACGCTGGCGCTGCTGGTGTCCTTCATCGGCTGGATCGTGATGCGCTATAGCCGCACCTACCTTGACGGCGAGGCCCGCGAAGGCGCGTTCCACGGGCTGATGCTGGCCACGCTGGCGGCGGTTCTGGTCTTTGTACAATCCGCGCATGTCTGGCTGCTGGCGCTGGCCACCATCGCGGTCGGGCTGGGGCTGCGGCAGCTGCTGCTGTTCTACGCCGAACGGCCCGAGGCGCGGCGGGCGGCGACCAAGTTCACGCTTGTCTGGCATGGCGGAGACGTGGCGCTGGTGCTGGCGGCGGTGCTGCTGACGCTGGCGTTCGGCACCGGCGACCTTTCGGCCATTGCAGCCGGGGCGTCGGCATCGGGGGCCGGGCTTGCGGGGCATGCCGCCGTGGCGTTGCTGGTCGTCGCGGCGATCCTCAAGACCGCGTCCTTCCCGCTGCACGGCTGGCTGACCGAGGTCATGGAGGCGCCCACGCCGGTCTCGGCGCTGCTGCATGCGGGGATCATCAACTCGGGCGGGGTGCTGCTGATCAAGGCGGCGAGCCTGGTACAGCTCAGCCCCGGCGCGATGGCCGCGCTGGTGATGATCGGCGGCTTCACCGCGCTTTTCGGTGCGGCGGTGATGCTGACGCAAAGCGCGATTAAGACCTCGCTGGCGTGGTCGACCGTGTCGCAGATGGGCTTCATGCTGGTGCAATGCGGGCTTGGGCTCTGGGCGCTGGCGCTGCTGCACATCCTGGCGCATTCGCTCTACAAGGCCCATGCCTTCCTGTCCTCGGGTGGTGCTGTGGCGGCGGTCGCCTCGATCCGGCGGCCCGGCCCGGTGGCGGTGCCCAGCCTGCGGACGGTGCTGAAATCCTTCGGCCTGGCGCTGGCGCTTTATGCCGCCATCGCGGTGGTCTTCACCGCGATCCTCGGGCCCAAGACCCCGCAGGCGCTGGCGCTGGGGGCGATCCTGATCTTCGGCGTGGCCTATCTGGTCGCCCAAGGCCTGGCCGATCTCGCCCCCGCCGCGCTAACCAAGCGCACCGCGGCCGCGTCGCTGGCCACGGCGGTCGCCTATTTCTCGTTCCAGGCGGCGGCCCACAAGATCTGGGGCCCCGGCCTGCCCGCCGCGCCCCACCCCGGGCCGCTGGAATGGGCGCTGATCGTCCTGGCGCTGGTGTCCTTCGGGCTGGTCGCGCTGGCGCAGTCGCTTTTCCCGCTCTGGGCGCATCATCCAGCGACGGCGGGGCTGCGCGTGCATCTGGCCAACGGCCTTTACCTCAACGCCCTGCTGGACCGCGCCATCGGCGGCTTCCGCACCGCGAAATCCAGCTGACCTCATGGAGACCGAAATGTTCCTCAAGCATTCCAAGATCGCCCCCGCCCGGATGTCGGGCATCCTTGACGCCGCCGAGGCCGCGGCGCGCGCGATCCCTCCGGCCTTCCCGCTGGAAGCGACCGTCGCCGTGAACCCCTTCCTCGGCCAGACCGGCGAGGATCTGGCCACCGCCTCGGCCCGGCTGACCCGCGTTGCGGGTCTGCGGACGACGCAAGGCATGGCCGATTACGCCGCCGCGATCCAGGCGGGCAAGATCGCCGACGACGACATCGCCGAGGCGCTGGCGGCCTCGACCGCCCCGGCCCGGCCCGCGAGCCTGGCCGCGCTGAAAGCGATGATCGACAGCCCCGGTGCCCCCGAGCCCGCCAAGGCGCTGCCCACCGTCGCCGATCTGGCGGCAGAGGCCACCGGGACCGACTGGCCCTCGATCATCGAAAAGACCTTTGGCCTCTGGGCCGCGGGGCAGTTCGACCGGGGTCAGGCGCTCTGGTCGCCCAATCCGACCGACGATTGCTTTGCCGCCTGGCGCGCCTGGGCCGGGCACGACCTGACGCCCGAGATCGCCGGGCTGAGCGGGTTCTGCGCCCATGTGATCGCCGCGCCGGATACTGCCGAACGCGCCATCCTGCGCGCCGCCGACACGCTGGGGCTGACCGAGGTTGCCGCCGAGACCGCCTTCCACCGGCTCTACATGGACCTCGGCGGCTGGTCGCAGCACGCGCGCTGGCTGCTCTGGCAGGCCGAGCTTGAGGGCAGGACCGATGCGACGCTCGCAGCACTTCTGGCGATCCGGCTGATCTGGGAAGAGGCGCTTTTGGCCCATGTGCCCGGCGTGGCCGAGGCCTGGGCCAAGACCGCCGCCACCCATGCCGCACCGGTCGAAGCTTCGGGCCACGAGGTGGCGCTGGCCATCCTGCAGGACGCCGCCGACCGTGGGCACCAGCGCAGGCTGGCCGCGGCGCTCGACGGCGCGGCACCGGCGGGCGAGCGGCCTTTCCTGCAGGCGGCCTTCTGCATCGACGTGCGGTCCGAGGTGTTCCGGCGGGCGCTGGAAGGCGTCGATCCGTCGATCGAGACCATCGGTTTCGCCGGGTTCTTCGGCCTGCCGCTGTCGCACAGGCCGCAGGGGTCCGACGTGGCCGGGGCGCATCTGCCGGTCCTCTTGAACCCCGCGTTGGAGACGACCAGCCAGGGCGACGCCAAAACCGACGAGGACATGCGCATCGCCGCGCGGGCGGTGCGGGCCTGGGGCCGGTTCCGGCAGGCTGCGGTTTCGTCCTTTGCCTTCGTCGAGGCCGCGGGCCCGGTCTATGCCGGCAAGCTGGTGCGCGACGCGCTGGGGCTCGGGGGCGCGATGCCTGCGCCAAGCCCCGCGCCGCAGGTCACCGGCGGGCTGTCGTCCGAGGCCAAGGCCGACACCGCCGCCGCCGTGCTCAAGGCGATGAGCCTGACCGAAGGGCACGGCAACATCGTCCTGCTGCTGGGCCATGGCGGTAGCGTCACCAACAACCCGCATGAAAGCGCCTATCACTGCGGCGCCTGCGGCGGTCACACCGGCGAGGTTTCGGCCCGGGTGCTGGCGGCGCTGCTGAACGACCCGGAAACGCGCGCCGGTCTGCCCGAGCGGGGCATCACCCTGCCCGAGGACACGCTCTTTGTCGCGGGTCTGCACGACACCACGACCGACGAGATTACGCTTTACGACACCGACACCGGCACTGCCGATCTGAGCAAGGTCAGCGGCTGGATGACGCAGGCGGGGCGGATCGCACGGGCGGAGCGGGCGCAGTCTCTGCCGGGTGCCAGTGCCGACACCGTGGCGGCGCGGGCGCTCAACTGGGCCGAGGTGCGGCCCGAATGGGGGCTTGCGGGCTGCGCGGCCTTCGTCGCCGCGCCGCGCAATGCGACCGCCGGCAAGGACCTTGGCGGGCGGGCCTTCCTGCACAGCTACGACTGGCAGGCCGACGCGGGCTTTGGCACGCTCGAGCTGATCCTCACCGCGCCGGTGGTCGTGGCCAGCTGGATCAGCCTGCAATATTACGGCTCGTCCGTCGCGCCCGAAGTCTTCGGCAGCGGCAACAAGCTGATCCACAACGTCGTCGGCGGCATCGGCGTGATCGAGGGCAACGGCGGCGGCCTGCGGGCGGGCCTGCCGTGGCAGTCGGTGCATGACGGCGCGGCGCTGGTACACGAGCCGCTGCGGCTGTCGGTCATGATCGAGGCCCCGCGCGAGGCGATCGCCGATGTTCTCGAACGGCACCCGGAGGTGCGGGCGCTTTTCGACAACGGCTGGCTGCACCTCTTCACGCTGAAGAATGGCCAGGTCGACGCGCGCTACCGCTCCGGCCTGTCGTGGGAGCCGCAGGTCACCACCGATCTGGCCGCGTAACGGCCCCCGCGACTGTCAATCAACACAGCGCCCCGGCATGTTTGTCGGGGCGCAAAGCGTTTCGAGCTTTGGATAGCAACTGTATCTGTCAGGTGGCCGGGGCGGCCCATTTCTGACGGTTTTTGCATAGTGCGTTTGCGATTATGACGAGCTTTCTGGCAACGGCGGTGATGATGACTTTGTGCGGCTTGCCGGCCTTTCGGAGGCGATCTGCGAAGGACTTCAGGCTTGGGTTGTGATGTGCCGCCACCAA
>NZ_JAWHTD010000008.1:0-146615 GCF_032586235.1 Aestuariicoccus sp. MJ-SS9
CTCGGCGACACCTCAACACTCGCCGAACCCGAAGTCGTCGACGACCTCATCGAAAACAGAATGAACAAGGGGTGAGCCCGCCGCCCCGGGCCGGCCCGGCCCGGGGAAACATCCTGACACAGTGTAAGCCCAAGAATTCATTTTCAATTTTAAGGGTGTCGCTGCGAAATTTGCGCCGTCGTGTTACCCTCTGTCGGGGGAGACGCTGAACGGAGCGAAATCATGTATGTTCCACCCGCCTATACGGGCATCGCGCCGCTGACACCCGGGCTGTCGCCCGACCGCCCGACCGACGCGGTTCACACCGAAACGCCCGACGCCGTCAAACCGGTCCCTGAGACCGCCGAGACGATCCTTGAGACGAAATCGCCCGCCGACTTCTGGCGCGTGCCGAACGGCGGCACCGACCCGGACACGCATACCGCGCCACCGTCGATCATGCAGCTGAAAATCCTCGAAATTCTGGACCAACAGCAGACCGTCCCCTCCGGCTCAGCGCCCCCGGCCCCGAAAGACTCCCCGCCGGCGGCCCCCGCGTCCGCCAGGCCGTCGGACCCCTTCGACCCCATCGCGGCGCTGACCCGCGACTCGGCCTTCACGGCGCCGGACGAAGACCCTGAACCGATCCCGCCCGAAGACCCGTAAGGGTCGCTTTTCAAGCCTGCGCCCTTGGCCTATAAGCGGGCAGCCATAGTGGTCGGCGGCATAACCGCGGGCCCGAGGAACCGGGCGAGGATTGAATGACGAAAAACACCCATGATGCCGATGTGGCCTTTATCCAGGCCTTGGCGGAATTGCTGCGCGAAAACGATCTGACCGAGCTTCAGGTCAAGCGCGAATATGGCGAGGACGACAGCCTGAACGTGCGCGTCAGCCGCTTGCAGCCGCAGGCCGCCGCACCGGTTCAGACCGTGGCCGCCGCGGCCCCGGCACCCGCCGCCGCGCCCGAACCCGCCGCCCCCCTGCCCGAGGACCCCGCCGCGCATCCCGGCGCCGTCACCTCACCCATGGTCGGCACGGTCTACATGCAGGCCGAACCCGGCGCGCCCTCCTTCATCAGCGTCGGCGCCACGGTCAACGAAGGCGACACGCTGCTGATCGTCGAGGCGATGAAGACCATGAACCACATCCCGGCCCCGCGCGCCGGCACGGTCAAGCGCATTCTGGTCGAGGACGGCGCCCCGGTCGAATACGGCGCGCCGCTCGTGATCCTGGAATAAGCGCGATGTTCGACAAGATCCTGATCGCAAACCGCGGCGAGATTGCGCTGCGCGTGATTCGCGCCTGCCGCGAGATGGGCATCGCCAGCGTCGCGGTGCATTCCACCGCCGATGCCGACGCGATGCATGTGCGCATGGCCGACGAGACCATCTGCATCGGCCCCGCCCCCGGCACCGACAGCTATCTGTCGATCCCGGCCATCATCTCGGCCTGCGAGGTGACCGGCGCGCAGGCGATCCATCCAGGCTATGGGTTCCTGTCGGAAAACGCCCGTTTCGTGCAGGTGGTCGAGGATCACGATCTGAAATTCATCGGCCCCACGGCGGAACATATCCGCGTCATGGGCGACAAGATCACCGCCAAGGACACGATGAAGGACCTCGGCGTGCCTTGCGTTCCGGGCTCGGACGGGGGCGTGCCCGACCTGGCCGCGGCCCAAAGGATCGGCGACGAGATCGGCTATCCCGTCATCGTCAAGGCCACCGCCGGCGGCGGCGGGCGCGGCATGAAGGTGGCCCAAAGCGCCGCCGACATGGAGCGTGCCTTCATGACCGCCCGCTCCGAGGCCAAGGCCGCCTTTGGCAACGACGAATGCTATATCGAAAAGTACCTGACCACGCCGCGCCACATCGAAATTCAGGTCTTTGGCGACGGCAAGGGCAATGCGGTGCATTTGGGCGAGCGCGACTGCTCGCTCCAGCGCCGTCACCAGAAGGTCTTTGAAGAGGCCCCCGGCCCCGTCATCACCGAAGAAGAGCGCGCGCGCATTGGCAAGATCTGCGCCGACGCGGTGGCCCGAATCAACTATGCCGGCGCGGGCACGGTCGAATTTCTGTACGAGAACGGCGAGTTCTACTTCATCGAGATGAACACCCGCCTGCAGGTCGAACATCCGGTGACCGAGGCGATCTTTGGCGTCGATCTGGTGCGCGAACAGATCCGCGTCGCCTCGGGCCTGCCGCTGTCGTTCACGCAGGACGATCTCAAGATCAACGGCCACGCCATCGAGGTCCGCATCAACGCCGAGAAGCTGCCGAATTTCTCGCCCTCCCCGGGGCGGATCACGCAATATCACGCGCCCGGCGGGCTTGGCGTGCGCATGGACAGCGCGCTTTATGACGGCTACCGGATCCCGCCCTATTACGACAGCCTGATCGGCAAGCTGATCGTGCACGGCCGCGACCGGCCCGAGGCGCTGGCGCGCCTCAATCGTGCGCTTGGCGAGCTGATCGTCGACGGCATCGACACCACCGTACCGCTCTTTCACGCGCTCCTTCAGGAACCCGACATCCACACCGGCAGCTACAACATCCACTGGCTCGAGAAGTGGTTGGAACAGGCGCTGCCCTCCGGCTAGGGTCGCGCCCATGAAAGCGGGCGTCACCCTCTGGCGGCAAGGAAAGGCTCTGGCATGACTGACATCACGCCAGAGCTTTTGCTGCACGCCTACCGCTCGGGCATCTTTCCCATGGCCGAACATCAGGACGACCCAGAGCTTTTCTGGGTCGATCCCAGGCGGCGCGGCGTGCTGCCGCTCGATGGGTTCCGCATTTCGCGCAGCCTGGCGCGGCGGCTCAGGCGCAACGATTACCGGGTGACGCTGGATCAGGATTTCGAAGGCGTGATCGACGGTTGCAGCGACCGGCCCGAGACCTGGATCAACCCGGAATTACGGCGCCTTTACAGCGCGTTGCACGACATGGGTCATGCCCATTCGATCGAGGTCTGGATGGAGGGCGAGCTGGCCGGCGGGGTCTACGGCGTCACAACGGGCGCGGTCTTTTGTGGCGAATCGATGTTTTCGCGCCGGACCGACGCCTCCAAGATCGCGCTGGCCTTTCTGGTCGATCACCTGCGTCGATGCGGATTCACGCTTTTTGACACGCAGTTTCTGACCAGCCATCTCGCCTCTCTCGGCGCGGTCGAGATCACCCGCGCCGACTATCGCCGCAGGCTTGCCGAGGCGCTGGAACATGACGCGGATTTCGCCGCGAAACCGCTGGCGCGGAGCGGTCAGGAGGTGGTGCAGCGCAGCACCCAAACGTCGTAGCGCGGATGCTCCATCGGGTTAAGCGCAGGCGACGAGGCAATCATCCAGCCGCGAAACACCGGATCTGCCACGCCGGCCTCTCGAACAGTGACGAACGCATAGGCGTCGCCTGCCGGGTCGCCTTCGGGATAGCGGCATTCGCCCAGCATCACCTCGACCCGGCCGACCCGGGCGGTGCCGCCGTTGGGCAGGTCGAGATCCTGCACGGTGCCGTTGAGCTTGTCGAGCGCCCGAAGCGTCGCGCCGCTGCCAGTGCTGACCGCCTCTTGCGCCGCCACCGGCAGGGACGCGGCCATCACAAGCGCCGCCACGCGGATCATTCGTCCTCGCCCGCCACGAATTTCAACAGGAGCGACACCAGGCTGACCGCGCCTTGGGTATCGAGGATCTCGTCACCCGGTTCGAAATAGAACGGCGATCCGCCGGGCGATATTTCCACGAAATTGCCACCCAGCAAGCCCTCGGATGCAATCGCGATGGCGCTGTCGTCGGGGATCTCGATGCCGCTGCGGATGCTGACGACCGTGTCCGCGCGGTAGGTTTCGGTGTTGAGGTCGATGTCGGTGACGGTGCCCACCTTGACGCCCGCAAGCCGCACGTCGGTGCCGACGCTCACCCCCTCGAGCGAGCGGAAACTGGCGGTCAGCGGATAGCCGTCCTGCCCCATGGAAAGCCCGGCGCTTTGCACCGTGTAGGCGCCAAAGGCGATCGCGGCGGCCAGAACGGCGCCGCCCACCAGAACTTCGGTCATGTGTTCGGGCATCGGGTTATTCCGGGCTCCAGGCCTCGTAATCGCGGCGCTCGCGCGGGGCCTCGCGCCGGATCGACCCAGCCGGCGCATAGGCCAGCGCGGTGCCGGTCAGGTTCTCCTGATGCGGCTTTTCCCAGGCCTTGTGCGGCAAGGGGCGGTCGGCGGGCGTTTCCTTGAAGGTGTGGTGCAGCCAGCCATGCCAGTCGGGGCTGACGCGGCTGGCCTCGGCCTCGCCGTTGAAGATGACCCAGCGGCGCTTGCCGTCCTTGGTCTGGTAAAAGGTGTTGCCTTGTTCGTCCTCGCCGACCTTGACGCCGTTGCGCCAGGTCCAGAGCTGCGTGTTCAGGGTCTGGCCGTTCCACCAGGTCACCGCGCGCAGAAGCGTGTTGAGAATGCCCATGCAAACCTCCGAGATCCGTTGCAGCCGGTATGCCCCATGCGCGCCGCGACGTCCAGTGACAAGGCCGCGCAGGGGATGCGGCCGGGCATCGAAATCTTACAAAGATTTCGGTCCGTTTTCTTTGCAAGAAAACGGCGCCTAACGGGCCAGCGCGGTCACTTCGATTTCGATGCGGTATTTGGGGTCGATCAGCCCGCATTCGATCATCGTCGCAGCCGGCGGGTTTGCGCCGAATGTGTCCGACAGGATTGGCCAGCAAGCCTCGAACTCGGACCTGTCGGGCAGCATGTAGGTGACGCGCACCACATCGCCGAACCCTACCCCCGCCTCACCAAGCGCCTTGCCGATCGTCTCGAGCGCGCTTGCACATTGCTCGGTCACGCTGTCGCCCTGCCCGACGGTGCCCGCGACGTGGACGAAACCGCCCGCCACCACCGCGCGGCAATAGCCGATCTTTGCTTCATATTCTCCGCCCGAGGAAATTCGTTTGATGGTCATGATCTTGGTTTTTCTTGTTGGATTTTGATGATTTCCTTGCGGTGTGAGGGATCACTCCGGGGTCAGGCATTCCGCAAGAAACGAGGTCAGCGCGGCCCAACTGCGTTTGGTCGCCCGCTCGCTGTACATCATGCCTCCGGCCTTGTCTTGTGCCATCGGGTTGGTGAACGCATGTCCGGTATGGCCAAAGGCCTGAATTTGCCAATCCGCACAGTTTTTGGTCAGCTCGGCCGCCAAAGCTTCGACATCCTGGGGCGTGGCCAGCGGATCGTCCCACCCATGCAGCGCAAGCACAGACGGCACAATCGGGCCTAAGACGCCCTCTGGCGCATCAAAAACCCCGTGCACAGGCACGCAGGCCTGAAATGCCGCGCCACTGCGCGCCAGGTCCAAAACCGCTTTACCGCCAAGGCAATAGCCCAAAGCCCCGGTACGGGTTGCGTCAACCTGCGTCTGATCTTTGAGTGCGACAAGCGCCGCCTGCATGCGCCGGATCAAGATAGAGCGGTCGGCGTTCAAAACCGCCATCCAGGCCGAGGCCTCATCCCCGTTCCGCGCCCGCTTGCCGTCGCCATAATAATCAACCGCTAGGGCAACATAGCCAAGGCCCGCGAGCGCCTCAGCGGTTGCGACTTCAAACGGGCTTAGCCCACCAAAGGCTGGCGCCACGAGCACACCCGGCGCGGGATCGCGCAAGGCATCGTCCCACACCAACTGCCCGACCATCGTGTCGATGCCATCGCTATAGCGTAATTCCATCTGCTGGATCATGGTTCCCGCGGCCTTGTATTCTCAACGCGCCCCTTCGCGGAGAGGCCGCCTGTTACAGAAAAGGCAACGCTGTAACACGTTGCCCTTGATATAAAAATTCCTGAGAACCCGTACACTCACCCTGCCGAGGCGGCGTCCTTGCTGTCGTCGTGGATTATCAAGGGCTGGGCGTTGGTGTTCACCGCTTCCTCGTTCACGACCACTTTGCTGACGCTGTCCATGCCCGGCAGTTCGAACATCGTCTCGAGCAGGATCGCCTCGAGGATCGAGCGCAGGCCGCGTGCGCCGGTCTTGCGTTCGATGGCGCGCTTGGCGATGGCCGAAAGCGCGTCGTCGGTGAAGGTCAGCTGCGTGTCCTCCATCTCGAAGAGGCGCTGGTATTGCTTGACCAGGGCGTTCTTGGGCTGCGTCAGGATGGTGACCAGCGCGTCCTCGTCCAGATCCTCGAGCGTGGCCAGCACCGGCAGGCGGCCGACGAATTCCGGGATCAGGCCGAATTTCAGCAGGTCCTCGGGTTCGAGGTCCTTGAACACCTCGCCCACGTTGCGCGCGTCCACATCGCGCACATCCGCGCCAAAGCCCATGGCCGAGCCCTTGCCCCGTTGCGAAATGATCTTGTCGAGCCCGGCAAAGGCGCCGCCGCAGATGAAGAGGATGTTCGTGGTGTCCACCTGCAGGAATTCCTGCTGCGGATGCTTGCGCCCGCCCTGCGGCGGTACCGAGGCCACGGTACCCTCCATCAGTTTCAGCAGCGCCTGCTGCACGCCCTCGCCCGACACGTCGCGGGTGATCGAGGGGTTTTCGGACTTGCGGGTGATCTTGTCGACCTCGTCGATATAGACGATGCCGCGCTGCGCGCGTTCGACGTTGTATTCGGAGGCCTGCAACAATTTCAGGATGATGTTCTCGACATCCTCGCCCACGTAGCCGGCCTCGGTCAGCGTGGTGGCGTCGGCCATGGTGAACGGCACATCCAGAATGCGCGCCAGCGTCTGCGCCAGCAGGGTCTTGCCGCAACCGGTGGGGCCGATCAGCAGGATGTTGGATTTCGCCAGCTCGATATCGCCGGTTTTCTGCGCGTGGTTCAACCGTTTGTAATGGTTGTGCACCGCGACCGACAACACACGCTTGGCCATTTCCTGGCCGATCACGTAATCGTCGAGCACATTGCAGATTTCGCGCGGAGTGGGCACCCCTTCCGAGGATTTCAGGCCCGAGCCTTTGGTCTCCTCGCGGATGATGTCCATGCAAAGCTCGACGCATTCGTCGCAGATGAACACCGTGGGACCCGCGATCAGCTTGCGCACCTCATGCTGGCTTTTTCCGCAAAAGCTGCAATAGAGGGTGTTCTTGCTGTCGCCGCCTGAATTCGTCGCCATATCGAACCTTTCTGGGCCGTTTCGCAGGTACGCGCCGGGCCGCCCCCGCCCGTTAAGTTACATGGCCCGCCCCGTTGCGCAAAGCTTAGGACAGGCCATGGCGGTCTACAATCGCAAATTTGCCGGATTGTTAAGCGTCGGCATCCGCCTTGCCCCGGCTCTCCACGATCTCGTCGATGAGCCCCCAATCCTTGGCCTCTTCGGGCGACATGAAGTTGTCGCGCTCCAGCGCCGCCTCGACCTTTTTCAGGGTCTGGCCCGTGTGCTTGACGTAGATCTCGTTGAGCCGCGTCTTGAGCTTCTGGGTTTCCTGCGCGTGGATCATGATATCCGTGGCCTGGCCCTGATAGCCGCCCGAGGGCTGGTGCACCATCACCCGGCTGTTGGGTAGCGAGAACCGCATCCCCGGCTCGCCCGCCGTCAGCAACAGCGAGCCCATCGAGGCCGCCTGCCCGATCACCAGCGTGCTGACCTTGGGTTTGATGTACTGCATCGTGTCGTAGATCGACAGGCCGCTGGTCACCACCCCGCCGGGCGAGTTGATGTACATGCTGATTTCCTTCGACGGGTTCTCCGCCTCGAGGTGCAGAAGCTGCGCAACGATCAGCGACGACATGCCGTCATGCACCGGCCCCGACAGGAAGATGATGCGCTCTTTCAGCAGGCGCGAGAAAATGTCGTAGGCGCGCTCGCCCCGGCTGGTTTGCTCGACCACCATGGGGACGAGGGTGTTCATGTATGTCTCGAAGGGATCTTTCATGGCCGCCTGCCTGCTCGTTAAGGGGAAATGGGTAACGCCGTGTTCCCCGGAGTCTTAGTATCGCACCCCGGGGGCTGCAAGGGGCGGCGGGCAAATGCGTCCTGGGATCAGAGATAGGTCAGCATATGTGACTTAATGTTTCGCACGCGAAACATTGGGGCAGCGGATATGACCCATAAATTATTGAATTAGTTAACTTTATTGACGGCCCCCGAAGTCGCCGCACGGCGCTGTCCGGGCAACGCTTCGACGCTTGAAGCCGCCACGCCACGCCCTACCCTTGCCGCCATGCAGGCAAATGATCCTTTCCTCCCGACCCGAACCGCAGCGCTCGAACGGCTCGCGGCCTTCGTGCCCAGGGCCGGGCGCGATTACGCCGCGCGGCGCAATTACGACCTGGGCCCGGGCCGTCACGCGGGCGTGTCGACCCTGTCGCCCTACATCCGCCACCGGATCCTGACCGAAGAAGAGGTGCTTGGGGCCGTGCTGGGCCGCCATTCGCACCGCGCCGCCGAAAAATTCGTGCAAGAGGTGTTCTGGCGCAGCTACTGGAAAGGCTGGCTCGAGATGCGCCCGGCGGTCTGGGGCGGCTACCGCGCCGGGCTGGCGCAGCGCTGGGACGAGGTGCAGACCCAGGCCGGCCTGCGCCGCGCCTGGGAGGACGCCTGCCACGGCCGGACCGGGATCGACGCCTTCGACCACTGGGCGCAAGAGTTGGCCGAGACGGGCTATCTGCACAACCACGCGCGGATGTGGTTCGCCTCGATCTGGATCTTTACCCTGCGCCTGCCATGGGAGCTGGGGGCGGATTTCTTCCTGCGCCATCTGCTGGACGGCGATCCGGCCTCGAACACGCTGGGCTGGCGCTGGGTGGCGGGGCTGCAGACGCGGGGCAAGACCTATTTGGCGCGGGCCTCGAATATCGCGCGGTATACCGAGAACCGCTTTGCGCCGCAGGGGCTGGCCGCCGAGGCCCCGCCTCTGGAGGGCCCCGCCCATCCGCCGCGCATGGCCCCGCCCGAGGGCGATCGCTTCGACCCCGCCCGCCCTACCGCGCTGGTGCTGCACGAGGACGATCTGAGCCCCGGCTGGCTCTTCGATCTGGGGCTTGCGCCGGTGGCCACGGCGGTGCTGGACGCCACTGGCGGGTTGTCGGTGCTGGAGCCCGCGCCGCGGGTGCGGGCGTTCAAGACCGCGCTGATGGACGAAACCGTGACACGCTACGGCGCGCTGCTGGGCCCGGTGACCCAAGGGCTGACCAGCGGGTCGGAGGCGGCGCAATGGGCGCGCGACGCAGGCGCCACGCAAATCGTCACACCCTATGCGCCGGTGGGCCCCTCGGCGCAGATCCTGCATCAGATCCCCGACCTGCCCGTGCTGCGCCCGCTGCGCCCCTACGACGCCCGCGCCTGGCCGCACGCGACGGCGGGGCTCTTCAAGTTCAAGGAAAAGATCCCGGCGCTGCTGGCGGATATGAAGGGGCTGCGGGTGGCGTAGAGGTGCGTTAGACCCCCTTCAGCGCCCCGAAGTCGCGGACTCAAGGCCGAAGGCCGCCTGCTGTCAGCGCCTGCCCGTCCCGGCGGGCTGGCGCTTTGGCAGATCGGGGCGCACCGACTATTCGCAGCAATGACTTGGCAAAGGCAAAGCGCGCAGAAGCCCAGTTGCAGCGCCACCCCACGGGCTGACGCTGGCCACGGCTTGAGCCGGTGACGCTGGTCGCGCGCACCGAACCAAGCGTATCGCCCGTAGGGTGCGCGCTCTGCGCGCACCGTCCCTTGGCGCAGGATCAGCCAAACATGTCCGCGGTGATGCCCGCGTACCAGCCGATGCTTTCCTCATAGGTCGCCTTGCGCAGCGCCGCGTCCTCGCCGGTCTGGCTGATGAAGCCGTCGACCTTGGCGATCTTTTCATCCGTCGCCTCGTAGGTGGCCCCCACCTTGACGCCGTCGTCGGTGTCGATGAGCGACCAGCAGGTGTTCGAGAACTTGGCCGGAAAGACCCGGCTGCCGGTCAGCGCGCCGCGCACCGCCATCGCCGCGACCTTGGCCTGGCTGTTGGCCGAGAACCCGGATTTCGGCATATCGCCCTGCGCCGCCGAATCCCCCAGCACATGGATGTTCTCATCCACCCGGCTCTGCATCGTGTGGCCGGTGACCGGCGCCCAGTTGCCGTCGGTCAGGCCCGCCGTCTCGCAGATCCGCCCCGCCTTCATCGCCGGGATGACGTTGACCGCATCGGCTCGGATCACCTCGCCGTCGATGTCCACGGTCATCTCCGCCGGGTTGACGCTGGTGTTCTGGCCGCCGAAATCCGGCCCGATGCGGGTGATCATGCCGGGAAAATGGCTCTCCCAGCCATCCTCGAAGAGCCCTTGTTTCGAGAAATTCTCTTTCGGGTCGGCGATGATGATCTTGGCCGTCGGATTGTTGGCTTTCAGCCGGTGGGCCACCATGCTCACCCGCTCGTAGGGCCCCGGCGGGCAGCGGTAGGGGTTGGGCGGGGCGACCATCACAAAGGTGCCGCCTTCGGGCATGGCGTCGACCTGTGCGCGCAGAAGCTCGGTCTGGCTGCCGCCCTTGTAGGCATGGGGCATGGCGTTCTGCGCCGACAGATCCCAGCCCGCAACCGACCCCTCGACAAAGTCGATGCCCGGCGACAGCACCAGACGGTCGTAGGGCATCGACCCGCCGCCCGCCAAGGCGACCGTGCGCGCGTCGCGGTCGATGCCCGTAGCCCAGTCGTGCACCACGTTGATCCCGTACTCCGCCGCCAGCGTGCCGTAGGAATGCCCGAGGCTCGCCATCTCGCGGAAGCCGCCGATATAGAGGTTCGAGAAAAAGCAGGTGTAGTAGTGCCGCGCCGGTTCGATCAGGGTGACGTCGATCGCGCGCCCGAATCCTTGGCGATGTAGCGCGCGGCGGTGGCCCCGCCCGCGCCGCCGCCGACGACCACCGCGCGCGGTTTGCCCTGCGCCCGAAGCATCGGTGCGGCAAGACCCGCCGCTGCTGCGCTTGTGGCGATAAAAGCCCGTCTTTTCATATGCATGTCAATTCCTCCCTAGAAACAGCCCGTTCTCGCGGACCGGGTGACCGCTTACTCCAAATTCTTGAAATACGCGGCCAGCGCGGCGATCTCCTCGTCCGAAAGCCGCCCCGCCATCATCTGCATGACCGGGTGCGGACGCAACTTCTGTTTGTAGGCGTGCATGGCGATGACGAAATCTTCGACCGGCCAGCGCGTGATCGAGGGGATGCCCGCGTCCGACCCGTCGCTCTGGTGGCAGGTCTTGCATTCGCTGGCCAGGTATTCGCCGTAGGCCACGTCGCCGACGATGGAGAGCACCTCGGGCGGCAGATCGACCTCGCGCGCGACGGCCGTCGGGGCGGCCTCGGGGATGTTCTGGGGATCGGCCGAAAAGCGCCGCAGATAGGCGATCACGTCGTGACGGTCCTGCGGATCCTTGACCCCGCGAAAGGACATGCGGGTGCCGCTGACAAGCGCACGGGGATTGGCGATATAGGCGTCGAGCCTTTCGTAGTCCCAGGTCAGCCCGTCCGCCGCGGCGCGTTGCATCGCTTTGGAATAGGGAAAGTCCTCGACCGCCCCGGCGGCGCGGTCGAAGATGTTGTTGAGATGCGGGCCGATGCGGTTTTCCGCCCCCGGCCCGATCTGGTGGCATCCGCTGCTCTGAGCGAAGATCGCTTCGCCGCGTGCAGCATCGCCCAGCGGGACGGCCTCCTCGTCGGCGGCCGCGCCGCTGGCGAGCGCCAGCAGCACGACCAGCGACGGGAGGAACCGCCCGCGCACGGGCTTACTCGGCGAAGGTCTTGAGGTACTCGGTCACCGCCGCGATATCCTCGTCCGACTTCAGCCCGGCAAAGGCCATCTTTGTGCCTTTCACCGCCCCGCGCGGATCGGCGAGGAAACCGGCCAAGGTGGCCTCGTCCCAGACGCCGCCCATGCCGCTCATGGCGCTGGAGTATTTGAAGCCGTCGGCGCTGCCCACGGCGCGGCCCACGATACCGTTCAGTTGCGGGCCCGAGCGGTTCTTGGCGCCGTCGCCGACCTGGTGGCAGGCCTTGCACTTGCGGAACACCTTTTCGCCCTCGGCGGCCAACGCCTCGTCGATGGCGGCCACGGTGACGGTTTCGGCCGGGGCCTCGGGTTCAGAGGTCTCGGCGGTTTCGGTCGCGGCGGGCGCTTCGGTGGTCGCAGCCGCCTCTTCGACGGCGCCCTCTTCTTCGGGGGTCACGTCGAGCACGGTGGCGCGCATGGTGATTTCCGCGCTGTCCTTGCACTCGCTCATGCAGGGCTCGGTGCGCCAGATCGTGTATTCCGTCTCGGCCCGGTCATCGACGATGAAATTGTCCGCGTTGGGCATCTCGACCTCGGCGAAGGTGTCTTTTGACAGCACGAAATCGTCTTCGACCAGCCAGTTGGAATAGAGGATGTAGGCGGTGATCGCATAGACCTCGTCCGGGGTCAGCGACTGCGCGTTGCCGAAGGGCATCGAGCGGTTTACGTAATCCCAGACGGTCGAGAGATAGGGCCAGTAGCTGCCCACGGTCTTGACCGGGTCGTCGTCGGCCAGGGTGCCCTCGCCGCCGGCGAGCTTGGGCCAGTTGCCCACGCCTTCGGCAAAGACCCCGTGACAGGCCGCGCAATTCTCGGCGAAGAGCACCTCGCCGTCGGCGACCGAGCCCGAGCCGTCGGGCAGGCCGGTGCCGTCGGGCGACACGTCCAGATCCCAGGCGGCAAGTTCCTCGGGCAGCGCCGGGCGGCCCAGCCCGTAATGCGCGTCAGAGCCGGTCGCGGCATCGGCCGACCCGATCAGCCCGCCTGCCGGGGCGGCGGGGGCCACGGGGGCCGGCAACGCCGCCATCAGATCGGGATTTTCCGGCATCGGCGCGATGTTGCGGTCGGCGAAATTGACCGCGAGGGTCAGCATCACGACCGTTCCGACGGCGGAGCCGCCGAAAAGCTTAAGAGACCTCGACATTTTCCGCCTCCCCATTGGTTTTGACGTGCCACGTCTGGATACAATTGTTGTGATAGATCGAATTCAGCCCGCGCACCTCGCGCAGCTGCGCCTTGGTGGGCTGGACATAGCCGGTCTCGTCGATGGCGCGGCTTTGCAGCAGCATCTCTTCGCCGTCCCAGGCGGTGTCGAGATAGAAGCGCGTCAGCGCCTTGTTCTCGCCCTCCTTGGCCAGACGCGCGGTTTCCCAGGTGATGCCGCCGTCCTTTGACACATCGACGCGGGTGATCCTGCCGTGGCCCGACCAGGCCAGACCGGTGATCACCAGCGGCCCGCTTCCGTGAGTGATGGGGGATTGCGGGCTGGGCGAGGTGATGACCGATTTGGCATCCATCACCCAGGTCCATTTGCGGGCCGTGCCGTCTTCGAGCACGTCGGTGTATTTGCTGGTCTCCTCGCGGCTTTCCACGGGGCCGTCCATGACCTCGATCCGGCGCAGCCACTTGACCCACATATTGCCTTCCCAGCCCGGCACGACGAGCCGCACAGGATAGCCGTGTTCCTTGCGCAAAGCCTCGCCATTGGCCTTGAAGGCGACCAGAACGTCGTCGAGCGCCTTTTCCATCGGGATCGAGCGGCCGTTCGAGGACGCATCCGCACCCTCGACATAGACCCACTTGCCTGCCAGATCGCCCGCGGCGTCGAGCCCGGCCTCGGCCAGCAGGGTGCGCAGGGGAACGCCGGTGTATTCCATATTGTGGATCATGCCGTGGGTGAACTGCGCGCCATTCAGCTGCGCACCGGCCCATTCCATTCCGGTATTCGCCGCGCATTCGCAGAAATACACGTGGTTTTCGCGCGGGAAGCGCTCCAGGTCGGCATAGCTGAAGACCAGCGGCTGATCGACCAGACCGTTGATCATCAGGCGGTAATCCTGCTTGGCCAGCTCGATCGCGCCCGAGTGGTGACGCTCGAACGCGCAGCCCTGCGGGGTGATCGTGCCATCCAGCGCGTGGATCGGCGTGAAGTTGATCGAGCTGATCGTGTCGGCGGTCAGCCATTCGACGTTGCGGCGGACGACGTCGTCCTCGAACTTGATCGGCAGACCGTAGGGGGTGGCGTCGACGCCGTCGCCAAAGCCGGACGCCCAGGGCTGCACCTCTGTGATCAGCGGATCGGGGCCGGCCGCGCGTGCGGCGGTCGCAGCCGCAGCCCCTGCCCCCAGCGCCGCGGCGCTGGTGAGGAACTGGCGGCGGGAGGGGCCTGTCTCTCTCTTGCTCATGGGGTTCTCCTTTTCATCGGGTGGGGTCAGATGCCCACCACCTCGACCGAAGTGTTCGGGGCGACGCTGACGTTGCCCAGTTTGCGAATGTGGTTTTCGACCACGTCCCAGATGGGCGGGCCTTCGGTGCCTTCGTTCACGCTCGCCCAGCCGGCGACGACGTAGGCCCGCGCGGGGTCGATCGCCTCGCCGGTGCGCAGCAGCACCATGTCGCTGATGCGCTCGCCCTGCGGCTTGTTGATGTCGATCCGGTAGCCCAGACCGCCGGTGCGCACCATGTCCCCGCCCTGCTGGTAATAGGGATCGGGGTTGAAGATGTTGTCGGCCACGTCTTCCAGCACGACCTTGAGGAATTCACCGGTCATTTCCGTGCGATACGCCTCGCCGTAGGTCATCGAGGTGACGTTCCAGACGTCCTCGCGGGTGATCTCTTGCCCCGGCAGAATCGACGGGCCCCAGCGCACGCCGGGCGACAGGGCGATCTCGGCCTCACGTTCGGACAGCAGCGCGTCGCAGATCAGATCGTCCCAAGAGCCGTTGAAATTGCCGCGCCGGTAGAGCAGCGAATCCGACGTGCCCACCACCTCGGAAAGCTGGTCGGCATAGGGCGCGCGCTGCTCGTCGATCAGCGCGGTCATCTCGGCATCGGGGGTGATCACGTCCGAGAAGATCGGGATCAGCTTGTGGCGGAAGCCCATCATGCGGCCGTTCTGAACGTCGAGATCGACGCGGCTGACGAATTTGCCGTTCGAGCCGGAGGCCACGATGATCGTCTCGCCCACCAGCACCGGTTCGGGCAGCGCGTCGTGGGTGTGGCCCGACAGGATCACATCGATGCCGGTCACGATGCTGGCCATCTTCTTGTCGACGTCAAAACCGTTGTGCGACAGGCAGACGACCAGCTCGGCGCCCTCGGCGCGGACCTCATCGACCATGGCCTGCATGTTCTCGTCGCGGATGCCGAAGCTGTATTCGGGGAACATCCAGCCCGGGTTTGCGATCGGCATGTAGGGGAAAGCCTGGCCGATCACGGCGATCTTGACGCCGCCACGTTCGAAGAACTGGTAGGGCTTGAAAAGCTCGGCCGGTTCGTCCCATTCGGCGTCGAAGATGTTCTGCCCAAGCGCGTCGAAAGGCAGGCCCTCGACCAGCTCGTTCACGCGCTCGGAGCCGAGGGTGAATTCCCAGTGGAAGGTCATCGCGTCGGGCCGCAGGGCGTTCATGACGTTGACCATGTCCTGGCCCTGGGTGTGGAAACAGGTGTAGCTGCCGTGCCAGGTGTCGCCGCCGTCAAGCAGCAGCGCGTCGGGCCGGTCGGCGCGGATGGCGTTCACGACGGTGGCCACGCGGTCCATCCCGCCCATCCGGCCATAGCTTTTGGCCAGCGCCGAAAAATCGTTGTAGGTCAACGCGTAATGCGACGGACTTCCATCGTCGATACCGTAAAGCTTGCGGAAGTCCGCGCCGGTGACATGCGGCACCGCGCCCTTGTTGCCGCCCACGCCGATATTGACCTCGGGTTCGCGGAAATAGATCGGCTTGAGCTGGGCGTGGATGTCGGTGACATGGATCAGCGATACGTTGCCGAAGGTGTCGAATTGCAGAAGCTGATCCTGGGTCAGCGCCTGCTGCGCGGCCAGCCTGGACCAATTGCCAAAACCGCTGGCGCCGTAAAGCGCCGAAGCGGCCATGGACGCTTGCAGAAAATCGCGACGTGAGATCATCGAAGCGGCCTTTCGTTTACGTTACATATACGCATATTTGAATGCGTTGAGGGGAGGAAAGCCCCGCGCCAAAGACTGGCACGGGGCAAGTTCAGATCAGTTGCGGACCGAGGGGCCTTCGACCGACAGGCCGTTGCCGCGGCTGGTCACGTACAGCTCGAGCGCCACGAATTCGGGGCTGCCAGCGCTGTAGGTTTCGGCGCGGGTGTCGCGCACGCAGCCCTTGAAGCGGCTGTGCACCCCGTTCAGCTTGGCGTTCTTCAGACGGTAGGTCGGGAAACCGTTGATCTGGCCCTGGCTGAGATGGTCGGCGCGGATGTAGTTGCCATAGTTTTCCTCGTGGCACGAGGCGCAGGACAGTTCCAGCTGGCCGGTGCGGGTGTAATAGAGCTCTTTGCCCATTTCCCACGCATCGGCCACGGGGCCGTCGATGGCCACGTCCACGGGCATGCCGCGCGACACGGAGGACAAAAGCGCCTCCATGTTGATGGCGTCGCCCGAGTCGTATTTCCACGCCTCGGCGCCCATGCGGTTGGTGCGGCAGTCGTTGACCTGCATCTGCAGCGTCCGCAGCTCGCCGGCCTCTGCGTTCCACTTGGGGTAGGTCGGCTTGACGCCGGCCATATCCTCGGGCGCGCCGTGGCAGGATGCGCAGGACTTGTCCTCGGTCCCCTCGGCGGTGTTCCACGCGTCGATCCCGTTGTCGACGAAGATCATGCCCGGGTTGTCGAAATCGTCCATCTCGAGCGCCTGGGTTTCGTCCGACCGAAAGTGCCAGCCCGACATGATCGTGTCGATGCCGGTCTCTTCCATATGTGCGGGTGCGGCGGCTTTGGTCGTCATGTCGATCTCGCCGTTGATGACGAGATGATCGTCATCCGCGCCCCCTGCCAGAACCAGCGGCGCCGTGGCGATCAGCGCGGCGGTCATGGCCGTCATTGCTCTTATTCTCATGTTTTCCCTCCCTGGAAACGGCCCTGCCCCCAAATCCGGGGGCAAGGCCGGCCACCGGCCTTAGCCGACGGAAATCTCTTTTGCGTCCTCGTAGACCGACCCGTCGTCGTCATACCAGGTGAACTTGAACTCGCCCGCTTCCGGAACGGTCGCGTAGAATTCAAAATAGGGGTTGGTCGAGATCGCCGGTTCCATCTTGACGTCGATCACGTTCTCACCGTTGAAGTCGCAGGTGAAGCGGTTGATGATCGAGCGCGGAATGGTGTTGCCGTCGCTGTCCTTGCGCTGGCCGGATTCCATCTTGTGGCTGATCAGCGTCTTGATGGTGATCTCTTCACCGGCAGCCGCCTTTTTCGGGACCTTGACGCGGGGTTTGACTCCAGATGCCATGTTCTTTGTCTCCTCTGCCTCAGCCGCCGCAGCCGCCGATGGTGACCTTCACGGTCTTCGACGTCCGGGCAAAGCTGCCGTCCGCCAGTTGTGCAATCGCGATCACGTCCTGCGTGCCCGCCAGACGGATCCGGGTGGAGGCCGCCTGTTGCGCGGCCAGTGTGCCGAAGTTGAACGTCGCCACGGGCGGCGTCGGGTTGCCGGCGGCCAGCACCATGATCGCGGCGGCGCCGGGGGCGCTGACCTCGATCGGCACGGTGTTGCCGTTCTCGGCGATCTCGGGCGCGGTCAGCTCCACGCCGGCGTCGCCGACGGCGGCGCCGCCGGTGAATTCTGCGATCAGATCGTCCACCGCCGCGTTTGCGCGGAACGGCAGAACGGTCATCAGCGCCGCACCGGCGCCGATCGCAAGCGTCTCACGTCTCGTGAAATCCATGTCTCGTTTCTCCTCGAATTGCGGTAGGTCGCGGCTCAGTCCTGCAGGGTAAGCAGGAACGCGACCACATCCTCGACTTCCTGAGCCGTCAGGATCGGCGTCAGGTCTTCCTCTTTTGCGGCCTTGCCGGTGTATCCGTCACCGGGCCGGGTGAAGCCGCTGGTCTTGTAGAACGCGGGCATGACGGTGCCCTCGAACATCATCTTGGCGTTGGCGACGATGCCGCGCAGCTCTTCGGCCGAGCGATAGCCGCCCACCCCGTCGAGCGTCGGGCCCACCTCGCCGTGGAACGGCGCGTCCTGCAGCGCGGTCACCGCGTGGCAGGCCACGCAATTGCCCTTGCTGCGGGTCGTCATCACCTTGGCGCCGTTGGCCGCGTCGCCCGGCGCGCCGCTGAGCGACGCCTCGATCGCGCCGTACTCGTCGAACTTCACGTCGTTGGGCGAAACCGAATCGGCGAATGCCACGCTTGCCGCCAGCATTGCAGCTGTCGAAATGATACTTAGCCTCATATTCCCTCCCTAGGTGGTCGGCCCGGCTACAGGGTGACCGACTTTCGTATACCGTAGGCTACCGAAGGCGATTCACGCAACAACAAATTCGAAGAATTGAATTGATTGCCCGAATTTTTGTGGCAATCAGTCGGTACTGCCGTCGTTGCGTTCCTGGATCATGCGGGCGTGGTAACGCTGGAAATCTTCCCCGTTATCAAGTTCGTAGCGCTTTTCGTTCACCCAGGTGAACATGTCCAGCGTGGTGCCCTTGCCGAAGGCGCCGGGCATCACCGCGACGGCCGCATCGACCGCCGAAGTGCCCTCGGGCACCTCTTCGGGCAGGAACATGATGGTCGGCGTGAACATCACCCGCCACTTGCGCGCCATGTCCTTTTCGGACAGCGCCTCGCCGTCCAGATCGGTCACTTCGATGTCGCCGTGCAGGTTCAGCTGCACCACAAAGTAATTGTCCTCGATATAGCCGCCGACCACGGGATCGGGGAACACTTCGTTGTGCATCTTGGTGCAGTAGATGCAGCCGCGCTGCTCGAAGAAGAGCGCCAGGCGCTTGCCCTCGGCATTGGCCTCGGCCAGGTCCTCGCGCAGGTCCTTGAAGGTGTCGCGCATCCACGGGGTCTTGTGCAGACCGTCGTCGCCCAGTTCGGCCGCGCCCACGGGCAGCGCCGTCATAAGCGCCAGCGCGGCGCTCGCAATCAGGTGTTTCATGGCGTTCTCCATCGATAAGGGCCGGTCGGGTCAGGTGTAGGCCACCCAGCCGGGGAACCATTCCAGCATCGCATTGGCGATGAGGTTCACAGTATCGGTCGCGATCAGGATCGCAAACACGATCAGCATGACGCCCATCACCTTTTCGACATATTTCAGCTTGTCGCGGTGCCGCGCGGTCCAGCGCAGGAAGGGGCCGGAAAAGAGCGCGGCGACGACGAAAGGCGCGGTCATCCCCACCCCGTAGACGAACAGAAGCAACCCCCCGCGCGTCAGATCGCCCATGCCGCTGGCGATCATCAGGATCGACGCCAGCGCCGGGCCGACGCAGGGCGTCCAGCCGAAGCCGAAGGCGAGGCCCATCACATAGGCGCCCAGAAGGGTCTTGGGCTCTGCCTCGCTTTCGATGCGCGCCTCGCGGTAAAGGATGGGCACCCGGATCACGCCCAGGAAATGCAGCCCGAAGACCGCCAGCACCGCCGCAGCGACGTAAGACAGGGGATCGCGCCAGGTGGCGAAGGCCTGCCCCACCGCAGTGGCCCCCAGCCCCAGCAGCACAAAGATCGTCGTGACGCCCGCGGCGAAGAACACCGCCGACACCACCAGCCGGCGCTGCGCGCCCGGCGCGATGCCCGTGTCGGCGCGCAGTTCCGACATCGAGATGCCGGCCATGTAGCACAGGTAGAACGGGACCATCGGCAGGATGCAGGGGGTGAAAAAGCTCAAAAGCCCCGCCAGGGCCGCGCCCGCATAGCTGATATCGAACATATGCGCGCGACTCCTTGATCAATTCACATATTCAGATTATGTTGTACGAGAAGCCTTCGTCAATCGGTGATGCATGATCCTGAGCCGTCTGGCCGCACTGGCCCTGAGTTTTCTAATAATCGGCGCGCCGGTGCTGGCGACGCCGATGCTTGTCATGGTCGATCAGAAGGGCTGCGTTTATTGCGCGCGCTGGGAAAAAGAGATCGCCCCGGCCTATGAAAAGACCGCCGAAGGGCAATTCGCCCCGCTGCGGCGGATCGACATCGACGACCGGCCCGAGGGCGTGTCCTATGCCCGGCCGGTGAATTTCACACCCACCTTCATCCTGGTCGTGGACGGTGCGGAAATCGACCGCATCGAAGGCTATCCGGGTGAGGATTTCTTTTGGCCGCTTTTGTCCCGCATGCTGGACGATCATACGGATTTCGACGCATCCGCCGTCATGAACTGAGGAGTGCCGCCATGGCTCTGCCTGTATTGAACGAAGACCTGAGCGACGAGGAATTCGACCGTATCGCCGAAAAGGCCACCACCGCCGCGGCCTTCCTGAAGGCGATCAGCCACGAAGGCCGGCTGATGATCCTGTGCCATCTGGTGTCGGGCGAAAAATCGGTGACCGAGCTCGAGGATCTGCTGGCGGCGCGGCAGGCGGCGGTCAGCCAGCAATTGTCTCGGCTGCGGCTGGAGGGGCTGGTGGTGCCCCGGCGCGAGGGCAAGGCGATCTATTACCGCCTGGCCGACGAACGCCCGCGCAAGATGCTGGAATGCGTCTACGAGCTTTTCTGCAAGGACGACTAGGCTTCGCTGACCGCCCGGTACGGCGTCGCGTTTCGGGCAAGGCCGCGATCGGCCCTTGCCCCAAGCGCCCTGCCCCGGCACAGTGAAGCGGGGGAAACGTGTCAGGGCAGGAGGAGGCCCGGACCGATGCAAGACATTCTGAGCATTCTGAGCGAACATCATCTGGTCGCGCTGATCGGGCTTGTGGGCGGCGTGCTGCTGGGGCTGGCGGCCCGGCTGGGGCGGTTCTGCACCATGGGCGCGATCGAGGACTGGCTTTACGGCGGATCGGACACGCGGCTGCGCATGTGGGGTCTGGCCATCGGGGCGGCGGTCTTCGGGACCTTTGCGCTGATGGCGGGAGGGGTCTTCGATCCGGCCGAGAGCTATTATCTTGGCCTGCGCTGGATGCCCCATGCCTCGGTCATCGGCGGGCTGCTTTTCGGCTATGGCATGGCGCTGGCGGGCAATTGCGGCTATGGCGCCATCGCGCGGCTGGGCGGCGGCGATCTGCGCAGTTTCGTGATCGTGCTGGTGATGGGGGTTGCGACCTATGTCATCATGTCCGGCCCGCTGGCAGGGCTCAGGGTGCTGCTGTTCCCGCAGGAGGCCGTGACCGGCGCAGCGCCGGGCATCGCGCATCAGCTTGCGGGCTGGACCGGGCTGCCGGTGGCGGTGCTGGGCATGGCGATGGGGGCGGCGATCCTGGTGTTTGCGGGTATGTCGCGCGCGCTCTGGGCCAAGCCGATGCAGGTGGTCTGGGCGCTGGCGGTGGCGCTGGCGGCGCTGACGGCCTGGGCGGGGACCTCGTGGGTGGCCGCCTCGGGGTTCGAGGCGGTGCCGGTGGTGTCGCATTCCTTTGCCGCGCCGCTGGGCGAATCGATCCTGTGGTGGATGACCGGATCGGCCTGGCCGGTGACCTTTGCTGTGGGCTCGGTGGCGGGCGTGTGGCTGGGGGCCTTTATCGGTTCGCTGATCAAGGGCCATTTCCGCTGGGAGGCCTGCGAGGACCCGCGCGAGCTGCGCCGCCAGATCATCGGCGCGGCGCTGATGGGCTTCGGCGCGGTGATCGCGATGGGCTGCAGCGTCGGACAGGGCCTGTCGGCCTTTTCCGTGCTGGCCTGGTCGGCCCCGGTGACGGCGGTGTCGATCGTGGCGGGGGCGGCGCTCGGACTGCGGCAGTTGATCCTGGGCTTTGCCCCGGCGGAGTGATCCGACGGAGTGCTGCGCACGCTTTTTTCTTGATTGGCGCTTTGCGGCTTGTGTGTGGCCCCGGCTTGCGGGCGGCGTGGATGTGGCTGGCGGCAGAGCCTCCGGCGGGAGTATTTTTGCCAAGAAGAAGTTGGGGGCTTTCGGACGGGCCGGGGGTTTGAGAATGCCGCGATTGCGGGGATCGGGGCCGGCCGAAGGGGTCGATTGCAGCCGGGCGGCCGGTGCGGGGCCCAAGTTTTCAGGCGGCGTGGCCGTGGCGGGCGTATTTTCGGACAAGAAGAAGAGGGTCAGAGGCTTTCGGCGAGGCGGGCGACGTAGCGGGCCAGGGTGTCGATCTCGAGGTTGACGCGGTCGCCGACCGCGACCCTGCCCCAGGTGGTGACCTCTTTGGTGTGAGGAATGAAGTTGATGCCGAACTCGGCGCCGTCGACTTCGTTCACCGTGAGTGACGTGCCGTTGAGCGCGACCGAGCCCTTGGGTGCGATGAAGCGCGCAAGGCCCTCGGGCGCGCGCAGGGTGACGCGGGTGCTGTCGCCTTCGTCGCGCACCGCGGTCACCTCGGCCACGCCGTCCACATGGCCCGACACGATATGGCCGCCCAGCTCGTCGCCCACCCGCAAGGCGCGTTCCAGGTTGACGCGGCGGCCCTCGGCCCAGGTGTCGAGATTGGTCTTGCTGACGGTTTCGGCGCTGATCTCGACCTCGAACCAATGATCGCCTAGCGCGATCACCGTCAGGCAGACGCCGTCGCAGGCGATCGAGGCGCCGATGTCTATGCCGGCGGTGTCGTAGGCCGTGCCGATCCGCGCCAGCAGGTCGCCGCGCTGTTCGAGCTTTTCGATCTTTCCCATGTCGGTCACGATACCGGTGAACATCGGCGGTTCCTTTCGAGGGGCCTTATTTTCGCCGAACTGCGGCGCTATGAGTTAGGTCAGCCACACGGGAATAAATCGCCGCCATGGCCAACGCAACCGGGCAAAAACGGGTCTTCGTGTTCCTGCAGGGGCCGCACGGGCCGTTTTTCAACCGACTGGGCAAGATGCTGCGCAAGACCGGGGCCGAGGTCTGGCGCGTGGGCTTCAACGCGGGCGACCGGGCGTTCTGGTTTCATCCTCAAAGCTACATCCCCTTTACCGGCGCGGCGGCAGCCTGGCCCGCGGCCTTTGCCGAGCTGATCGAGACGCGCGGCGTCACAGACATCGTGCTTTACGGCGACACCCGGCCGATCCACGCCCAGGCGGTCGAGGAAGCGCGGACGCGCGGGCTGAATGTGCATGTCTTCGAGGAAGGCTACATGCGCCCCTATTGGGTGACCTACGAGCGCGGCGGGTCGAACGGGCATTCGCGGCTGATGCAGATGAGCATCGCCGACATGCAGGCCGCGCTGGCGCAATCGGACATGGAGGCGCCGCTGCCGCCCGCTCATTGGGGCGACATGCGCCAGCATATCTTTTACGGCGCGCTTTATCATTGGTTCGTGATGTTCCGGAACGGCGATTACCGCAACTTCCGCCCGCATCGCGCAATCCCGGTGACCAAGGAATTCCAGCTTTACCTGCGGCGGCTCTTGCTGATGCCCTTGACCTGGGCCGACCGGGTGATCGCCACGCAGCGGATCCGGCTGGGGGGCTTTCCCTATCACCTGGCGCTCTTGCAGCTGGAGCATGACAGTTCGTTCCAGATGCATTCGCCGTTCACCACCATGACCGAGTTCCTCGAACTGGTGGTGGAGGGCTTTGCCAAAGGCGCGCCCGGCCATCATCACCTGGTCTTCAAGGCGCATCCGCTGGAGGACGGCCGCGTGCCGGTACGCCGCGCCATCCGGCGTTTCGCCCGCCAGCACGGCGTCGCCGACCGGGTGCATTACGTGCGCGGCGGCAAGCTGGCGCAGCTGCTCAACGATGCGCGCACGGCCGTCACGGTCAATTCCACCGCCGCGCAGCAGGTGCTCTGGCGGGGCATTCCGCTGAAGGTCTTCGGGGATGCGGTCTATTCCAAACCCGAATTCGTGTCGGACCAGCCGCTGGCCGAGTTCTTTGCCACCCCGGCCCGTCCCGACAACCGCGCCTACAAGGATTACCGGCGCTATCTGCTGGAGACCTCGCAGCTGCCGGGCGGGTTTTACTCGGCCCGCGGGCGGCGTCAGCTGTTGCGCCAGGTGGTCGACATGATGCTGGCCGCGGACGATCCTTACGACGCGCTGCGGCGCGGGACCGCGGCCCCAAGGCAACAGTTGCGCGTCGTGCGCTAGGGGCCTTTCACCTCGACGCTGGCTTTTGCAACGGCATTTCGGTAGCTTACCCAAAAAACCGAGGCAGAACAAAAACAGGTCGAGGAGACCGAGCAGTGAAAACCCCCTCAAACCGGTGGGCGAAGTCCGTCGCCCTTCTGGCCGCGGTGTCGATTCTGGCATCCTGCGGCCTTCCGCGCGTTGGCCCCAACAAACGTGAAATCTTTGCCGGATCGGTGCAGCGCGAGGGCGACGCCTTTATCGTCGCCGTGAACGACCGGGTGACCCGCGCCACCGCCGTGGTCCCGGCGCTCGGGTTCACCGATACGTTCAAGAACGCCGGCGTGGTCGGATCGGACACGATCCAGCCGGGCGACACGCTGGGCCTGACGATCTGGGAAAACGTCGATGACGGTCTTCTGGCCGGCGAGGCGACCAATTCGACCCTGCTCGAAGAGGTGCAGGTCGACGGGTCGGGCTTTATCTTCGTGCCCTATGCGGGCCGCATCAAGGCGTCGGGCAACACGCCCGAGGCGATCCGCCGGATCATCACCAACCGGCTCGAGGATCAGACGCCGGACCCACAGGTGCAGGTGCGCCGCCTTGCCGGCGACGGTTCGACCGTAAGCCTGGTGGGTGCGGTCGGCGGTCAGGGCGTCTATGCGATCGAGCGGCCCACGCGCACGCTCTCGGCCATGCTGGCGCGTGCCGGGGGGCTGACCATCGAGCCCGAGATCGCCCAGGTCGTCGTGCTGCGGGGCGAGCACAAGGGCAAGATCTGGTTCCAGGATCTTTACGACAACCCCGAGTTCGACATCGCCCTGCGCGGCGGCGACCGCATTCTGGTCGAGGAGGACACCCGCGCCTTTACCGCGCTCGGCGCCACCGGCACCCAGGCGCGCGTGCCGTTCGAAAGCCAGACGCTGAGCGCAGTCGAGGCCATCGCGCAGGTCGGCGGCCTTGTGGCCACCGCCTCGGACCCGACCGGGGTCTTCGTCTTCCGCAACGAACCGGCTGAAATCGCCAACCAGGTGCTGGGCCGCGGCGATCTGCAAGGCGCGCAGCGAATGGTCTATGTGCTGGATCTGACCGAGCCCAACGGCATGTTCATGGCCCGTGACTTCGTGATCCGCGACGAGGATACGCTTTACGTGACCGAGGCGCCCTTCACCCAGTGGAACAAGACGATCTCGGCGCTGACCGGGTCGCTGGGGGCCATCAGCACCATCGACACCGCCGCCACGACGCTGAGCGGGGGCTGACACGCTTGCCCTCGGGCAACGGGACATCGCCAGACGCCGGGGCCGGAACGCCCCGGCGTTTGTGCGTCTATAACGGCGGTTTCCTGACCGGGCGGCGGCTGCGCCGCATCCTGTCGCTGGCAGGCTACCGCGTGTCGCTGGGCCTGCCGCGAGACGGCGATGCGGTGGGCGTCTGGGGCCGCTCGCCCACCGCGCATCGCGGCGAGACGGTGGCGGCGCGCCACGACGCGCCGCTGGTGCGCATCGAGGACGCCTTCCTGCGTTCGCTCTTTCCCGGGCGCGACGGCGAGCCGCCGCTGGGTCTGCTGATCGACGGCGCGGGCGTGCATTTCGACCCCGCCCAACCGTCGGATCTGGAAACCCTGCTGGCCACCCATCCGCTGGACGACAGCGCGCTGATGGCGCGCGCCCGCGACGCCATCGCCCGGATGAAAGAAGGCCATCTGACCAAATACGCCGCCGTCGATCCCGCAGCCCCGGTGCCCGAACCCGGCTATGTGCTGGTGGTGGACCAGACCCGGGGCGATGCCTCGGTCACCGCAAGCGGGGCTGACCGGAACCGCTTTCTCGAGATGCTCTTTGTGGCGCGCGAGGAAAACCCCGGCGCGCGGATCGTGATCAAGACCCACCCCGAAACCGCCGCCGGGCACCGCGCTGGGCATTTCACCGCCCAGGATGCCGGCGACCCGGTCAGCCTGCACGACGCGCCCTGCTCGCCCTGGGCGCTGCTCGACGGCGCGACCGCCGTTTATACCGTGTCGTCCCAGCTGGGGTTCGAGGCGATCCTGGCGGGCCACCGCCCCCGCGTCTTCGGCCAGCCCTTCTATGCCGGATGGGGGCTGAGCGAAGACGAAACCCCCCTCGCCCGCCGCCAGCGCCGCCTGACCCGCGCGCAGCTTTTTGCCGCCGCGATGATGCTCTATCCGGTGTGGTACGACCCCTGTCGCGACGCCCGTGCCGAGCTGGAGGACGTGCTGGCCACGCTCGAGGCGCAGGCCCGCGCCTGGCGCGAGGACCGCGCAGGCTGGGTCGCCGAGGGCATGCGGCTTTGGAAGCGCGGGCATCTGCAACGCTTCTTCGGACAGCACCGCAAGATGGTCTTTGCCGAAGGCGCGGCCGCTGACAAGGCCGAAGCGACGGGCCGCCGCCGCATGGTCTGGGCGGGCAAGGCCCGGGACGATCGGGCCGCGCGGGTCGAGGACGGTTTCCTGCGCTCGCGCGGGCTGGGGGCCGAACTGGTGCCGCCGCTGTCGCTGGTGGTGGACGATCTGGGGATCTATTACGACCCGAGCCGCCCCTCGCGGCTCGAGGCGCTGATCGCCGCCCGCGCGCAGCTGCGCAGCGATCAGCGCGACCGGGCCGAGCGTCTGATCCGAATGCTGACTGGCGCGGGCCTGTCGAAATACAACACCGGCGCGCCGCTGCCCGATCTGTCGGACCTGCCCGAGGGGCCGCTGATCCTGGTGCCCGGGCAGGTCGAGGACGACGCCTCGATCCTGGCGGGCTGCGGCGAGCTGCGCACCAACGCGGCGCTCTTGCGCGCGGCGCGCGAGGCCAATCCAGAGGCCGCGATCCTCTACAAGCCGCATCCCGACGTCACGGCGGGTCTGCGCGCAGGAAAGGTTCCCGATGCGCTGGACTTGGCGGATAAGGTGGTCGAAGGCGTCGACATGGCGGCACTTCTGGGACGGGTCGATGCGGTCTGGACGCTGACCTCGCTCACCGGGTTCGAGGCGCTGTTGCGCGGCGTGCCCGTCACGACGCTGGGCGCGCCGTTCTACGCCGGATGGGGGCTGACGACGGACCTCGGCCCGGTGCCCGAGCGCCGCCGCGCCCGGCCCGACCTGGCCGGGCTGGTGCATGCGGCGCTGATCGACTACCCGCGCTACCGCGACCCGCTGACCGGCCTGCCCTGCCCGGTCGAGGTGATCGCCGAACGCCTCGCCACCGGCGCGGTCCCCGCGCCGGGGCCGTTCAACAGGACGCTGTCGAAGGTTCAGGGACTGCTGGCCAGCCAGGCGCATCTCTGGCGCCGGTGACAGGCGGCTGGGCCCGGAGGTCCCGGGTCGAGCGCTGGATCGCATTGAGCCTGTGATCGCTGCGTGCCCGGTCGTCACGGGTGGCCATTCGCATGGAGCAGTCTGAAGCCGGGGCGGAGAGGCGGTCGGGGCCAAGAGAGCATCGGCCAGCTGGACGCATCTCTGTGCCCGGAGATCCCGGGTCGAGCCCGGGACCGCGTTGTGCGAACAAGGTGCCTGCGCCCGGTCGTCATGACCAGTCAGGCGCGCAGCCTGCTCCCAAGCCGGGAATGTCCGGCACAAGGTTTTCGACGCGACGAGGGCCACCGGCCAGACGGGCGCATCTGGGGCGCCGCCGACGCAGACCACCTTGCGGCCGGTGACGGCGGGGCTTCGTGAGCGCTACTCGTCGCGCTCGGCGCGCCACAGGACCGGGCTCGACCCGGGACCTCCCGCCCCCCCGGCCGTTCCGGAAACATGGAAAACCGGCCCGGCCCCCGCCGCGTTTCGCGCCCCTCACAACTTCGGACTGTCGGTCTGACCTGTCGGCTCCGACCGCCGCCGCCAGCGGTGCATGACGTCGCCGTCCACCGCGCGGGTCTCGATCAGCTTAAAGCGCGGAGCATCGGCCAGCGCATCGAGCCCCATGGCCCCCAGCGCGGGCTGGCCTTCGGCGCCCAGGGCCACGCCCGCCGTAAAGCCCACCAGCTCGTCCACCAGCCCCGCCGACAGAAGCGTCGCCGCCAGGGTGCCGCCGCCTTCGCAGAAGACCCGCGTCAGACCGCGGCCCCCCAGCGCGCGCAGCACCGACCGAGCGTCGACCTGGCGACCCGAAAGCGCGCAGGGCAAAAGCTCGGCCCCAAGCCCGGCCCAGGCCTCGCGGGTCTCGGACCGGGCGTCGGGGCCGTGGCAGATCCAGACCGGCACCTCGCGCGCGCTGCGCGCCAGCTGCCCCATCAGCGACAGGTCGATGAGCCGCGACACCACCACCCGCACCGGCTGCGCCACGGTGCCAAAGCCGCGTACGGTGAGCATGGGGTCGTCCGCCCGCGCGGTCCCCGCCCCCACCATCACCGCATCGTGGCAGGCGCGCATCCCGTGCACCACCCGGCGCGCGCCCGGCCCGGTGATCCAGCGGCTTTCGCCCGTGGCCGTGGCGATGCGGCCATCGAACGAAGTGGCGAGCTTGAGCGTCACCCAGGGCCGTCCTTCGGTCACGCGCAGGAAGAACCCGGCGTGATCGTATTCGGCCTCGTCCGCCAGAACGCCGGTGGTGACCTCGATCCCGGCCTCGCGCAGCCGGGCAAAGCCGCCGCCCGAGACCCGCGGATCGCTGTCGGCAACGGGGGCCACGACGCGGGCAATCCCGGCGTCGATCAGTGCCTCGGCGCAGGGCGGGGTGACGCCGTGGTGGGAACAGGGTTCCAGCGTGACATAGGCGGTGGCGCCCCAGGCCGCCGCACCGGCCTGCGCCAGCGCCTGCGGTTCGGCATGGGGCCGCCCGCCCGCGCCGGTCCAGCCGCGCCCGACCACCCGGCCGTCGCGCACGATCACGCAGCCGACCGCCGGGTTGGGCCAGCTGCGTCCCATGGCGCGGCGGCCCAGCCGCAGCGCATGGGCCATATGCGCGCGGTCCTCGGGGTTCACTTCTCGGGCGGGGTTTCGGGACGCAGCTCGCTGACGAACTTGTCGAAGTCGTCGGCTTCCTGGAAGTTCTTGTAGACGCTGGCGAAGCGGACAAAGGCCACGGTGTCGATCCGCGCCAGGGTTTCCATCACGATCTCGCCGATCTGCTTGGAGGGGATGTCGGTCTCGCCCATGCTCTCGAGCCGCCGCACGATGCCCGAGATCATCTGGTCGATCCGCTCGGGGTCGATGGGGCGTTTCTGCAAGGCGATCCGGATCGAGCGTTCCAGCTTGTCGCGGTCGAAATCCTCACGCCGGCCGTTGGTTTTTATCACCACGAGGTCGCGCAGCTGCACGCGTTCATAGGTGGTGAAGCGCCCGCCACAGGCCGGGCAGAAGCGACGCCGCCGGATGCTGACGTGATCCTCGGCGGGCCGGGAATCCTTCACCTGGGTGTCGATGTTTCCGCAAAACGGGCAGCGCATGAGCCGTCCCCCTCGTTCTTGTTGTCTGCTTTTCCTGCCTCATGGAAGGGGGTTGGCCCCCTCTTATCCACAGCCACTATAGGGGAGCCGCCAGAATTTGGGTAGAGGGGAAATGCAGCCCCAAGATGCGGGGGCGAATACTGATTTCAGGCCGGGCGCGCCGGGATCAGCCCGGGATATGCCAGCCGCGCCCGCGCGGGGTTTCGACATATTCGGGCCAGGGCAGATCGACCGGCGGATCGTAATCGCAGAGCGGCGGGATGTCGCCGCCCTCCTCGCGCCGCCGTCGGAATTCCTCCTCAGCGGTCTCGCGCAGTGCGGCGTCCAAGAGCACCCGCAGCGCCGCCCGCGACAGCACCCGCGCCGCCGTTTGCACCATCGCGTCGATCAGCGGCGGCATCCCGCCCAGAGCGTTCATCGCCCAAGGCGGATAAGGCCCGCCCCGCAGCGCGGGCCGCGCGATGTAGAACCGCGCGGTGGGGGTGTGCCAGGTCATGTCGGTGTAATCGTCCGAGGTGCTGTTGGCCTGGCGCGGCGGCAGGTCGCGCCGCAGGATCGCCTCGGCCCGTTCGGGCGCGATGAGGCTCGTGCATTCGGGGATCAGCGGCGCGTCCATCGGGGCCGTGCCGCAGGCCGTTTGCACCTGACGCGCCAGCGCCAGCGCCGCCTCGTCCCAGACCGGTGGTCCCACAGCCTCGATTGCCTGCCAGACCGCCTTGGCCATGGCGTGGTTGGTCAGCCCGGGGCGGGATTTGCTGACCCATATCTTGCGAACCCGGCAGCCGGTCATGGCGGCGGCATGCTCGGCCACCCGGTCGAGCTGCGCGGTGATCTGCTCGGCCATCGCCAGGTCGGGCACACGGATCATGTATTGCAGATCGGCGCGCAGGGCCGGCAGGTTGTCGGCGGTGGCCTGCCCGGTGGCGAGGATCGCCTCGGACACCGACCAGCCGCCGCGATGGGGCAGCATCGCGTCGCGCAGGGCGCGGGCGTTCTGGTAGGTCAGCATCAGCGCGTCGTTTGCCCCGGGGGCGCGGATGTCGGAATGGCTTTGCGGGATCGGCGCGCCGTCGGTCGCGCCCCAGAGCTGCGGCGCGTCGCACTCGAAACGATAGACAAAGGAATAGGCCGCGCCGCATTGCGTGTCCCAGCGCACGGTGTTGCAGAGCGGCAGCATGTAGAACGGATGGAAGGACAGCATCGCCGCCAGCCCGTCGTAATAGCCCTTGGCGGCGTGGATGGGTTTCGAGCCGCGCACCTTCTCCGCCGGCTCGCCGGTAAAGCGCAGACCGCCCGCGATGCCGTGCCGCTCCATCGCCGCCTTGGTGGCCAGCAGTCCCGCCAGCGCGCCGATCCCCAGCCCGGAATGCGGGTCGGTGTGCCCGGCGGCCATCACGCCCAGCCCGTCGCGGGGGCGCGGTTCGGGGGCGGCGGCCTGGCAATTGCCCGGCACGGCGTCGTATTCGGCGTACATCCCCACGACCGGCCCCGGCCCGTTCGACCATTCTGCGCAGAAGGCCGTGGGCATCCCGCCCGAGCCTTCTTCGACGGTAAAGCCCTCGGCCCTCAGCCGCGCAACATACCAGCCCGCCGAGCGGTATTCGCGCCAGGCGGGTTCTCCATAGTCGAAGATGGTCGCGCACCAGTCCGAGACGTCGCCGGCGCGGGCGGCGATATAGGCGTCAGAGGTCAGGATCGGGTCGGTCATGCCGCAGCGTCGGGCGGCGGCGCGGTTAAGTCAACTGTCGGCAGGCGGGCGTTCGTTCAGCGCACCCCAAGTCGCGGAATCAAGGCCGCAGGCCGCCGCGACCAGCGCCTGCCCGTCCCGGCGGGCTGGCGCTTTGGCAGATGCAGGCGCGCCGCTCTTTCGGCGCAATTACTTGGCTGGGATAAAGCGCTGAGAACTCAGGTTGCAGCGCCACCCCACGGGCAGACGCCGGTCGCGGCCCGCACCCCCTCACGGCCCCAGATGCGCAGCAACATTGCGCAGGTGCGGCGCGCGGCGGTGCTCGAAAAGATAAATGCCCTGCCAGGTGCCCAGCGCCAGCCTGCCGTCGGTCACCGGGATCGACAGCGACACCGGCAGCAGCGCCGCCTTGATGTGCGCGGGCATATCGTCGGGACCCTCGTAGGTATGGGTCAGATACGCCATCGACGGATCGTCGCTGGGCGGCACCAGGCGGTGAAAGAAGGCGGTCAGATCGGTCCGCACCTCGGGATCGGCGTTTTCCTGCACCAGAAGGCTCGCCGAGGTGTGCCGGACAAAAAGCGTCAGCAGCCCGGTGCCCCGCACCCATCCCGCCACCTCAGAGGTGAATTCGTAAAGCCCCGGACCCCGCGTCGGGATGGAAAATTCGGTCTGTTGCGACACGACCCTTTCCTTTCTTTCGACAGCGCTACCTTTTGACGCAGCGGCTTGGTCACCGAACCGGACGCCGCAGCCAGACAGGGAGGCCACTTTGAACGAACACACCGCACCCAAGCGCATGACCGCCGCCGACTTCGATCAGGAACTGCTTGATCTTTACGACTATTACGCCCACGGCCACATCACCAAGCGCGAATTTCTCGAACGGGCCGGGCGGTTTACCGCAGCGGGCCTTACCGCCGCCGCGGTTTTGAACATGCTGTCGCCCGATTACGCCCTGGCGCATCAGGTCGACTTCACCGATCCCGACATCCTGCCGGAATACATCATGTATCCCTCGCCCAACGGCCATGGCGAGGTGCGCGGCTATCTGGTGCGCCCCGCCAATGTCGAAGGGCCGGTGCCGGCGGTCGTCGTCGTGCACGAGAACCGCGGGCTGAACCCATATATCGAGGATGTTGCGCGCCGCGTCGCCAAGGCGGGCTTCATCGCGCTGGCGCCGGACGGGCTGACCTCGGTCGGCGGCTATCCCGGCAACGATGCCGAGGGGCGCGAGCTGCAGCGCACAGTCGACACCGAGAAGCTGATGAACGACTTCTTTGCCGCGTTCGAATTCCTCAAGGATCACTCCGACACCACCGGCAAGGTCGGCGCCACGGGCTTTTGCTATGGCGGCGGCGTGGTCAACGCGATGGCGGTGGCCTATCCGGAACTGGCCGCGGGTGTGCCCTATTACGGCCGCCAGGCCGCGGCCGAGGACGTGCCGCGCATCCAGGCCCCGCTGCTGCTGCAATACGCCGAGCTCGACAACCGCATCAACGAGGGCTGGCCGCCCTATGAGGCGGCGCTGCAAGAGCACGGCAAGGACTTTACCGCGCATATCTATCCCGGCGTGAACCACGGGTTCCACAACGACAGCACCCCGCGCTATGACGAGGCCGCGGCAGAGCTGAGCTGGTCGCGCACGATCGAGTTCTTCAACACGCATCTGACCTGAACGTTGCGGGCCGGGATGAAACCCGGCCCGCCCGCCGCGCGTTGGTGTCGGACCCCTGACAGGAGACCGACATGACCGACAAGACACTCTTCATCACCGGCGCCTCTTCGGGCATCGGGGCCGCAACCGCCCGCGCCGCCGTCGCGGCGGGCTGGAACGTCGGGCTTTTTGCGCGATCCAAGGACAAGCTGGCGGCGCTGGCGGCAGAGCTGGGCGATGCGGCGCTCGCCCTGCCCGGCGATGCGGGCGACCTGGCGTCGCAAACCGCGGCGCTCGACCAATTGGCCGACCGCTTCGGCGGCGTCCACGCCGCCTTCGCCAATGCGGGAACCGGCCTCTCGGCCGCCGGGACTGATGCGGGCGACCCTGGGGAATGGGAGCGGCTGGTGCGGCTCAATATCCTCGGCGTGCTCTGGACCGCCAAGGCCGCCATGCCGCATCTGAAAAAGACCAAGGGCCATCTGCTGCTGACCGGGTCCGCCGCCGGGCGGCGGCACATCAAGGGCTCGGTCTATGGCGCGTCGAAATGGTTCGTGCACGGCTACGGCGGCAACCTGGCCGAAGAAATGCGCGATTTCGGCGGGCGCTGCACGGTGATCGCGCCGGGCATGGTCGACACGCCCTTCTTCGACGAGGCCAAGCCCGACAAGCTGAAGCCCGAGGACGTGGCCGATGCCGTGCTTTATGCGCTGAATGCCGACGCCCGCGCCAATGTGCAGGAAGTGTTCCTGATGCCGGTCAACTAGACCCCTTCAGCGAGCGCGCTGCGCTGTCCCCGACGGGGCGGCGCGTCACACCTTGCGGCGCGTGACGACGATCTTGAGCGCCAGAAGCCCCCAGGGCGCGCCGTGAAAGAGCAGATCGAAGATATCGGCCGGCCGGGCCAGTTCGCCCGCCGCCAGCATCTTCAGCTTTTCCCAGACATGCGGTTCGGGCACGAAGGGCGCGAGCCCAAGCGTCGCGCAGAGCAGCAAAACGATGATCCAGGACAGGCGTTGCAGCCATCCGAGCAGGGCGCTCATCCCCCAACCCCGCCGCGCATCAGCCGAATATCCGCGTGCCCTGCTCGTCGATGATCTGCCGCGCCTTGCGCAGCGACGCCTCTTCGGCCGCATCGCGGTCGTTGACCACATCGGCGCGGATCAGATGGTGGGTCTTGGTCTCGCCCTCCACATCCATTTCGATCCGCGCGGCGATGCGAAAATTCCCGCCCTCTGAAATCGGCTCGGGCGTGATGCGAAAGCCCTTGTATTCCACCGACTCGGCGGATGCGGGCTCTTTCGAGCCACCACCACCGCCGAAAAGTCGCGAAAGCAGAGACATGCGGCCCCCTACTGATCCAGGAACGACCGCAGCTTGCGCGAGCGCGAGGGGTGCTTGAGCTTGCGCAGGGCCTTGGCCTCGATCTGGCGGATGCGTTCGCGGGTCACGCTGAACTGCTGGCCCACTTCCTCAAGCGTGTGGTCGGTGTTCATGCCGATGCCAAAGCGCATCCGCAGAACCCGTTCCTCGCGCGGGGTGAGGGACGACAATACCCGCGTCGTGGTTTCCTTGAGGTTCTCCTGGATTGCGCTGTCGAGGGGAAGAACCGCGTTCTTGTCTTCGATGAAATCGCCCAGCTGGCTGTCTTCCTCGTCGCCGATGGGCGTCTCGAGGCTGATCGGTTCCTTGGCGATCTTCATCACCTTGCGGACCTTCTCGAGCGGCATCTGCAGCTTTTCGGCCAGCTCTTCCGGCGTCGGTTCGCGGCCGATCTCGTGCAGCATCTGGCGGCCTGTGCGCACCAGCTTGTTGATCGTCTCGATCATGTGCACGGGGATGCGGATCGTGCGGGCCTGATCCGCGATGCTGCGCGTGATCGCCTGACGGATCCACCAGGTGGCGTAGGTGCTGAACTTGTAGCCCCGGCGGTACTCGAACTTGTCCACGGCCTTCATCAGGCCGATGTTGCCTTCCTGAATGAGATCAAGGAATTGCAGGCCGCGGTTCGTGTATTTCTTGGCGATCGAGATCACCAGACGCAGGTTGGCCTCGACCATTTCCTTCTTGGCCTGACGCGCCTCTTTCTCGCCCTTCTGGACCTGCTGCACGATGCGGCGGAATTCGCTGATGTCGAGACCGACGTACTGGCCGACCTGCGCCATGTCCGCGCGCAGTTCCTCGACCTTGTCGGACGAGCGTTCGATGAACATCTGCCAGCCGCGGCCCTGCTTCGCGGCCATCCGCTCCATCCAGTTGGGATCGAGCTCGCGGCCGCGGTATTCGTCGATGAATTCGCGCCGGTTGATGCGGGCCTGGTCGGCCAGCTTTACCATGGCGCTGTCGATGGACATGATGCGCTTGTTGATGCCGTAAAGCTGGTCGATCAGCGCCTCGATCCGGTTGTTGTGCAGGTGCAGCTCGTTGACCAGTTCGACAATCTCGCCGCGCAGCTTCTGATAGCGTTCCTCGTCGCCGCTGCTGAACGACCCGTCCTCGTTCAGCGTGGCCGAGATGCGGCTGTCCTGCATCTCGGACAGCTCTTCGTAATCGCGCGCGATGGTGTCGAGCGTTTCCAGGACCCGCGGTTTCAGCGCGGTTTCCATGGCAGCCAGGCTCATGTTGGCCTGTTCGTCCTCGTCGTCGTCGTCATCCTTGCTGATCGGGTTTCCGTCGGCGTCGAGCTCGGGCTGGTCGTCGGTCTTGCTGGACTTGGCGGTCTCGACATTCGAGGTGTCGACCACCGGTTCGGTGACCTCTCCATCCTCGCCCATCTGGTTGCCAAAGGTGGTTTCCAGGTCGATCACGTCGCGCAGCAGGATCTCTTCGGACAAGAGTTCCTCGCGCCAGATAGTGATGGCCTGAAACGTCAGCGGGCTTTCACAAAGCCCCGCGATCATTGTGTTGCGGCCGGCCTCGATGCGCTTGGCGATGGCGATCTCGCCTTCGCGGCTCAGCAGCTCGACGCTGCCCATCTCGCGCAGGTACATGCGCACAGGGTCGTCGGTGCGATCCAGCTTTTCGGACGTGCCCGAGGACAGCGCCACCTCTTTGCCCTGCGAGGCATCCACCAGTTCGGTCGAGCCTTTCTGCTCTTCCTCCTCGGCCTCTTCGTCGTCTTCGGTGACCTGGATGCCCATTTCCGACAGCATCGACATCACGTCCTCGATCTGGTCCGAGCTGACCTGATCGGGCGGCAGAACCTCGTTGAGCTGGTCGTAGGTGATGTAGCCGCGTTCGCGCGCCTCGGCGATCATCTTCTTGACGGCCGTCTGGCTCATATCCAGGCTGACCTCCTCGTCGCGATCTTCGGTCTTGGCGTCGTCGTTGTCTTTTGCGGCCATGGACGGCTCCTTCATCGGGCGGGGCGCGTTGGTGATTCGTATATACGAATCATTAGCGCTTCTGGGTGATTCGGCCACCCATATCCCCAATTTCTTTGCGCTTTAACAAGCCGGTGCGCTATCCGCGACCCGGTTTATCAAAGCGGATGGTCTGCATCAGCGCGGCAAAGGCGCTGCGTTCGTCGCGGTCGATCCGCGCCCCGTTGGGCCCGGTGTCGTATTCCGCCGTGTCCTCGCGCTGGCTGCGCACGGCCCGGTTGCGGGCCTGCGCCGCCTGCGCCAGCCGCCAGGTCACGGCCTCGTCGGCCAGCGCGCCGAGGTCTTCCTCGGCTTCGGCGATCTCGGCGGCAAGACCGGCCTGCGCCGCCAGCTTGGCCAGTTCCTCGGCCACGGTCATACGCGCCAGCTCGGCGTTGCCGGGCTGACGGACGCAGGGTGTCAGGGCCACATGGGCCGCCCCGCGCAAGGTTTCAAGGGCCTCCGCGCCGATGGCGGCATGGGCGGCCTCTTCGACCGTGTCGGCGTCCCGGCCCACGTTGTGGATCAGGCAGTCGCGCAGCCGCGCATGGGTCGGATCGGCGCAGGCCATCTGGGCGAGATCGGTCTCGAATTCCTCGACGATTTCGGGCGCCGACAAGACCGCCGCAAGGATCACCGCCACGCGCAGATGCGACTGCGCCTCGTCCCCGGCCGCCGCCAGAAGCGAGGCGCGCGTGCTGGCCACCGGCACTGCGGGCGCGTTCGCGCCCCAGCGGCGCTGTGCCCCGGTACGGGCCCCGCCGCGCTGCGGGCGGAAGAGCTGCCAGCGCAGTTCCTTGATCTCTTCGCCATAGTGATGGCGCAGCGACGGATCCTGAATGCGCTTGATCCGCTCGCGCAAGCTGCGATCCAGCGCCGCCTTGCGCTCGGGGCTGTCAAAGACCCGGCCCTCGGTTTCCTGCCGCCACATCAGCTGCACCATGGGCAGCGCCGCATCCAGCACCTTCTGCACCGCGCCCGCGCCTTCGGCGCGGATCAGATCGTCGGGGTCCTTGCCCTCGGGCATCAGCGCGAAGCGCAGGGATTTCCCCGCCTCCAGCAGCGGCAGCGCCAGGTCGATCACCCGGAAGGCGGCGCGCAGCCCCGCCGTGTCGCCGTCGAGCGCGATCAGCGGCTCGTCCGACAGCCGCCACATCAGCTGCAGCTGGGTTTCGGTCACCGCCGTTCCCAGCGGCGCCACCGCCCCGCCGAACCCCGCCTCCACCAGCGCGATCACATCCATATAGCCCTCGGCCACGATCAGCGGCTGGCCCTTGCCCGCCGCCTCGCGCGCGGGGCCGAGGTTATAAAGGTTGCGCCCCTTGTCGAACAGCTCGGTCTCGGGCGAGTTGAGGTATTTGGCGTTGTCGTTCGGGTCCATCGCCCGCCCGCCAAAGGCAATGGCCCGCCCGCGTGCGTCGCGGATCGGAAAGAGGATGCGGTTGCGGAAGACGTCATAAGGCTTGCCGCCCTTCGACGACGGCTTGGCCAGCCCCGCGCCAAGGATCAGATCCTCGGCCACGCCCTTGCCGCGCAGGTGATCCCAGAGCGTCTGCCAGCCCTCGGGCGCAAAACCGATCTCGAACCGGTCGAGCGTCCCGGCCCCCAGCCCGCGCCGGTCGAGATAGGCGCGCGCTGCGCCCGCCGCCCCGGTCTTCAGCTGCAGCCGGTAGAATTGCAGCGCCTGCTCCATGACCTCGGCCATCTGGGTGCGCCGGTCGGCCTTCTCCTGCGCCTTGGGGTCGCGCGCGGGCATGGGCATGCCCGCCTCGCCCGCCAGAATCTCCACCGCCTCCATGAAGCCGACATTCTCTGTCTCGCGGACAAAGGAAATCGCGTCGCCCTTGGCATGGCAGCCAAAGCAGTAATAAAAGCCCTTGCGGTCATCCACATGAAAAGACGCTGATTTTTCCTGGTGGAAGGGGCACGGCGCCCACATGTCGCCCTTGCCCTGGTTGGACTTGCGCGCATCCCACATGACCTTGCGGCCCACCACCTGGCTCAGGCTGGTGCGGGTGCGCAGTTCATCCAGAAATCCCGGGGGCAGACTCATGCCCTCAATATCGGCGCAACCGTCCCCAGAGTCCAGCCGACCCCTGCCGCGCCACCCTGGCCACCGGGCGGCCCGAGGCCCCGGCCAAAGGCAGGGGCCGAGACATCCGGCGCGCGGCCTTGCCGCGCTCCTTTGGATCGGTCCGCCGTTTTGCCCGACCGCCGAAGCTATGGGCCCCCGGTCCGGCCAGGCCTCCGGCTCACCCGGCCTCCCCCCGCGCGGCGACCTGCGCCATGGCGGTCGTCAGATCGTGGACCAGTGTGCGCGCCATCGACCGGAAGGCCATGATCTGGAACGCCTCCGCCCCCACGCGGGTGATCGACACGTTCATATGCCCCAGCATCGTGCGCGCCGTGTGCCCGCGCCTGAAGACCCCGCCGCGCAGATCGACGGGCACCAGCCGCGCCAGCACCGCCTCGACGCCTGCGCCCTCGATCCGCACCACCGCCCAGCCGTCCGACTGATCCGTCAGCGCGGCATGTTCCGCCAAGGCCGCCTCCGGCGCGGGCCCCAGCAGCATCGCCTGCCCCGCCCCGAACCAGACCGCCCTTGCGCCCGCGCGCCCCGTCGCGCGGTTGGGCGCCGGAAAGGCCATGCCATGCGCCGCCTCCAGCGCCGCAGACAGCGCCGCCTCCCGCCCCCGGAACGGCGCGACCGAGGTGATCGCGCCCACATCGACCTCGCTCAGCGACACCGCCCCCCGGGTCACCGGAAGCAGCCCGGCGCAAGGGGTCAAAGCCTGCAATTCAGCCACGCACGCGCCCTCCCTCAGCATCGAAGGCCACCGGGTCGGTCACCTCGCAAAGCGTCTCGACACCCCGCAGGTGATCCACCAGCCTGATCTTCTGCCCATGCCGGATCCGTCCGCCGCTGAGGAACGCCAGCCCCCGCATCTCGCCCAGCGTCGGCGAATGGCCGACGCTGGTGACATAGCCCTCGTCATTCTCGCGCACCGCATCCATCCCCGGCGCAAAGAGATGCGCGCCCGCCGTCAGTCGCCCTGCGGCCTCAACGGGCCGCAGCCCCACCAGCTCTTCGCGGTCCTCGACCAGACCGGGCCGCGCCGCCATGACCTTGCCGATGCAGTCCTTTTTGGCCGAGATCATCCGCCCCATGCCGATGTCATGCGCCGTGGTGCGCCCGTGGATTTCCGAATGCGTGATATGCCCCTTCTCGATGCGCAGCACGTTCAGCGCCTCCATCCCGTAAGCCCCGCCCCCCATCGCCTCGGCCCGCGCCACCAGCGCGCGAAAGAGCGCCGCGCCATAGCGGCTGGGCACCGCGATCTCGTAGGCATGTTCGCCCGAGAACGATATCCGGAAGAGCCGCCCCGCGACCCCCAGCACCGACACCGCCCCGCAGGCCATGAACGACCAGCCATCGTTGTCGATCGGTGCATCCAACAGCCCGTTCAGCAGCTCGCGCGACTTTGGCCCGGCGACGGCGAATTGCGCCCATTGCTCGGTCACCGAGATGAACCGCAGGTCCATGTCGCGGCAATATGCCTGATGCACCCAGTCCAGATGCCGCATCACCGGCCCCGCTGCGGCGGTGGTCGTGGTCATCACCCACTGGCTCTCTGACAACCGCGCGGTGGTGCCGTCGTCCATGACGTGCCCGTCCTCGCGCAGCATCAGCCCGTACCGCACGCGCCCCGGCTTCAGCGTACTGAAAGTGTTGGTGTAGACGAAATCGAGAAACCGCCCGACATCAGGGCCTTGCAGGTCGATCTTGCCAAGGGTCGAGACATCGCAGACCCCCACCGCCTGCCGCACCATCCCGACCTCGCGGTCGCAGGCTTGCCGCCAGTCATGCTCGCCCTCGCGCGGGAAATAGCTGGGCCGGTACCACAGCCCCGCCTCGATCATCGGCGCGCCCATCTCGACGCTGGCCTCATGGCTGGTGGTAAAGCGCTGCGGCGCAAAGCCCGCGCCCTGGCTGCCCGCGCCCATCGCCGCGATGCTGACGGGGGTATAGGGCGGGCGGAAGGTCGTTGTTCCGGTCTCGGGGATCGTCCGCCCGGTGACATCCGCCAGCACCGCCAGCGCCGCGACGTTGGAATTCTTGCCCTGATCGGTCGCCATTCCCTGGGTGGTATAGCGCTTCATATGCTCGACCGAGCGAAAGTTCTCGACCGCCGCCTGTGCCACGTCCTTGACCGTCACGTCGTTCTGGAAATCGAGCCAGGCGCGCCCCTTGCCCGGCACCGCCCAAAGCTGCTGCATCCGGTAGGGGGTATCCTCGGCCTCGGGCAGTTTCGGCAGATCGCCCCGGAAACCAAGGTCCGTCGCCGCCTGCAACCCGGCCTCGGCGCCGCTGCGCAGACAGCCGCCCGTGTCAAAGACACCCGCCGCCGCCCCGGCCGCAGCCATGCCGGGCACCATACCGGGCGTAGACACGAAAGCAGCAATATCCTCAGACCATTGCGGGCGTCCGTTCATGTGACACATCAAGTGCACAGACGGGTTCCACCCCCCCGACATCGCCAGGCACGACACCGCGATCCGCTCTTCCCGGCCATCGCCGTGACGGAGGGTGATCGCATCCACCCCGTGCCGCCCGCCATGGGCACGCGACACCACTGCGCCGGTATAGACCGGCGCGTCCACCTGCGGCGCGGCGTCGTGACGGCTGTCGATAACCGCCGCCACATGCACCCCCGCCGCAATGAGATCGCGCGCGGTGCGATGCGCATCGTCGTTGTTGCCGAAAACCGCCACCGACCGCCCCGGCACCGTGCCCCAGCGGTTGAGATAGGCGCGCAGCGCCCCCGCCGTCAGGATCCCCGGCCGATCGTTGTCGCGAAACGCCACCGGACGCTCCAGCGCCCCGGCGCAAAGCACCGCACGCCGCGCCACGATCCGCCAGAAACACTCGCGCGGCAGCCCGTCGCGGCGCGGCAGATGGTGGCCCACCCGCTCGAGCGCGCCATAGGTGCCCTGATCGTAGGCCCCCGTGACCGTGGTGCGCGGCATCAGCCGGACGTTGTCCATCTGCGCCAAATCCGCAGCCATCTCCGCCGCCCAGTCGCGCCCGGGCCGGTCCTCCACGACTTCATCCTCTGCCAGAAGACGCCCGCCGAACGCGTTGTCTTCGCAGCACAAAATCACATCCGCCCCGGCGCGCGCCGCCGTCTGCGCGGCCATCAGCCCCGCGGGTCCGCCGCCGATCACCAGCACGTCGCAAAAGGCAAAGGCCTTTTCGTAGGCATCCTCGTTATGACGCCCGCTGAGCGCCCCCAGCCCCGCGGCGCGGCGGATGAACGGCTCATAGACCCGCTCCCAAAAGGCGCGCGGCCACATGAAGGTCTTGTAATAGAACCCCGCCGACAGAAACGGCGCGGCCAGGTCATTGAGGCTCAGCAGATCCCACTCCAGCAACGGCCAGCGGTTCTGGCTCTGCGCCACCAGCCCGTCGAACAGCTCTTGCGTGGTGGCGCGCACATTCGGCTCCAACCCCGCGCCCTGCCCGACGGTCACCAGCGCGTTGGGCTCTTCCGACCCGGCGGTCAGCACGCCGCGCGGACGGTGGTACTTGAACGACCGCCCCATCAGCCGCACGTCGGCGGCCATCAGCGCGCTGGCCAGCGTGTCGCCCTGCCGACCGCCCATCCAGCGCCCGTCCCACTGAAAGCGCAGCGGCTCGTCGCCCAGCGCCCAGCCTCTGCCCTCAACCCGCATCGACCAGCTCCGCCCCCTGGACCGCATGGGTCACCGTATCGCGCGTCACCACCAGCCAGGCCCCGCAGCCCGCCTCATGATACCAAAGGTCCCGCGTCTCGCCCGCCGGGTTGTCGCGCAGGTGCAAAAAACCATCCCACACCGCCGCCCCGGCCCCGGGCGCGGGGCGCTCCAGCATCGACGCGGCCCCCTGGTAATAAAACTCGCGCCGGTCGCGCTCGCCGCAAATGGGGCAAGGTATCCTCATCGCGTCCCCCTCTGAAACAAGGGCCCGTCCCCCTGCTTCTTCTTGGCAAAAATACTCAAATCCACGGCCCGCCCGGGGCGCCTAGTGCAGGTTGTGCTGCGCACCGGTCCCCTCCTCGTCCATCAGCCCGCGCCCCGTCGCGAAGCGGTCCAGCCGGAAGCGCGCGGCGGGGGCGTGATGCCGGTCTTGCGCGATCAGATGCGCGAAAGAGAACCCGCTGCCCGGCACCGCCTTGAACCCGCCGTAACACCAGCCGCAGTCGATATAGAGCCCCTCGACCGGCGTCTTGTCGATGATGGGCGAGCCGTCGGGCGTCATGTCCATGATCCCGCCCCAGCTGCGCAGCACCCGCGCCTTGCCGATCATCGGCATCAGCGTCATCGCGGCGTCCATCACGTGCTCTTTCATCGGCAGATTGCCGCGCTGCGCATAGGACGCGTAGAAATCCAGATCGCCACCGAAGACCAGCCCGCCCTTGTCGGACTGGCTGATATAGAAATGGCCCATGCCAAAGCTGACCACGTGGTCGATCACCGGCTTGAGCCCCTCGGTCACGAAGGCCTGCAGGATGTGGCTTTCGATCGGCAGCCGCATCCCCGCCATCGCCGCCACCTGACCCGAGCGTCCCGCCACCACGATGCCCACCTTCTTGGCGCGGATCGCGCCGCGCGTGGTCTGCACGCCGGTCACGCGGCCGCCCGAGATGTCGATGCCGGTGACCTCGCAATTCTGGATCAGATCGACGCCGCGCCGGTCGGCGCCGCGCGCGTATCCCCAGGCCACCGCGTCGTGCCGGGCGGTGCCGCCGCGCGGGTGCAGCAGCCCGCCGTAGATCGGAAACCGCACATTGTCGAAATCCAGATACGGCAGATGCCGGCGCACCCCTGCGCGGTCCAGCAGGATCGCGTCGTCGCCCTGATTGATCATCGCATTGCCGCGCCGCGCGAAGGCGTCGCGCTGGCCGTCGGAGTGGAAGAGGTTGATCAGCCCGCGCTGCGAATGCATCACGTTGTAGTTCAGCTCGGCCTCCAGCCCCTCCCAGAGCCTGAGCGAGTGCGAATAGAATTCCGAATTGCCGGGCAGGAAGTAATTGGCGCGCACGATGGTGGTGTTGCGCCCCACATTGCCACCGCCGAGATAGCCTTTCTCCAGCACCGCGACATTGGTCAGCCCGTGTTCGCGCGCGAGGTAATAGGCGGTCGACAACCCATGCCCGCCGCCGCCGATGATGACGATGTCGTATTCGTCCTTCGGAGCGGGGTCGCGCCAATGCGGCGTCCATCCCTTGTTGCCGGTCAATCCCTCGCGCAGGACGCGCAGGCCTGAAAACCGCATATGACCTCTCCACCGGTATGCGCGGCCATCAGAGACCGCCCCTTCGGTGGTAGCAAGCCCAAAGCCGCGAGGCTTGCGGTTTTCGACACCGGCAGGTCAGTCCGCGACAGAGCATGACGCGGACTGACCTTGTGGGCGCTCAGCGCACCATCCGCACCACGCGTTCCAGCGTGACCGGGTCCATGCCTTCGGGCGGGCAGCCGTTCATGTCGATATTCGAGGTGCTGTCGATATTGCCACCGGCGATCATCGACACGCCCTGGATGCCCTGCGCCTGCGCGCTGAAGGTGATCGAGCCGCGCGCCACGACCTGACTGCCGTGGACCTTGAGATCCGAGGCCACTTCGAACCCGCCGTAGGTCAGCAGCGCGACCCCGCCGCCCGGCGCGCAATCGTCCGGGCGGCCCAGCGTCAGGCCGGAGGGCGAGTTGAACGACTTGGGATCGTCGTTGGTGGTGGCGATCACCACATCCTCGAGAGCGACGCCCTGATTGAACTTGACCTTGCAATTGGTCACGAAGACGAAACCGCTGAAAAGTCCCGGATCCAGGGTGACCTGCTGGTTTCCGCTGCAATTGAGCATCGTGTGAATGCGGCCGGTTTCGAAATCCTCCGGCGCCAGCTTGTTGCCCGAAAGCGCGATGGGGCCAAGGCCGACGATGTAGTCCGGCAGCGCCTCGCCACCGCTCAGAAGCTCGGCCACGATGTCATCCAGCCGGTTGAGGATGTTGAACGGGTAATAGGAATACCGCAGCGCCTCGGCCAGATCGGCGTTGCTGTCGAAACCAGAGCTGGGCAGTTGCAGATCCTCGGGGATCGGCATCGACACGATGGCGCCGGGGTCGAACCCGTTGTTCGAGCTCAGCTTGACGTGGGTGTTGCCGTGCAGGCAGAAATACGGGCCGAACTGGTTGTTGCCCTGAATGTCGACGCTTTGGTCGGCCATGAACCCATTGAGAAAGCAGGGCGGCTCCCACAGGTCGAAGACGGTGTCGGTCTCGACCTCGAAGCCGTCATAGCCGATGGCCTGCAGCATGAGGTTGGTCACGATGTTGTCGCGCGCCACATTGCGGCGGGCGGTCACCTGGACCGCGTCGCGCGCGTGCGGGTCGGGCACGAATTCCGCGGCGTCGTCGTCCCAATAGCCAAAGACGATGTCTTCGGCCAGGATCGCGTCACCGTGCAGCCGGTCGGGCAGGTTGCTGGTGGCGATCTCGAGCGCCTTGGCCTGCGCGTCCCCGGTGCCGCGCAACTTGGTCAGCAAGGCGGCATGGCCCACCGCGTCGACCGCCGTCTGCAGGCGGGTCTGCTTGGCCGTGCGGTTGGAATAGTCTATCGCCAGCCCACCGACGATCATGGCGATGGCGGTGAAATAGAGCGACAGGACGGTGAAGGTGCCGGTCTCGTCCCGCAGGAACCGGCCGATGAGGGGTTTGGTCTGCATCGCGGGTCTCCTCAGAACTCTGCCAGATGCTGGGTGGCGATCACGACGTCCTTGTCCTTGAACACCGGGAAGCTGTTGATCGGCATGAGGTCGGTCGCCGGAACCACCAGCCGGGTCGTGATCACCCCGTTCACCAGCGTCGTGGTAACCGACGGGTTGGACGTGTAATTCGCCACCGCCGCCTGGACAAAGCTCTCGGCCTCTGCCGCGGACGCGAGCCGCCCGGTCGAATAGGCGCGGTTGGCATCCTGCACGATGCGCAGCAATTCGGATTGTTTGTTGAACACCATGCTCACGTCGATGATCAGCACCAGAAACATGGAAAACACGGGCAACCAGATCACGGATTCGATCGTTTGACTGCCGCTCTCGTCAGACCGGAACCGGGCCAGACGGCGTTCCAGAGCTTCCATAATGCTTGTCCCTTTCATACGCCGGGCAAGATGTCCGGGTGAAGTGATCATGATATGGGTCGGATTGTGGCAGGATGGCGGCAAGGCGTGGCGCGCTGGAGTCTAAAATCGGGCGAGCGCGCGGCATAAAACTCGGCTTTTCAGAGATGTTTCCAAGAGTTGCGCGGATCACCGCGGCGCAGCGATCCCGCGCCCCGGCGTGCCCCGCCCGGTTCATAGTGAAACGTTGCAAAAAACCCGGCCGTGGGGCCGGGTTTTCTGCAGCGTCGCCTTTGGCCGGGGTCGGGGCCGCTAAAGCCCCTTGGCCCGGTACGATTTGGCGACCTTTTCGATGGCGACCAGATAGGCGGCGGTGCGCAGGTCGGTCACGTCCTCGCGGCCGTGCCAGACTTCGCGCATGGACTGGTAGGCGATGCGCATCGTGTCGTCGAGCCCCGAGCGGACCAGCTCCAGCTCGTCGGCGCCGCGCAGGTACTTTTTCTTGAACTCGGGGCGCAGCGACCACGCGTCGCCCAGATACCGGTCCAGCCGCTCCAGCTCGTCCACCACCAGCTGGTGGCGCGCCTCTTCCTGGCGGCGCTGCATCCGGCCAAAGCGGATATGGCTGAGGTTCTTGACCCATTCGAAATAGGACACAGTCACGCCGCCCGCGTTGGCGTACATGTCGGGGATGATGACCGTGCCCTTAGAGCGCAGGACGTCGTCCGCCCCCGCCGTGATGGGACCGTTGGCGGCCTCGATGATCAGCGGGGCCTTGATGCGCGCGGCATTGGACAAGTTGATCACCCCCTCCAGCGCCGCGGGGATCAGGATGTCGCAATCGTGCTCCAGCACGTCCGCCCCTTCGGCGGTGTGCGTGGCGTCGGGATAAGAGCTGACGCCGCCGTGCTTGACGATCCAGTCGCGCACGGATTGCACGTCGATGCCGTCTTCGTTGTAAAGCGCGCCGTCGTATTCGATGATCCCGACAATCTTGCAGCCGTCTTCCTCCTGCAGGAACTTGGCCGCGTGAAAGCCCACGTTGCCCAGGCCCTGCACGATCACCCTCTTGCCGTCGAGCGTGCCGGTCATGCCGCTGGCCTTCACGTCCTCGGGGTGTCGGAAGAATTCGCGCAGCGCGTATTGCACGCCGCGCCCGGTGGCCTCGGTCCGGCCCTGGATGCCGCCGGCGTGGATCGGCTTGCCGGTCACGCAGGCCGCTGCATTGATGTCGGTGGTGTTCATCCGGCGGTACTGGTCGGCGATCCAGGCCATCTCGCGCTCGCCCGTGCCCATGTCCGGGGCGGGCACGTTCTGCGAGGGGTTGATCAGGTCGCGCTTGGCCAGCTCATAGGCAAAGCGGCGGGTGACCTGTTCCATCTCGTGTTCGTCGTAGTCGCGCGGATTGATGCAGAGCCCGCCCTTCGAGCCGCCGAAGGGCGCCTCGACCAGCGCGCATTTGTAGGTCATCAGCGCCGCCAGCGCCTCGACCTCGTCCTGGTTGACCGACATGGCGAAACGGATGCCGCCCTTGACGGGCTCCATATGTTCGGAATGCACCGACCGGTATCCGGTGAAGGTATGGATCTTGCCGCGCAGCCGCACGCCGAAGCGCACCGTATAGGTCGAGTTGCAGACGCGTATCTTTTCCTCGAGCCCGGGGGGCAGATCCATCAGCGCCACCGCGCGATTGAACATGAGGTCTACGGATTCGCGGAACGTCGGTTCGTTCGCCGGTGCGGCCATGGTCTTCCTCCCTTGGTTCCGGCGTGCTGCGTTGCCCGCAACTGTCTGTCCAAACCGGACCTTGGGGGAGAGTAACCATGTCGCCCACCCGGTCCAACCGTTTTTCCGGCAATTTCCCGGAAGCGGCGAAATCGTCTTTTCCACAAGGCGAACTATGTCGACGCGTGCGAAATTCAGCATTCGAAAAAGCCAGTAATAGCCTCAATTGAAATGGAATTTTATCCTAATTTCTCTCGAAAGCACCCCGATTTGGACATTCCGGCCCGGCAATACCCGCCCCGCATTATTTGCATTTGTGGGGCGTTACCCCGGCGAAATCCGGGTGGAAGGTAAAGGGATGAGTAAACTTGCGAATGGGTTTCGACGCCGCGCCGGCGCGGAAACCGCAATTCCGGCCCCGCAGTCACGGCTGGGGACGGGAACGGTCTACGACCACGCGTCGCTCAAGCAGTCGATCCGCGAAAAGGCCATCGTACGACCGGATCGCCTGGACACGCTCCAGATTCGAGATGATCAAGCTCGACCTGCGCAACTGGACCATCCCCGACCCCACTCGACACATCGCCGACGGTGCACCCGCAACGCGAATTCACCCACGGCAAGGACAACGAAATGATGATGCTGCGGGCGTGCCACAAATACACCGCGATCTCTCCGGCGGGAAACATAAGCTCGGCTCTGCAATCCGACGCCCAGGGGTTCACCGCAATCATCTCGACCGCTGCCTTCGTGCAGGAACCGAACGGAGGAGGCCGCCATGTTGAACAAATCCCAGGGCGACGAAACCGACCTGCGGATCACCGTGGTGCGCTACAACGAAAATAACGCAAAGTACCAGGTGGTCTGGTCAGAATCGCGCGGCGATTATCCGCCGCTGGCCGACAACATGATGAAGGACTACCAGGACCGCCTGCCCATGATGGCGCATAACGACAGCGTCGTGGAAACCTGGGACGATTACGACCCGGTGTTCAAGGTGGCGCTCGATCCGTTCGAGATCGTGACCTACAGCTTCACCCGGCCCCGCCATGCGCCGCAATTGCTTTACGCGGGCGAGAACAACGGCTGGATCAACGACGACCAGTCGGCACCAGACGGTTCGGAATGCACCAACAATGCCGAAAACTGGGACGCCTGCACCAACAATGTCGAACCCGGCAAAGGCAAGGGCAAAAACGCCCCCTGACCGCCGCCCGCTCCTGCCGCAAAGGATAACCGGCCGGCGGCGAGGTCAAGGGTCAGGCCCGGGACGCCGCCCGCGCCTGCCGCCGCCCGGCGGTCAGATGTCAGACGTGGCCCGCCTTGATCGCCATCATGATGTCGGCCATGGGTTTGGTCTGCGCCCCCGGCGTCACCCCGCCGATGGCCAGCCGCCGGCCCAGCCGCCACCACATGCCCAGCCGCCAGCCGCGCGGCGCGGGCTCCTTCAGGATCACCATGAACCCGTTGGACGGCTTGTTGGCGAACATGCTGCGGTCGACCCTGTCGATGTTCTCCATCGGCGCCAGCACCGTGCCCTCGCTGTCAAAGAGCCCCTCGCGCGTCAGCCGGATCGTCAGCCGCGTGGCCCGCAGCATCATCTGCCCGGCCCAGATCGACGCCAGCCCCAGCGCAATGAGGAACAGCTGCCAGACCAGCGCCGGCGGCGTGGACATGGCCACATAGATCAAAAGCCCGCCAAGCCCGAACAGCGTGCCCACGCCGATCGCCCGCCGCGGGACCGAGGCCGAAACCTCGGCCAGGATGTCGTCGCTCATGCCGCTTGCCCCTTCGCATTGCCTCGCCTCCGCCTCTTACGGCGGAACGGCGGGCGGGGAAAGCACTCAGCGCGACACAGTCACCTCATAGCCGCGTTCCTCAGGCTCGTCGTCGACCAGCACCTGCGGAAAGCCCTCGGCCAGCACGCTCTGCCCCGAGGCCTCCTCCAGCCGCTCGATCATCCGGTCCGACTGCGCCCGCGCGCCGTAACGGCGCTGCCCGTCCTGCATCATCGCGATGATCTGCGGCGACAGCTCCAGCGGCACGCCGTGATCCTCGGCCAGCTGCTGAAAAAGACCGATGTCCTTGAGTACAAGGTCCATGCTGAAATCCACGTCGCGCGATCCCGACAGGATCAGCTGGCTCTCGGTCTCGTGCACGAAGGAATTTCCCGACGAGATGCGGATCGCCTCATAGGTCGTGGCCATGTCCATGCCCGCCGCCTTCATCGTGGTCAGCGCCTCGCAGAGCGTCAGCAGATTGGCGTTGGCAAGGTAATTGGTCATCACCTTCAGCGTCGAGGCCGTGCCGATCGCCCCGGTGTGCAGCACCCGCCGCCCCAGCAGCGTGAGCAACGGCAGCACCGTCTCGAAGCCGGCCCGCTCGCCGCCCGCAAAAATGCTGATATTGCCCGTCGCCGCCCGGTGGCAGCCGCCCGACACCGGGCATTCCATCGCCACCGCCCCGGTGGCCGCGACCCGTGCGGCCTGATCGACGATGGCCTTGGGATCGGTGGTCGACATCTCGATCCAGATCTTGCCCGGACCCATCTCGGGCAGCATCTCGGCCAGCACGGCCTCTGACGCAGCCGGGCTCGGCAGGCTGGTGATCACCACGTCGCAGTCGCGCATCAGCTGCGCCGCGCCCGCGCCCGCCGCCGCCCCGCGCGCCACGAACTCCGCGACCGGCGCGGGGTCCAGATCGAAGACGCTCAACGCGACGCCATTGCGCAAAAGCGACCCCGCCAGCTTGGCGCCCACCGCGCCCAATCCCACGAATCCAACCTGCATGCCCTGCCTTTCCTCATTCACCGTACGCACCCTGCGGCCGCCGCCGCCGCCCGTCGCCTTCAAAAGCGACACCCCCTATCTTCATCGATCCATAAATATCCCGGGGGTTTGGGGGCTGGCCCCCAATCCGGCCTCTAGGCTCGGGCTTCCCTGCACAGAACAAGCGCCCGCACCCCCCGCCAGAACGGGGTCAATACGGCATCGGATGTGCCTTGTGCTCCGCGTCCAGCCGCTCCAGCAACTCCTCGCTCAGCACCACCTCCGCCGCACCCAGCAGATGGTCGAGCTGGGCCAGGGTCGTCGCGCCGAAGATAGACGAGGTCACGAAAGGCCGCCGCGCCGACCACGCCAGCGCCATCTGCACCGGGTCGAGGCCAAAGTCCCGCGCCACCCCGAGATAGGCGTCGACCGCGCCGAAAACCCTTTCGGACTTACGGCCCCCTAGGTTGCCGTTGATCGACATGCGCGAGCCATCGGGCACCGCGCCGCCCTGGTATTTGCCGGTCAGCAGCCCCGCCGCCAGCGGCGAGAACGGCAAAAGCCCGACATCCTCGTTCACCATCAGCTCTGCCAGGTCCGTGTCGGCCATCCGGCAGAGCAACGAATATTCGTTCTGGATCGAGGCCACCCGCAGCCCGCCGGTCTCTTCGGCGACGCGCAGCCACATCGCCGTGCCCCAGGCGCTCTCGTTCGAGAGCCCGAAGGCGCGGATCGTCCCCCGCTCGACCTCGCGCGACAGCGCGCCCAGCGCATCGTGCATGTGCTGCACGGTCTCGGCGCGGTTCTGGCCGGACGGATCGTAGCGCCAGTTCTGCCGGAACATATAACTGCCACGGTTGGGCCAGTGAAACTGGTAGAGGTCGATCACATCGGTCCGCAGCCGCTTCAGCGAGCCCTCGACCGCCTGCGGGATCGTCTCGGCGGTGATGCCGATACCGTCGCGCACATGTCCCAGCCCCTTGCCGGAATGCTTGGTCGCCAGCACCCAGGCGTCGCGCCGCCCGGTGCGGGCGAACCACTCGCCGACGATCTCTTCGCTCCGGCCCTGGGTTTCGGCGCTCACAGGGTTGACCGGATACATCTCGGCGGTGTCGAGCATGTTGATCCCGGCCTCCAGCGCCCGGTCCATCTGCGCATGGGCGTCGGCAGGGTCCGTCTGCGTGCCATAGGTCATGGTGCCCAGGCAAAGCTCGGATACCTCGATCCCCGTGCGTCCCAGCGGATTGCGTTTCATGGCCTGATCTCCTGTCCCTGAATTCCGGCGCACCTTAGGGTCTGGGCCCGTCGATTCCACCCCCTCGGCACCGAAAAATGCGCGAGATCAGCGGTTTGCATGGCAACGACACGAAAGGTGCGCATCCCCGCGGCATTCCCGCACAACTCTGAAATGTGGCTGCATTTTCGCTTCTCGATATGAGTGCGCCCCGCGGTATGTTCCCTGTCCCGTCCCCGAGACACACCAACCGGACCGTGCGCGCCACTGCTTCGAAGGGGCGGACCGCATTCGGTCGGCGCTCAGCCTTCCGGCGCCAGGCGCTGGCCGATGTCGCTTTGGGCCACGGCGACCGATTTCAGCACCGCGAAACAGGGCTTGCCCGGCGCCAGCCCCAGCGCATCGGCGCTGCGCCGCGTGACCCGCGCCAACAGCCGGTCGCCGCCCGCCTGCAACTGCACGATCACCCCCGGCCCATGCCCGCGCCTGAGCGCCAGAACCGTGACCGGCAGGATATTGAGCGCCGAGATCGCGCGCGGCCGCTCGGTTGCCAGGATCACGTCCTGCGCCAGGATCCGCACCCTGAGGGCCGTGCCCACCGCCGCCTCGATCTCCGGCAGGCAGAGCCGCCCGCCCGAAACCGCAAGCTCGGTCACCCCGTCGCCGGCCTGGGCGGCGACGCGCGCGGGCAGCACAGCGCCCGCGTCGCGCACTCCCAGAACCCGCACCATCGACGGGTCCGACAGCAGATCCTCCGCCGCACCCGCGCGGAACACCCGGCCGTCCTCCAGCACGACCACATGGGTCGCCAGCCGGGCGACCTCGGCCATGTTGTGGCTGACATAGAGGATCGGCAGGCCCGTCTCGCTGCGCAGCCGCTCGAGATAGGGCAGGATTTCGGCCTTGCGCGCGGCATCGAGCGCCGCCAGCGGCTCGTCCATCAAGAGCATATCCGGGTCCGACAAAAGCGCCCGCCCGATCGCCACCCGCTGCGCCTCGCCGCCCGAGAGCGCGCCGGGCCGGCGCGCCAGCAGCGGCGCGATGCCCAGCAAATCGACCACCCGGTCCAGATCGCCGCCCCTGCGGCCGGTGACGCGGCGGGCGTAGAGCAGGTTGTCGCGCACACTCAGATGCGGGAAGAGACGGCCTTCCTGGAACACATAGCCCAGCCGCCGCTGCGGCACCGGCACGTCGATGCCGGCCCCGGCGTCGAAAAGCACACGGCCCCCCACCGCGATCCGGCCCGCGTCGGGCCGCACCAGCCCCGCGACCGCCTTGACCAAGCTGGTCTTGCCCGACCCCGAACGCCCGAAAAGCACCGTCACACCGGCAGGCGCGTCAAACCCGACGTCCAGATCGAACGCCCCCAACCGGGCGCGTATCTGCACCGACAGCGTCACGCCGCGCGCCCCGTAGGGTGTGCGGTTCCGCGGCCCCGCCGCGGGTTCGCGCACCGCGCCCGAAACACCCAACCCCTCATCGCGCCGCGATCCGCGCCGCGATCCGGCGGGCCAGCCACTCCGACATAAACAGCGCCGCCATCGCCACCGCCACCGACAAAAGCACCAGCCGGAAGGCCGCGCTTTCGCCGCCCGGCACCTGCAGGAAGGCATAGATGGCCGAGGGGATCGTCCGCGTCTCGCCGGGGATGTTCGACACAAAGGTGATCGTCGCGCCGAATTCGCCCATCGCCTTGGCGAAGGCCAGCACCGCCCCCGCCAGCACCCCCGGCGCGATCAGCGGCAGCGTCACCGTCCGGAACACCGTCAGCCGCGACGCGCCGAGGGTCGAGGCCGCCTCCTCGAGCTTGGGATCGACCGCCTCGATCGCCAGCCGCATCGCCCGCACCATCAGCGGAAAAGCCATGATCGCCGCCGCCAGCGCCGCCCCGGTCCAGCGGAACGCCAGCGTCACCCCAAAGACCCGGTCCAGGAACCCGCCCACCGGCCCCTGCAGCCCGAAGGTCAGCAGCAGCAGATAGCCCGTCACCACCGGCGGCAGGATCAGCGGCAGATGCACCACGCCATTGAGCAGCTGCCGCCCCCAGAACCGCCCGCGCGCCAGCGCCAGCGCCGTCGCCAGCCCCACGGGCAGGCTCAGCACGGTGGCCCAGAAGGCCACCTTCAGCGACAGCGCGACCGCCTGCCATTCCTCGGGTCCAAAGCGTTCCATCCGTCACCGCTTACCCCAGTCGGGCGGCGCAACAAAGCCTCGTTTTGCCCTTTCGATACAATCGCATGACGGGCCGGGCGCTCAGGGCGGCGGGGCAAAGCCGTGCCGCGCCAGAATGGCGCGGGCCGCATCGCCCTGCATCCAGTCGAGAAAGGCCGCCGCCGCGCCGGGATGGCGCGCGGCGGTGGTGACCGCCCCGGGATAGGCGATGGGCGGATGGCTGCCTTGCGGGAAGGCCGCCACGACCCGCACCCGCGGCTCGGCCAGGGCGTCGGTGGCATAGACCACGCCGTAAGGCGCCTCGCCCAGCGCCACCAGCGCCAGCGCGGCGCGCACGTTGTCCGTCTCGGCCAGCCGCAGGCGGAGCGGCTCCCAAAGCCCCAGCGCGGTCAGCGCCGCGCGGCCGTAGATGCCTGCGGGCACCGCCTCGGTCAGGGCCATGGCCAGCCGCCCCTCGCCCAGCCGCTCGGGCAGATCCGTCAGGGCCAGGTCCCCGCCCCCCGCCTGCCCCACCAGCACCAGGCTGTTGCCCATCAAGGTGCGCCGCGTGGCCGGGTCCACCGCGCCCTGCGCCTCGGCCCAGTCCATCCAGTCGGGGCTGGCCGAAAGATACACATCCGCCGGCGCCCCCTGCACGATCTGACGCGCCAGGACCGAGCTTCCCGCCGCCACGATCACCAGCTCGTTCCCGCTGTCGCCCGTCCAGGCCTCGCCCGCGTCCTCCAGCACGTCGCCAAGACTGGCAGCGGCGAAGACGGTGACACGCTCCGCCGCCAGCGGAGAGGCGAGACAGCACAGGAAGGCGAGGATCAGCGCGCGCATGGGGCTCCGGCTGGGTTGTTCAGGGCGCAGAATGGCCGCCCCGGCCGGGCTCGGCAAGGGGCATCGGACAGAGGAATCACTTGAGAACAAAAACAGAACATATATCCTTATCCCTATGCCTGCCGCCGCCACCCTCAGCCGCCGTCCGCACGACCCGCCCCCCGCGCTCACGCTCTGGGGCGAGGTCCGGCTGCCGCTGGCCCGGGTGCACGAGCTTTGCGGCCGGGCTCGGCGCACGCTGGCGCTGCGGCTGGCCGCCGCCGGCGGCGGGCCGGTGTTCTGGATCGGGCGCGACTGGGGGGGCGACCCGCTCAATCCCGACGGCATGGCGGCGCTGATGCCCCCCGGCGCGGTGACCTTCGTGACCCCCCGCCGGCCCGAGGACATTCTGTGGTGCATGGAAGAGGCGCTGCGCGCCGGATGCGTGCCCGTGGTGGTGGCCGATCTGCCCGAACCGCCGCCGCTGACCCCGGTGCGCCGCCTGCACCTTGCCGCCGAGGCCGGGGCGGGCCATGGGATGTGCCGTCCGCTGGGGCTGTTGCTGACCCCCGGCGCGGGCGGCGCCCCCGGGGTCGAGACGCGCTGGCAGATGGACCCGGCCCACACCCCCGGCCGGCAGGCCTGGCGGCTGACACGGCTGCGCGCCCGCATGTCCCCGCCCGCCACCTGGCATCTGCAGGACGACAGGCTGCATCCCGAGGCCGCCGAGGCCGGACAGACGGAGAGTGCCTGAGCAGGGGTTCGGAAAGGTTTGGCGGCGCATCACAAGCCGCGACCAGCGCCTGCCCGTGGGGTGGCGCTGCGACAGCTGGTCTGTGCGCTTTATCTTTGCCAAGTCATCGCTTCGAATAATCGGCGCGCCCACGTCGCCAAAGCGCCAGCCCGACGGGACGGGCAGGCGCTGGTCGCGGCGGCCTGCGGCCTTGATTCCGCGAATTGGGGGCAAAGAGGGATCGCCTTCAGACGGCGACCACACCCGGCCAAATCTCAGACCCGCACAATTCCTCCGAACGGCGGCTGGTGTTCCCAGCCATCCGCATCGCCCCGCGCCGCCAGCGCGGCCTTGATGACACCCGAATGTGTGACCACCAGCGTCCCCGGCGGCAGCGCGGCCAACCCCGCGCGCACCCGCGTCAGCAACTGGGCCACGCTCTCGCCGCCGTGTCCGCGATAGCCCATGAAATCGGCGGCCCAGCCGTCGAGCTCGGCCCGCGGCAGTTCGGACCAGAGCCGCCCTTCCCAGGCGCCGAAATCCATCTCGATACAGGCCTCCGACACGTCCAGTTCCGCGCCCTGCCGCGACGCGATCCGCTCGGCCAGCCTGCGGCAGCGGTAGAGCGGCGAGGTGACGATGCGCCCGACCGGCGGCAGCGAAGCCAGCACCGCCTCGGCCTCGGTCTCGAAACTGCCCGCCAGCGGCAGATCCGTGCGCCCGTAGCACGTGCCCGGCGTCACGTCGGGCGTGGTATGCCGCACCAGCGTCAGAGCCACGCAACCGCCCCGAGGTAGACGCCCAGCTCGCCCAGGATCATCGTCGCGCCGAGGCAATCACCGGTATAGCCGCCCAGCTTGCGCAGGATCAGCGCGCGGAAGACCTGGGCGATCGCGATCGACACGAGGATGGCGAAAAAGGCCGCGCCGATGCCGAAGCCCAGCATCATCGCCAACAGGATCGCCAGGGACGTGCCCAAGGCCACGCGGTAGCCGTCGGCGGTGACCGTGGGGGCGACGAATTTCGCGCCCTTGTCGCGGGCATAGCCCGTCGTCGCAATCACATGCACCGACGCCATCCGGCCCAGCCCGTGCCCGGCCACCAGCAGGGCCGCCGCCGTGCCCGGCGGCAGCGTCGACAGCAGCGCCACCTTCAGCGCCAAAGCCGTGCCCAGCGCCACCGCGCCATAGGTGCCGATGCGGCTGTCGCGCATGATCTCCATCGCGCGTTCGGCGGTCAGCCCGCCGCCCAGCCCGTCGGCGGCATCCGCCAGCCCGTCCTCGTGAAAGGCCCCGGTGGCCAGCAGGGTCGCCGCCAGCGACAGCAGCACCGCCGCAGTGGCCGGCAGCCAGAGCGCCGCAAGCCAAAGCACTGCCCCGCCGATCGCGCCAATGAGGCAGCCGACCAGCGGGTAGTATTTCGTCGCGCGGATCAGCAGATCGTCGGAAAACGGCAGGTCGCGCGGCACCGGCAGGCGGGTCAGGAACTGCACCGCCAACAGCAAAAGGTTCAGCTCGATCCTCAGAGAGTCCTTCATACCGGCCCCGAGACCCCGGCGTCGTCAAAGCTCGCCATGCCGTTGAGCATGTCCACCGCCGCGCGCAGCAGCGGCCAGGCCAGCGCCGCGCCGGTGCCCTCGCCCAGCCGCATGTCGAGGTCGAGCAAGGGGCGCGCCTCCAGCGCCTCGGTCATGGCGCGGTGGCCGGGCTCGGCCGAGGCATGGGCAAAGACCATCGCCGCGCGCGCCGCCGGTTCCATGGCGCAGGCCAGCAGGGCGGCGGCGGTGACGATGAAGCCGTCGACGATCACCACCTGCCGGCGCGACGCCGCCCCGATCATGGCACCGGCCATCATGGCGATCTCGAATCCGCCGTAGTGGCGCAGGGTGTTCAAAGCATCGAGGTCGCCGGTCCGCGCCGCCGCCCGTTCCAGAACCGCGCGTTTGCGCGCCAGCCCCGCATCGTCCAGCCCGGTGCCCCGACCCACCAGATCGGCCACCGGGCGGCCCAGCATCTTGTGCGCGATCAGCACGGCAGATGACGTGTTGCCGATCCCCATCTCGCCGAAGGCGAGCGCATCGGCCGTGCTGGCTGTTGCCAGTGCGCCGCCCGTCGCCAGCGCCTGATCCACTTGCACTTGGGTCATCGCCGGACCGCCGAGGAAACTGGCGGTGCCCTCGGCCACGGGCCGGTCCAGAATGCCCTCCATCCCGAAGACCCCGCCCTTGACCCCCGCGTTCACCACATGCAGACCCAGCCCCAGCGACCGCGCAAAGACGCAGGCGGCGGCCCCGCCGGCGGCGAAGTTCAGCACCATCTGCCGCGTCACCTCTTGCGGATAGGCCGACACGCCTTCGGCGGCGATGCCGTGATCGGCGGCGAATAGCATCAGCTCGCAGCTTTCCATGCGCGGGCTCAGCGTGCCCTGCAGCCGCGCGATGCTTGCGGCCAGATCCTCGATCCGGCCAAGCGCGCCCTGCGGCTTGGTCTTGAGGTCGATCTTGCGCCGCAGCGCGGCTTCGAAATCGGGCGGTGTCGCGTCTTTCATGCCTCAGCAGTAGCCGCGCCCAACGCCCCGCTCAACCGCTCATCCGGGGCGCGCGCGCTTTTTCGTCTTGACCCTGCGGGCCATCGGGTGAAACACCCCTGCCCATGGCACAAGCGACCCTGACAATCGACCTCGACGCGATCCGCGCGAACTGGCGCGCGCTGGACCGCAAGACCGACGCGGAAACCGCGGCCGTGGTCAAGGCCGACGCCTATGGTCTCGGCGTGGGGCCGGTGGCGACGGCGCTGGCCAAGGAAGGCGCGCGGCGGTTCTTCGTGGCGTTGGCCGAAGAAGGCGCGGAACTGCGCCGGATCCTTGGCCCCGGCCCCGAGATCTGCGTCTTTTCGGGCCATATGGAGGGCGACGCCGATCTGATCGCCGGGGCGAACCTGGTGCCGATGCTCAATTCCATCGACCAGATGCTGCGCCATGTGGAAAGCCTGCCGGGCCATGGCTTTGGCATCCAGCTCGACACTGGGATGAACCGGCTGGGGATGGAGCTCGCGGAATGGAGCGCGCTGCGCGACATCGCGCTGGCGCAGAACCCCGCTTTGGTGATGAGCCACCTGGCCTGCGCGGACGAGGCCGCTCATCCGATGAACACCCGCCAGAACGACAATTTCCGCGCGATGACCGATGGCATCGACGCGCCCCGCTCGCTGTCAGCAACCGGGGGCGTGCTGATGGACGAAAGCTTTCACTTCGACGTCACCCGCCCGGGCATCGGGCTTTACGGCGGGCTGCCCTACGTCGACGCGGTGCCCGTGGTCACGCTGGACATCCCCGTGATTCAGATCCGCGAGGTCGCGGTGGGCGAGACCATCGGCTACGGCAACACTTTCGTGGCCGAGGAAAACATCCACGTCGCCACCATCGCGGCCGGATACGCCGACGGCATCATCCGCGCGATGGGGCCCAAGGCCTCGGTCTGGGCGGGCGAGACGCGGTGCAAGATCCTGGGCCGGATTTCCATGGACCTGATCGGGATCGACGTCAGCAATGCCAAGGCCCCGCCCGTCAGCGTCGAACTGCTGGGCCGGCATCAATCCATCGACACCGTCGCCGAGGCCGCCGGCACCATCGGGTATGAGATCCTGACATCGCTGGGCGCGCGCTACAACCGGCGCTATACCGGCGCATGAACGTCGCGGCCCCTCTTGCCGCGCTGGGGGCGCTTACCCTGGCGTTCCTGGCCGCGGTCGGGCGTGTGTCGCTCTTTGCCGTCGACGCGATCACCCATATCCTGCGCCCGCCCTTCTACGGCCGCGAATTCGCCAATGCGCTGCTGAACATCGGCTGGCTGTCGCTGCCGGTGGTGGGGCTGACCGCGATCTTCACCGGCGGCGCGCTGGCGCTGCAGATCTACGCCGGCGGCGCACGTTTCAACGCCGAGGCGGTGGTGCCGCAGATCGTCGCCATCGGCATGGTGCGCGAACTGGGGCCGGTGCTGGTCGGGCTGATGATCGCGGCGCGCGTGACCTCGTCCATCGCCGCCGAGATCGCCACGATGAAGGTGACCGAGCAGATCGACGCGCTGGTGACGCTGTCCACCCATCCGATGAAGTACCTCACCGCGCCGCGCCTGCTGGCCGCATTGATCGTGGTGCCGATGCTGGTCGCCGTGGGCGATGTGATCGGCATCGCGGGGGGCTATTTCGTGGCCACGGGATCGCTGGGGTTCAACGCCGCCGCCTACATCAAGAACACGGCGGACTTCCTTGAATTCCTTGATATTCTCTCGTCCTTGATCAAGGGCGCCGCATTCGGCGGGATCGCCGCGCTGATGGGCTGCTACTACGGCATGCACTCGGGCCGCGGCGCACAGGGCGTTGGCCGCGCGACCAAAGGCTCGGTCGAGGCGGCGGCGGTGCTGATCCTGGCGGCGAACTTCGTTCTGACAGGGGTGTTCTTTTCGGTATGATCGAGCTGCGGGACGTCAAGAAATCCTTCGATTCCAACCATGTGCTGCAGGGTGTTAATCTTGATATCGCGCGTGGCACCTCGATGGTGATCATCGGCGGGTCGGGCACCGGCAAGTCGGTGGCGCTGAAATGCGTGCTGGGGCTGGTCCGGCCCGACAGCGGCACCATCCGGGTCGACGGGCAGGACGCCACCCATCCGCGCGACCGCGACGCCTTTCTGGCGCGCTTCGGGATGCTGTTTCAGGGCGGCGCTTTGTTCGATTCGCTGCCTGTGTGGCAGAACGTCTCGTTCCGCCTTCTGCGCGGCTCGCTCAAGCGCCCGCGCGACGAGGCCCGCGCCATCGCGGTGGAAAAGCTGCGCCGGGTCGGGCTGAAACCCGAGGTGGCCGACAAGCTCCCCGCTGAGCTGTCGGGCGGCATGCAGAAACGCGTCGGCCTCGCCCGCGCCATCGCCGCCGAGCCCGAGATCATCTTTTTCGACGAACCGACAACCGGGCTCGACCCGATCATGGCGGGCGTCATCAACGATCTGATCCGCGAAATCGTGGTCGAGATGGGGGCCACGGCCATGACCATCACCCACGACATGAGCAGCGTGCGCGCCATCGCCGACAACGTGGCGATGCTGCACGACGGGGTGATCAAGTGGACCGGGCCCGTGGCCGAGATGGACGACAGCGGCGATCCTTATCTCGACCAATTCATCCACGGCCGCGCCAACGGCCCGATCGAGGCGGTGCGATGAGCTTTCTCGAACCGAGCCCCGTTTTCCTCGCGTTCATCTTTGCCAAGAATTTCGTCTATCCCGAACTGCTGGCCTTGTTGGCGCTGGCGCGCGTCATCGGCGCGTCCGGGCCGTCGCGCTGGCTGGCGGCGCTGGCGCTGGCCGCCGCGCTGGCCGGGGTCGCGACGATCCTTGCCCCCGCTTTGGGGATGACCGGCCTGCCCGTCTATCCCCGCGCAGCACGGGTCATGGCCTTGGGGACGGGCATGATGGCGTTGCTGGCGATGACTGCCATCCTCGCGCTGTCGGCCGTCGTGCCCGGCGCGCGCTGGCGCTGGATCGACGCGGTGCACGGGCTGGCGCTGGCCGGGCTGCTGGGGCTTTGGGTGGCGACATGGCTCTGACGCTGCGCTGGCTGAACCTGTCGCTGCTGGTGCTCTATCCGGTTGCGTGGTTCGCGCCGCTGCTGCGCGCCGGGCTGCTGCCACTTTTCGGGCTGAGCGAGATCAGCGTGATCAGCGGGCTGCAGGCGCTCTGGTCGAGCGACGTGGTGCTGGCGCTGCTGGTGACGGTTTTTGCGCTCTTTGCGCCTTATCTCAAGACAATCGGGCTGGCGCTTTATCACTTCGGCCTGCTGGATGCCCGCGCCCTGCCCGCGCTGACCGTTCTGGGCAAGCTGGCGATGGCCGATATCTTTCTGATCGCGCTTTACATCACCATCGTGAAGGGCATCGGTGTCGGCCGGATCGAGGTCGCCTGGGGGCTTTACCTTTTCACCGGCTGCATCCTGGCGTCGCTGCTGATCGGGCTTCGCCCCGGGATTGATGCCAATCAGGAAACAATGCCGCCGCATGCATGAAATTGTTTCCGCCCCCGCCAAATAGTTAATTTTTGATTAGGTAAGGTCGTGGGATCGGCGTAATCTTGCCGATGGATTTCAAGTGTCGATTATTCGGGGGAAAATTCATGTTCTCCACGTTTCGGTCAGCGGCTGCGCTGATGCAGATGATCCTTCAGCAGGTGGCCATCGCGGCCGTCGCCCTGAGCGCACTCGCGCTGACCGGCTATGCGCTGGCCTGTGCGGCGGGCGAAGCGGACTGGCTGGTTCTGCCGCTGCAATTCGGCGACATCGTGGTCCCGCAGGCGGGGATCGCGGTGCAGCTCGGGATCACCGGGCTTTTTGTGTTGTTGTGCTTTTTCCTGCCGATGAACGCGCGGGTCATGGCGCTGGAAAATTCGCACCGGCGCTTTCACATCGGCATGCAGGACGTCGCCCGCGCCTATGCGGCGGCCCATGCGGCGGATCGTGAAGGCGTGTTCTCCATGTCCTCGGAATTCGATTCGATACGCGAGCGCATCGCGTTTCTGCGCGATCACCCCGACCTGACGGAGCTCGAGACGCCGATCCTCGAAGTGGCCGCGCAGATGAGCCACATCAGCCGCGAGCTGGCGCAGGTCTATTCCGACCGCAACGTCGCGCGCGCCCGCGATTTCCTGATCGCCCGCCAGCAGGAGATCGAGGATTTCAACGCAAGGCTCGACAACGCCAAGGGGGTTCTGTCCGAGATGCGGCCCTGGCTCGACCGGATCGAGATCGACGAACAGGTGGCGCGGGCCCAGCTCGACCGGCTTTGCGACGCATTGGCCGAGGTGCTGCCCGAGATCCTGCCGGATGAAGCCGAACCGCCGGAGCGCGCCGCCGAACCCGCCGCCGCGCCGCATTATGGCCCCGAAGAGCTGGACGACATCGCCGAGAACGATCCGCAGATCGTCAAGCTGCTGGCCCGCCGCGCCGCCGAGTGACCCATCACCGCTAAGCGCGCTTGCGGGGCGCGCGCGGATGCGCCAAAAGCGGCGGCATGGCCAAAGCCTCTGCCTCTTTCGTCTGCCAGTCCTGCGGCGCCACCACCAGCAAGTGGTCGGGCCGCTGCGAGGCCTGTGGCGAGTGGAATTCCATCGTCGAGGAAAAACCCCTGTCGGCGGGCCCGGCGAAGAAATCCCTGGGGGCGGCGCGCGGGCGCAGCGTCGCGCTGAGCGATCTTTCCAGCACCGAGGCCCCCCCGCCGCGCACCGCCAGCGCGCTGAGCGAGCTTGACCGCGTACTGGGTGGCGGGCTGGTGCCCGGTTCGGCGGTGCTGGTGGGCGGCGATCCGGGGATCGGCAAGTCGACGCTGCTTTTGCAGGCCGCGGCGCATTTCGCGCAGGCCGGGCTGGGTACGATCTATGTCAGCGGCGAAGAGGCCAGCGCGCAGGTGCGGATGCGCGCGCAGCGGCTGGGGCTGGATCAGGCCCCTGTGCGGCTGGCGGCCGAGACCAACCTGCGCAACATCCTGACCACGCTGGAACAGGAAAAGCCGAAGCTGGCGATCATCGATTCGATCCAGACCATGTGGGCCGACAATGTCGACAGCGCGCCCGGCTCGGTCAGCCAGGTCCGCGCCGCCGCGCATGAACTGACGAGCTTTGCCAAGCGCCACGGCACGGCGGTGATCATGGTCGGCCATGTCACCAAGGACGGCCAGATCGCGGGCCCCCGCGTGGTCGAACACATGGTCGACACGGTGCTCTATTTCGAAGGCGAGCGCGGGCACCAGTTCCGGATCTTGCGCGCGGTCAAGAACCGCTTTGGCCCCGCCGACGAAATCGGCGTCTTCGAGATGACCGGCGCCGGGCTGGCCGAGGTCTTGAATCCGTCGGCGCTGTTCCTCAGCGAACGCGGCCAGCCCAGCCCCGGCTCGGTGGTCTTCAGCGGGATCGAGGGCACGCGGCCGTTGCTGGTGGAATTCCAGGCGCTGGTCGCCCCCACCCCGCACGCCCAGCCGCGCCGCTCGGTCGTGGGCTGGGACGGCAGCCGCCTTGCCATGATCCTGGCGGTGCTCGAGGCGCGCTGCGGCATCCCCTTTGCGGGGCTCGACGTCTATCTGAATGTCGCGGGCGGCATGAAGGTCAGCGAACCGGCGGCGGATCTGGCTGTGGCTGCGGCGCTACTTTCGGCGCGCGAAGACGCGGCGCTGCCGCCCGAGACTGTCGTTTTCGGCGAAATCAGCCTATCAGGTGCCCTGCGCCCGGTGGCGCAGGCCGAAAACAGGTTGAAAGAGGCGCGCAAACTTGGTTTCTCGTCGGCGATCCTGCCGTCGGGCGGAAAGGCCGCCGCCGCCAGTGGCATGACGCTCACACAGATGGCCGACCTGACCGCGTTCGTGGGCGATGTGTTCGGCGCGGGATAACGCGGTTAAAAGAGCAAAGGGCAGAGACCGGATGGAAGGTTTTACCGTAATTGATGGCGTCGTCGCCATTGTCATCGTCCTGTCGGCGTTGCTGGCGTATTCCCGCGGACTGGTGCGCGAGACCATGGCCATCGCCGGCTGGATCGCCGCCGCCCTTCTGGCCTTTATCTTCGCCCCGCAGGTGCAGCCGCTGGTCAAGGAGGTGCCGGTGATCGGCGAATTCCTGTCCGACAGCTGCGAGCTGAGCATCATCGCCGCCTTCGCCGCCGTCTTTGCGGTGGCTCTGGTGGTGGTGTCCTTCTTCACGCCGCTCTTTTCGTCGCTGGTGCAGCGTTCGGCACTTGGCGGGCTGGACCAGGGGCTGGGCTTTCTCTTCGGCGTCGCGCGCGGGGTGCTGTTGGTGGCGGTCGCGTTCTTCGTCTACGAGACGGTGATTACGACGCAGGACATCGCGATGGTCGACGACAGCCGCTCGGCGGCGGTCTTCACCCGCCTGACCGAGCGCATCGAAGAGCAGAACCCCGAACAGGCCCTGGGCTGGATCACGACGCAATACGAGGAACTGGTCGGCGTCTGCGACGCACCGGGGCCGAACGACGCCTGAGCCGGGCGCCCCGCCGGCTTCGGCGGAGCCCGCCCGCCCTACCGGCCGGGCATCAATTTCGGGCGGTCACCATATCCAGAAATATCTTCTGCCGAATAGCGTTGTAGCCGGCGGTCCTGAGGTCTGACCCGTTGGCCTTGCCATCATCGCCCGGCGGGGTCCATGACGGATCGGCGACGTCCGTGATTTGGCCGGCGTAGAACCCCGCGCAATGCCAGCCATGCACATCCACTGCGCGGCGAAATGCGACCTTGTCTGCCAGCACCAAGGCATTCGCAAAAAGTGCATCACAGGCCGCGACACGGCTTGCGGTGATCTCTGTGGGGCTGCGGCGCGCGGCCCCCGCCGCATAGCCAAAGCTGAGCGACAAAGCGAAGGCCGCCGCCGCGAACCCGGCCCGTGCACCGGCACCGGTGTCTTTTTCGACCCCGAACACATAGGCCGCAACGCTGCCCACAAGCGCCAGCGCCGCCGGTATGATTTCGCCCACCGCGCCGTCGCGGCTGAGACCGCCGGTGATCCCGGCGGCGGCCCCGATTATCGAGAGGCCAAAGAGCGCCGGCAGCGCCCGGTTGCGCGTATAATCGTCCAGTGCCGCCGCTGCCACAAAGGCGCATATTCCAAAGGAAATGCCGGCGCTGGTCGCCAACACCACCACTTCCTTGATCACATCATCAAACCACATTGCCGTCAATTCCCGGACATCATGGTCGAAAGGTCACGCGAATAGACCGTGAGATTTGGAATGTGCAGAACTCCGCTTCCGTGTTCCGGCGATACCCCCATATGCTCGCCCTGCATGGCGATCCCGCCAAGGGTATATCCAATCCGGTCCGAAAACCGGTCCGTGCCCAGCACCGCCGCGTCATTATCTATGAAATAGTCTACGCTGTAAGGCTCTTTAGACTTGTAGTTCACCCATTTCTGCGCCGCCTCGAAAGCCTTCATGACGTCGCTGGGCTGATACTCGATGTCCGGTGACAGGATGACCGACAAGACCATCGGATCGACCCGCAGCGGGTCGCCCGTCCAGGCGGTGCCGATCTGACCGCCGAAATGGTCAAGCAGTTGATCCCGCAAGGGATCCGGGCCGGCCCAGATGGGTCTATCCAGTTCCATCCGATCCGGATCCCCGCTCTGGCCGATGGGCATCGCATACCAGTTGGCGCAGCTCGTGCCAGAACCGCTATCCGCCGCGACAGCAGCGGCCAAACTATATCTGGTCTGCTTGGCGACTGCTTGGTCTTCCGATGCAGCATCTTCTTCGTCGTCCGATGCGGCGTCTTCTTCGACAACCGTTGAAATGCTGCGCAGCGCCAGCGTCGGCGGATGACCCAGCGAGATCACGAAATGCCTTTTGTCGTCGGGGCCACTTTGGACGGGCTTGCCGGTCGTTTCGAAATGATCTTAATGGGCCAGGCACTGGATCAGTCTTTTGCGGACTTCGCTTTCCTGGGCTTCAACCGCATGGATCAAGGCGGTCATCCAATCCTGGCACCCGGAGGCCGCCGTAGCGGGGCCGACAAAGGGCCAGAGGAAAGCGACGCAAAAGACCCCATTAAAAATGCGTATCATAATGAACTCCTAAAATACAACCGATACGGTAGCACCGCCTGACGCCTTTTTCAACGATCCCGGAAAACGTCCCTGCTCGCGTCGCGCCGACCGGACTGGCACTGTCATCGTTTCGTGACATGCACCGCTTCAACGCTTAAGAGGGGGTAACGCCCTGCGATAAGGATTCGGAGCTGCCTTTGTCCGACGCCACCATGCCCCCCGCCCATCCCTTCGACGACGACAAACTGCGAGAAGAATGCGGCATCTTCGGGGTCGTCGGCCCCAAGGACGCCGCGAATTTCGTGGCACTCGGTCTGCACGCCCTGCAGCACCGCGGACAGGAGGCCGGCGGCATCGTCGCCCACAACCCCGGTCCCGGCTTCAACTCGGTGCACCGCTTCGGCTATGTGCGCGACAATTTCACCAACGCCAAGCTGATGGAAACCTTGCCCGGGCCGCTGGCCATCGGGCATGTGCGCTATTCCACCGCCGGTTCCAAGGGCCAGACAGCCATCCGCGACGTGCAGCCCTTCTTCGGCGAGTTCGCCATGGGCGGCGCGGCGATCGCGCATAACGGTAACATCACCAATGCCGACCAACTGCGGCGCGAGCTGATCGAACGGGGCTCGATCTTTCAGTCCTCCTCGGACAGCGAGTGCATCATCCACCTGATGGCACGCTCCATGGGCCGCACCATCCCCGACCGCATGGAAGAGGCGCTGCGCAAGGTCGAGGGCGCGTTTTCGGTCGTGGCCATGACCCGCACCAAGCTTATCGGCGTGCGCGACCCGCTGGGCGTGCGCCCGCTGGTGCTGGGCAAGCTGGCCGACGGCTGGTGCCTGAGCTCGGAGACATGCGCGCTCGACATCATCGGCGCCGAGTTCGTGCGCGAGATCGAGCCGGGCGAGATGGTCGTCGTCACCGCCGACGGCGGTGTCCAGTCGCACCGCCCCTTCCGCCCCGCGCGGGCGCGCTTCTGCATTTTCGAGCATGTCTATTTCTCGCGTCCCGACAGCATCATCGGCGGGCGCAGCGTCTATGAGACCCGCCGCCAGATCGGTGTCGAGCTGGCCCGCGAGACCCCTGTCGATGCCGATCTCGTCTGCCCCGTGCCCGACAGCGGCACCCCGGCGGCCATCGGTTTTGCCCACGAATCGGGCATTCCCTACGGCATGGGCATCATCCGCAACCAGTACATGGGCCGCACCTTCATCGAACCGACCGAGCAGATCCGCAACATGGGTGTGCGGCTCAAGCTCAACGTCAACCGCGCGCTCATCAGGGGCAAGCGTGTGATCCTGGTGGACGACAGCGTGGTGCGCGGCACCACCAGCCGCAAGATCAAGGAGATGATCCTCGACGCGGGCGCGGCCGAGGTGCATTTCCGCATCGCCTCGCCGCCCACGGCCTGGCCCTGCTTTTACGGCGTCGACACGCCGCAGCGCGAAAAGCTGCTGGCCGCCACCATGTCCGAGGACGAGATGCGCGAGCATCTGGGCGTCGATTCGCTTCGGTTCATCTCGCTCGACGGGCTTTACCGCGCCGTGGGCGAGGCGCAGGGCCGCAACAACGCGCAGCCGCAATATTGCGATGCGTGTTTCTCGGGCGAATACCCGATCGAACCGGCGGACATGATCGAAAAGGGCTTCAAGCTGAAGACAGCCGCCGAGTGACGCGGGCCTGATCGGCGATTCCCTGCCAACGCGCCGGTTCCGCCCGGCCCGCCCCTTTCGCTTTGCCGCGGCGCAGCATATCTGCGCCGCTCAGTCAAACGAGAGACCTCATGGCAAACGAGAATACCCCCGAAAACGTCGCCGCCACGGCGACAGTGACAGCCGATCTGCCGAACCGCGGCCCGGTCCTGCTGGGCACCTTCGGCACCTCCGATGCGCCCGAGGCGCTGGTGCGCCTGCCGGGCGGGCGGATCAGCACCGTCACCACCGGCGACCGGATCGGCGGCGACCGCGTGATCGCCATCGAAGACGGCCGCCTTGCGATCGACGACCGGGGCCGCGCGCGCTGGCTCGACGTGCCCGGCTAAGCCCGGCGGCTTGACCTTTCCGCCGCTTGGCCCCAAGACGCGCCCATGACACAGCCTCTTGCCATCATCACCGGCGCGTCGCGCGGTCTGGGCTTTGCCCTGGCCGAGGCGCTGTCGGACACCCACCACATCGTCGCCGTCGCCCGCACCGTGGGCGGGCTCGAGGATCTGGACGACCGCATCCAGGCCCGGGGCGGCGCGGCCACGCTGGCGCCGATGGACATCACCAAACCCGACGCCATGGCGCAGCTCTGCCGGTCGGTTTATGACCGCTGGGGCGGTGCCGCGCTCTGGGTGCATACGGCGATCCACGCGGCCCCCCTTACCCCGGCCAGCCATATGGACGCCAAGGACTGGCGGAAATCGCTGGACACCAACATCGCCGCCATGGGGCATCTGATCCCCTACATCGCGCCGCTGCTGAGCACCGACGGTCAGGCGGTCTTTTTTGACGATCCGCAGGGCGGGCAGAAGTTCTTTGGCCATTACGGCACCACCAAGGCCGCACAGATCGCGCTGGCGCAGAGCTGGCAGGCCGAGACGGCCAACACCGGGCCGAAGGTGCATATCCTGACGCCCAGGCCCATGGCCACCGCGACCCGCGCCCGCTTCTATCCCGGCGAGGACCGAGACAAGCTCGCCTCGCCCCGCGACGAGGCGCAGCGGCTGATCGCCGAATTCGCCTGAAACGGCAGGCGGCGCGCCGGTTTTGCGCGCCCCAAGTGACCCCGCCGCCGCAGCGCGGTGCGAACCTGTGGCCGGGGCTGCGCCGCGCTTGCCCCGCCGGGGGACATTCCCTACTAAGATTCAAACATCCAGAGGCGGATCATGCGCATTCTCATCACCAATGACGACGGTATCAACGCCCCAGGCCTGCGGGTGCTTCAGACCATCGCCGCCGACATCGCCGGCCCCGAAGGCGAGGTCTGGACCGTCGCGCCCGCCTTCGAGCAATCCGGGGTCGGCCATTGCATCAGCTACACCCATCCGATGATGATCATCCAGATGGACGACCGCACCTTCGCCGCCGAGGGCAGCCCCGCCGACTGCGTGCTGGCCGGGCTGCATGACGTGCTGAAGGACGAAAAGCCCGATCTGGTGCTTTCCGGCGTGAACCGGGGCAACAACTCGGCCGAGAACACGCTTTATTCCGGCACCATCGGCGGCGCGATGGAAGCGGCGTTGCAGGGCATCCCGGCCATCGCCCTGTCGCAATATTACGGCCCCGCCAACGTCCAGGCCGACAACCCGTTCGAGGCCTCGGCGGTGCATGGCGCCGACACCGTGCGGCGGATCCTCAGGGCTGGGCCGGCGAACAACTCGCATTACCACCTCTTTTACAACGTCAACTTTCCGCCCGTCCCGGCGGCGGACGTCAAGGGCACGCTGCTGGCCCCGCAGGGGCTGCGCCAGGGCACCGGCTTTTCGGTCGAGCCGCATATGTCGCCCTCGGGCCGGCGGTTCCTGTGGATCCGTGGCGGCGATCAGCGCGCCAGCACCGCGCCCGGATCGGACGCGCGCGTCAACCTGGACGGCTATATCAGCGTGACGCCCATGCGCGCCGACCTGACCGCGCATGATGCGCTCGATGCGATGAAAGATGCGTTCGACTGATGGACGAGGCCGAACGCCAGATGCAGTTCGTCTATGCCCTGCGCTCGCGCGGGGTGACGGACAAGGCTGTGCTGACGGCAATGGAAAAGATCGACCGCGCGCCCTTCGTGCGCGGCTATTTCACCGACCGCGCTTATGAGGACATGCCCCTGCCCATCGCCTGTGGCCAGACCATCAGCCAACCGTCGGTCGTGGGGCTGATGACCCAGGCGCTGCATGTCTCGAGCCGCGACAAGGTGCTCGAGGTGGGCACCGGGTCGGGCTATCAGGCGGCGATCCTCAGCCAGCTTGCGCGGCGGGTCTATACCGTCGACCGGCACCGGCGGCTGGTACGCGAGGCGCGAGAGGTCTTCGACCATCTCAAGATCACCAATATCACCGCCTTTACCGCCGATGGCAGCTTTGGCCTGCCCGATCAGGCCCCCTTCGACCGCATTCTTGTGACCGCCGCCGCCGAGGATCCGCCCGGCCCGCTCTTGGCCCAGCTCAAGATTGGCGGTATCATGGTCGTGCCCGTGGGCCAGTCGGACGCGGTGCAAAGCCTGATCCGTGTCACCCGGCACGAGACAGGCTACGAATACGACGAGTTGCGCCCCGTGCGCTTTGTGCCGCTGGTCGAAGGTCTGGGCAAGGACAGCTGACCGCGGATGACCGATCAACGACGCCCCGGCGATAACGGGGGCGCGCCCGAGGACATCGAGATGACCCTTCGCCTGACCTCTACCCTTCGGCTCGGCTCGGCCGCTCTGGCGCTGCTGGCGCTGGGGGCCTGTTCGCAAGAGCTGGATTTCGACCTGCGCGGCAAGATGGGCGGCCCGGTCGACACATCGGCCGCCGCCCGCGCCGCCTTGGCCGAACGGCCTGCCGCCGACGACCGCGGGATCATATCCTACCCCAATTACCAGGTGGCCATCGCCCGGCGCGGCGACACGCTGGCGGATGTGGCCAACCGCATCGGCCTGCCCGCCGCCGAACTGGCGCGCTACAACGGCATCCGGCCCGAGGACACGCTGCGCCGGGGCGAGATCATCGCGCTGCCGCGCCGCGTGGCCGAACCCTCGCCCGCGACCGGTGCGCCGGGCACCGGGCCGATCCGGCCACCGGCCTCGGTGGACATAACCACGCTGGCGGGCAACGCCATCGACAATGCCGACGCCACACCGCCGCGCGCAGCCCCCCCGGTGCAGACCGGGGTCGAGCCGGTCCGCCACCAGGTCGAGCGCGGCGAGACCGCCTTTACCATCGCGCGGCTCTACAACGTCTCGCCCCGGTCGCTGGCCGATTGGAACGCGCTCGACCGCGACTTCAGCGTGCGCGAGGGCCAGTTCCTGCTGATCCCCGTGGCCGAACCCGCGCCCGCGCCGGACCCCGAAGAGGACACGCCGCCGCCCGGCGCCGGATCGCCCACGCCCACGCCGCCCTCGGCCTCGCAACCCTTGCCGCCGGCGGCCGCCGCGCCTGCGCCCACGCCGCCCGCGCCGGACCTGGGCAACACGTCAACACGTACCGCAAGCGCGCGCATGTCCTTGCCGGTGGAAGGGCGGATCATCCGTGAATACGCCAAGGGCCGGAACGACGGGATCGACATCTCGGCCCCGTCCGGCACATCGGTCAAGGCCGCGGCCAGCGGCCAGGTGGCGGCGATCACCACCAATGACGAAAACGTCCCCATCGTGGTGATCAAGCATCCCGACGACGTGCTGACCGTCTACACCCATCTGTCGGGCCTGACCGTCAAGAAAGGCGACGCCGTCAGCCGCGGTCAGGTGATCGGCAAGGTCCGCGCGGGCGATCCGTCCTTTGTGCATTTCGAGGTGCGCGAAGGCTTCGACAGCGTCGATCCGATGGGATATCTGCCCTGATCCGGCCCTGACAAAACGTGCGAAGCCGCCTTGCAGCGGGGTGGCCAACCCGCCGCAAGACGGCCCGCGCGGCCAGAATGGCCGCGTCCCCGGCTCCCTTCACTTGAGCTGGAGAGACCCGATATACTGGGTCAGCGCGATGATCCGAGCCGATGCGATCATCTGCGCATCCTCCGGGCTTATGCCCCGGTCCTCCACCAGCGCCTCGGCCTCCAGGAAGTCGCCCCAGATCGGCATCTCCGGCCCCCCGTGGCCCGGGATCCTGTCACGCCCGTCGATCGTGGCGTAGATTCTGGCGAACGGATAAGTCCCACCGTTTTCCCGCGCCAGCGTCCTCAGGTCCCTGGGCTTGATCGCGAAAAGCTCGCCCACCGGCCCGTCCCCGGCCCCTTCCGCGCCGTGGCACACGGCGCAGCGCTGTAGAAACTCCTGTTTGCCAAGGAACGGATCCTGCGCTTTGGCCGCCGTGACGCCGCTTAGAACAATCGCCATCGACAGACCAAGAACCGCTTGGAGGGTCCGCATCGCACCCGCTCCCTTGCAAGGCTACCGATGCAAAGCCTGCCACGCCGAACCGCGAGAGCCTTGATATTTGTCAAGAAAGTGCGGGCTTACGCCAGCGCCACGCCCTGCCGGCCCGCCAGATCGGTGAAGAACTGCCAGGCCACCCGGCCAGACCGCGCGCCGCGCGTCGCCTGCCACTCGATCGCCTCGGCGCGCAGGGTGTCCTCGTCGAAGGGCACGCCGTAAGCGGCGCAATAGCCCCGGATCATCGACAGGTAATCGTCCTGCGTGCAAGGATGGAAGCCCAGCCAAAGCCCGAAACGGTCCGACAGCGACACCTTTTCCTCGACCGCCTCGGAGGGGTTGATCGCCGAGGACCGTTCGTTCTCGATCATGTCGCGGGGCATCAGGTGGCGGCGGTTGGAGGTGGCGTAGAACACCACGTTGTCCGTCCGCCCCTCGATCCCGCCGTCCAGCACCGCCTTCAGGGATTTGTAATGCTGGTCGTCATGGCTGAACGACAGGTCGTCGCAATAGAGCACGAAACGCGCCTTCGAGGCGCGCAGCAGGTTCAGCAGACGGCCCACCGACGGCAGATCCTCGCGCTGCAGCTCGACCAGCTTCAGATCGTGCCCCTCGTCGCGCACGGTGGCATGTACCGCCTTCACCAGGCTCGACTTGCCCATCCCGCGCGAGCCCCAGAGCAACGCGTTGTTCGCCGGCAGCCCGCGCGCGAACTGGCGGGTGTTCTGCAAGAGAGTGTCGCGCGTCCGCTCGATCCCGATCAGCAGCGCCAGGTCGATGCGGTTGACCTCTGCCACGGGTTCCAGCCGGTCAGGGGCCACATGCCAGACAAAGGCCTCGGCGGCATCGAATTCAGGCGCGGCCATCGGCGCGGGCGCCATACGCTCCAGCGCCTCGGCGATACGCTCCATCGGGTCGGTCACTTGCCGTCGTCCTCGTCGAATTCGCGCATCAGCGGGTCTTCTTCCTCGTCGTCGTCGAACCAGAGCCCCTGCTTTCGCAGCTCTGCCTCGCGCTTCTTTTCCACGCGGCCCACGAGGAAGATCGACACCTCGTAAAGACCGTAGACCACGACGAAAAGGATGACCTGGGTGATCACGTCGGGCGGCGTCACGAGGGCCGCCAGCACCAGGATGCCGACCACCGCGTATTTGCGCACCTCGCCCAGCCCCTTGGCCGACACCAGCCCCGCCTTGCCCATAAGGGTCAGCAGCACCGGCAGTTGAAAGCAGAGCCCGAAGGCGACGATGAACTTGACCGTCAGGTTCAGGTATTCCTGCGCCGAGCCCTGGAACACCACCGACAGGGGTGCCGCGTTCTGCCCGCCCTGCGGCAGCGCCTCGCCCTCGCCGCCGAACTGCTGAAAGCCGAGGAAGAAGTCATAGGCCAGCGGCGTGACCACGTAAAAGGCAAAGGACGCGCCCAGCAGGAACATAAAGGGCGACGCGATCAGGAACGGCAGGAACGCGCCTTTCTCGGACTTGTAGAGTCCCGGCGCAACAAAGCGCCACAACTGATTGGCGATGAACGGAAAAGACAGGATGAACCCGCCCAGAAGCGACACTTTGATGGCGACGAAGAAGCCCTCTTGCGGGCTGATGAAGATCAGGTCGCAATCCTGCCCGCGCTGAGCCAGAACCTGGCAGAGCGGCGCTGTGAGGAAGTTGAAGATCGGGGTCGCCACGGTGAAACAGATCACCATGCCGATCAGGAAATAGACCACACAGCGAATGAGCCGTGTGCGCAGCTCGGCCAGATGCTCGATCAGCGGCGCGGCGCTGTCTTCGATCTCGTCACCCACACTCATGCATCATCCTTGGGCTTGCCGTCGGTCTCGGCCTTCAGATCGGCCTCGATCTGATCGGCCTTTTTCAGCGCCTCTTCCGCCTCGCGCTGCTTGCGCTCCGCAGCCTTGCGGGCGCTTGCGGCCTCGATCTTCTTGCGCGCGGCCTCACGCTCGGCCGACAATTTGCCGATCTCGCTGTCGGGGTCGAGATTGGTCATCGACTTGGCCGCACCCTTGACCCCGTCCATGGCCGACCCCACGGGGTTGGTCGCCGATTTGAACGTCTTGGCCACGTCACGGACGCCGGATTCGTCGGCGGCGTCGTTCATCGCGCGGCTGAATTCGCGGGCCATGCCGCGTGCCTTGCCCATGAACCGGCCCACGCTGCGGAACAGCATCGGCAGATCCTTGGGCCCGACCACGATCAGGGCCACGATCCCGATGACCAGAAGCTCGGTCCAGCCAAGATCGAACATGCTGCGCTCAGGCCTTGGTCTTGTCGTTGGTCTCGGATTCGTTCGCGGGGGTCACGTCCTTGGCGTCGACCGCCTTGGCTTCGTCCTCCGCTTCCTGGCCGCCCTCGCTCACGCCCTTCTTGAACGCGGTGATGCCTTTGCCCACCTCGCCCATCAGCGACGAGATCTTGCCACGGCCAAACAGCACCAGCACGACAACGGCGATCAGCAGAAGGCCCGGAAGGCCGATATTGTTGAGCATGTGTCTTCTCCTGTCACGCGGCGGCGGCATCAGGCCGCGCGCCGAAATCACATGCGGTATCTAGTGTCTTTCGCCGCCCCGGAAAAGCGCCAAAGCCACGTTGCCAGGGCGATTCGGGCGGGTTTTTTGTCAGCAACTTGTCAGGTGACAGGTTTTTGTCAGTATATGGGCGTCTCACCAGGGGAATCACCGCATGAAACGCGCCGACCGGCTCTACGCGCTGATGCAGCGCCTGCGCGACGGGCGCGTCCACACCGCCGAAGCGCTGGCCCAGGATCTCGGCGTGTCCGTCCGCACGATCTACCGCGACATGGACACGCTCGCCGCCTCTGGCGTGCCGGTCGAGGGCGCGCGCGGTCTGGGCTACGCGGCGCGCGCCACCACCACTTTGCCACCGCTCAACCTGACCGAGACCGAGCTAGAGGTCCTGCATCTGGGCCTCGCCGCCGTGGGCGCCGGCGGCATTCCCGACCTGGCCGCGGCGGCCGAAAGCCTCTCGGCCAAGATCGACGCCGTGCTGCCCGAGGACAGCGGCATGGCGGCCGGCCGCTTCGGCTTCGCCACCTACCCGTTCGCCGCCGCCGCCCTGGGGTTCCGCCACATGCCGGCGATCCGCTCGGCCATCCGCGCGCGGCAAAAACTGCGCCTGACCTTCGCCGACGCAGCCGCGCAAGACGTCCGCCCCCTGCATCTCGATTACTGGGGCAGGATCTGGACCTGCGTGGTCTGGTCCGAAACAACCCAGACGTTTGAAACCTTCCGCATCGACCGCATCGACACCCTGACCATCCTGCCCGGCCTCTTCGTGGACGAACCCGGCAAGACCCTCAAGGACTGGCACGCGCTCGATCAAGAGCGCTGATCCCGCTTTCATCTGGTTATAAATATCCGGGGGGCACGGGGGGCTGGCCCCCCGCCGCTGCCAAAGTCGCCTTGCCCTGAAGTCGCTAATCCTTCACCGGAAACACGAAACAGCGGTCGCGCCGCACGCTCAGCCACATGGGCGTGCCGGGTTTCGGCAGAAAGACGTTGGGCACCGTGGCCCGCAGCAATTCGCCGTCATGATCCATGCGGAATTCCACCAGGCTTTCCGACCCCATGAACCGCGCCCTCTCGACCAGCCCGCGCGCCGGGTTGCCCTGCAGCGGCGTCGGGTTCGGCCCCTTGCCGCCGCGGTCAAAGTCGATGCCCACGTGCTGAGGGCGAAAGACGATGTCCACCTCCGCCCCGTCCGGCACGCCGGGCGCCAGGAATTGACCAAAGGGTGTGCGCGTCAGAGCCCCGCGAACTTCGCCGCGCAAAACATTGATATCGCTGAAAAAGGCCACCGCCGCCTTGTCCACCGGCGCATTGTAGATGTTGTAGGGCGCACCGCGCTGGACAATCCGACCGTCGCGCATCAGCGCGATTTCGTCGGCCATGCGCATGGCCTCTTCGGGCTCGTGCGTGACCAGCAGAACGCTGGTCCCCTCTTCCTTCAACAGCGCCAGGGTCTCGTCTCGGATGCCGTCGCGCAGCCGGTTGTCGAGCCCCGAAAACGGCTCGTCCATCAGCATGATCCGCGGCTGAGGCGCCAGCGCGCGCGCCAGCGCCACGCGCTGCTGCTCGCCGCCAGACAACTGATGCGGATATTCGTCGATGAAATGCCCCAGCCCGACCCGTTCCAGCAGCGCCAGCGACCGCGCGCGCTTTTCCGACCCCGACCCGCTCAGGCCAAAGGCCACGTTCTCGCCCACGCTGAGATGCGGGAACAGCGCGAAATCCTGGAACATCAGCCCGATCGAGCGCCGCTCGGGCGGCACCCGGAACACCGTGTCGCAAATCAGCGCGCCGTCCACATGGATGGTGCCGCTGTCCTGCATCTCGACCCCGGCGATCATCCGCAGCGTCGTCGACTTGCCGCAGCCCGACGGGCCCAGCAGGCAGGTCACATGCCCCGGCTGGATCGTCAGCGACACGTCATCGACCACCGCCTTGCCATCGAAGCGGCGGGTCAGATTGCGGATTTCAAGCCTTGGGACCGGCGCGCTCACGGTTGCCTTGATGCCTCGCGTCTATTCCCGATGGAAACCATCGGATTTGCGAAGCAGCCGTATCAGCCCGCCTTGGCGGCTGCAACCCTCCGGCTGCCCAACAGCACCGCCGCGAACCCGGCGATCAGCACCACGAGGCAGATCGCGAAGAGCTGCTCGTATTTGTGCCCCTCCGGCAGGATCGCCGCCCCCCAGGCCGTGCCGCGCGCGAAATAGACCGCCGCCCCCGCCATCGCCGCGCCCCAGGCCGCAAGATAGGCCCAGACGGCGATCCGCCGCCGCAGCACCAGCCCGACGATCAAGACCGGCGTCAGAAAGAGGCTCGCCGTGCCGCTGACCGCCACTGCGTCGAACAAAGTCTGGCTGCCCCAGAGCGTCAGGCCCGTGCCCGCCAGTGCAAAGACCGCCATCGCCAGCCGCCCGCCCAGCAGCGACCGGGGCGCCAGGCGCAGCTCTTCGACCACCAGCCGCGCCGCCGAGGAAAGCGCCGAATCCAGCGTCGACAGCGCCGAGACCAGCAGCGACAGCATCAGCGCCGCAAAAACCGGCGCGGGGAACATCGCGCCCCAGGTGCCGATCAGCTGGCCCTCATAGGCCGCGCCCACCAGGCTCGCCTGGATGCCGAAGGCCCCGAAGGCCAGGATGCAAAGCGCCGAAATCCAGAAGGCATGCAGGAAGGACGCGCGCGTCGTCGCCTCATCCGCGATGAAACCGCGGTCCATCATCACCGGGTCGTGCGCCGGGTAGGAAAACACCTGCAACGCCGCCACCGCCAGCAGCACCCATCCCAGATAGCCGCCCGAGACACCGGGCGCCGTCACCACCGCGCCCAGCGAAAAGCCCGGGCTCAGCACCAACGCGGCAAAGGCCAGCGCGAAGACCCCCAGGAACAGCACCATCTGAACCACGTCGGTCCGCAGCGCCGCACTCAGACCGCCCCAGGCGGAATAGGCCAGCGCCAGCGCCGCCACGACCACGATCGCGGCCAGATCGCTGCCCGGCGCGACCGCGGCAAAGATCAGCCCCACCACCAGCAGGTTGGCGAACACCTCGGACAAGAGCCTGAGCGCGATCACCAGGTTATAGGCCCCGGTGCCCGCCGCGCCGTATTCGTCGCGCAGCCAGTCCTGCATCGACCTTGCGCCGTGCGCACGCAGCCGCGCCACGATATAGCCGCCGCTCAGGAACGACCCGTAATAGGCGGCATAGGCCAAAGTGCCGGCAATGCCGTAGTAATAGCCCAGGATGGCCGAATTCATCAGCGAGCGCGCGAAAATCCAGGTGGTCACCTGGCTCAGCACCAGCGTCCAGAGCCCCGGCGCGCGCCCGTCCGCCCCCAACCCGCCGAAAAATCCCTCGACCGTGGCGCGGCGCGGCGCGGCCCAGAAACTCAACAGAACGATGACGCCGAACGCAGCGGCGAGGGACATGGCGGACACCGGCAAGCTCCTTGGTTTTCCAGAGCGCTAGCAGCCCGCGGCCCCTGCCGCCAGCCGTGTTACGCGCCCCTGTCGGGAACGTGAGCCGTCGCGAGGAAAGGCCGCAAGGGCTTGACGAGCGCCCCGCCTAGCCCAGCGCCTTGCCGAGCCGCGGCAGGCGCGCTTTTTTCAAAAGCGCGCGCATCTGCCAGTCCTCGCCCGACAGCCGCCGCGCCTCGGCCAGCACCCGCTCGCAGACCTGTCCGACGCCCTCGGGATCGGCCTGCCAGCACCCCAGCAGAAAGGCGTCGGGATCGGCGCGGCTCAGCCCTTCCTCGGCCAGCACGTTGCGTGGAAAATCCGACGCGTTCAGTGTCAGGATCAGATCCGCCGACCCGGCGATGGCGGCGGCCAGCACATGCACATCGGCCGGGTCCGGCAACCACAGCCGCGCCTCGAGCGATGGCGGCCAGGTCATCTCGGCCCCCGGCCATGCCGCGCCAAGCGTGGCGATCTCGCCGCGCGCCTGCGCCTCGCCCCCCGGGCCCAGCTTGCGCGCGGCGCGGGCCCATTCCTCGAGGATGCGCGCCGACCAGAGCGGCGTGAAGGCGCCGGTCGCCGCCACGCCCAGCACCACCTCGCGCATCACGGTCGGATAAAGCACGCAGGTGTCGATCAGAACCTTCACAGCCGGAAAAACAGCGCCTTGAGATAGCCGCTTTCAGCCAGCTGCGGCAGCAGCGGATGGTCAGGCCCCGCCTGCCCGGTGTGGATCAGCTGCGCGCGCCGCCCGGCGCGTCCGATGCCGCGCAGGCAGGCACCGGTAAAGGCCGTCAGATCGGCCGCGTGCGAGCACGAGCAGAGCACCAGAAAGCCGCCCTCCTCCACCAGTCCCGCCGACAGCCGCGCCACGCGCTCATAGGCGCGCAGCCCGGCATCGAGCGCCGGTTTGGCCGGCGCAAAGGCGGGCGGGTCGCAGATCACCAGATCGAACCGCGCCGCCTCGTCGCCCAGCGCGCCCAGCACGTCGAACGCATCGCCCTGCCGCGTGGCGAGGCGCGCCTCCGCCCCCATCCGGCGCGCGCCCTCTTGGGCCAGCGCCAGCGCCGGGGCCGAGCCGTCCACCGACAGCGCCGACACAGCGCCCCCCGCCAGCGACGCCAGCGCGAAGCCGCCCACATGGCTGAAGACGTCGAGCACCCGCGCATCCCGCGCCAGACGCGCGGCGAAGGCATGATTGGGCCGCTGATCATAGAACAGCCCGGTCTTCTGACCGCCGGTCAGATCGGCCATGTAAGTGGCCCCGTTCATCCCCACCGGCACCGGCGCATCGGGCGCCGCACCACGCAGCACCGCGTCCGCATCGTCAAGCCCTTCCAGCTGCCGCCCACGCCCGCCCGCGTTCTTCAGCACCGTTGTCACGCCCGTGACCTCGACCAGCGCCTCGACCAACGGCTCCAGCAGCACATCGGCCCATGCCGCGTTGGGCTGCACCACCGCGATGTCGCCGAACCGGTCGATGATCACGCCGGGCAGCCCGTCGGCCTCGGCATGGATCAGCCGGTAGTAGGGCGCCTCGAAGAGCCGCTCGCGCAATTCCAGCGCGCGGGCCAGCCGTGCGGCGAACCAGTCGCGATCCGGCACTGCCGCGCCCTCGCGGTCGAGCATCCGGCAGACGATCCGCGAGGCCGGGTTGACCGCGACCAGCCCCAGGGCCGTTCGCTCGGCATCCTCCAGCAGGGCGACCGTGCCGGGCACCAGCGCCTTGGTGCGCCGGTCAACGACCAGTTCATTGGCATAGACCCAGGGAAACCCGCGGCGGATCGCGCGGGCATTGGCCTTGGGCTTGAGACGTACAACGGGCAAAGAGGGCGGTGTCATACCGCCCTCTCTATCCTTGGCCTCGTCCGGGGGAAAGCCCGGTTATATCTGGCCCGCCGCCTGCGCCAGCCGGGGCCCGACGTTCTTGTAGCCGCCGGGGTGGGTCAGCTCGGCCACAAAGACCTGCCGCAGATGCCGCGCGATGCGTTCCTTCATCGTCAGCCCCTGACGGTCCGCCGCCTTGGCCCGCTCGCCGCCCAGCGCATTCAGATTGGTCCTGAGTTCCTTCACCTCGCGCAGCACCGCGCCGCTTTCGGGATCGCGCAGCACCAGGTCGAAAACGATGTTGTGCACCCCTCCGATGGAATAGCGGGTCTTTTCGCTGACCGAATGGAACCGGCGCAGCGTGATCTCGACCGTTGCAACGCGCGCCCCTGCGGTGTCGGGCCTGGCGCGCTCCAGCGCGTCGCGGAAGATCGCCGCCACCTGTTCCTTGCGGTTGCCGTAAGGATCACCGCGCCAGACGATGTCGCCCCAGGGATAAAAGAGATTGGCCTCGGACACCTTGAGATCCTGCGGCACCACGATCTTGACCTCGCCGATGCCAAGCGCCGACGCCGACCGGTAGCCGGGGCTGTCGGGCAGCGGGCGGGCCGCGGGCAATGTCGCGGGGTCCAGCGACGTCATGGGGATTTCGGCGTGATCGGCCGGTATGCTGACCGGCACGACCGCCTCGCTCGGCAGCGTCTCGAACGGCGCGTTGCGCATCGCGGTGTCCACCTGCGCGCAGGCCGACAGCCCCGCCGCCACGCCCATCAGCGCCATGATCCGAAGAAGTTTCATTTCTCACCCTCTCGATCCAGCCCGCGCTCTCCGGCGCGGCTTTCCATCGAGGAGAATCACCGGCAATTCGGTCGGATTTGAGGCAAAAGCAGTGTTTCTTTCTGGCGCCCAATGCGTTTCCATCTGCGCACCAATCCTGCGGCGCCGGGGGCGCTTTGCCGCAGGAAATCAAACCGGGGGACCTTTACTGTTAGCGCTAACCGGGGTATCCCGCGCCCAACGCGACACCTGAGGGAGGACGCCATGACACTCAACGCCACCATCGCCGAAGTGACAGAGCGGATCGAGACCCGTTCGGCCGACATGCGCGGCACCTATCTCGACCGGATGCGCCGCGCCGCCGACGAAGGCCCGCGCCGCGCCCATCTGACCTGCGGCAACCAGGCCCACGCCTATGCGGCGATGGGCGAGGACAAGGATGCGCTCGCCACCGGGCGCGCGCCCAATATAGGGATCGTCAGCGCCTATAACGACATGCTCTCGGCGCATCAGCCGTTCGAAAGATACCCCGACATCATCCGCGCCGCCGCCCGCGCGCAGGGCGGCACCGCGCAGGTCGCGGGCGGGGTCCCGGCCATGTGCGATGGCGTCACCCAGGGCCAGGTCGGGATGGAGCTGTCGCTCTTTTCGCGCGACGTGATTGCGCTGGCCGCGGGCGTGGCGCTGTCGCACAACGTCTTCGACAGCGCGCTTTATCTGGGCGTCTGCGACAAGATCGTGCCGGGCCTCGTGATCGGCGCGGCCACCTTCGGCTATATCCCCGGCATCTTCCTGCCCGCCGGTCCCATGCCCTCGGGCCTGCCCAACGACGAAAAGGCCAAGGTGCGCCAGCAGTTCGCCGCCGGCGAGGTGGGCCGCGACAGGCTGATGGAGGCCGAGATGGCCTCCTATCACTCGCCCGGCACCTGCACCTTCTACGGCACCGCCAATTCCAACCAGATGCTGATGGAGTTCATGGGCCTGCACCTGCCCGGCGCCTCCTTCGTCAATCCCGGAACCCCGCTGCGCGAAGCGCTGACGGTGGCCGGCACCGAACGCGCGCTCGAGATCACCAACCTGGGCAACGATTATCGCCCGGTCTGCGACATCCTCGACGCCAAGGCCTTCGTCAATGGTATCGTGGGGCTCATGGCCACGGGCGGCTCGACCAACCTGGTGATGCACCTTCCGGCAATGGCGCGCGCCGCCGGCATCGCGCTCGAGCTCGAGGATTTCGACGATATCTCGTCGGTGACGCCGCTGATGGCCAAGGTCTATCCCAACGGGCTGGCGGACGTGAACCACTTCCACGCCGCGGGCGGGCTGCAATACATGATGGGCGAGCTGCTCTCGGCGGGCCTCCTGCACGAGGACGTCAAGACCGTCGCGGGCGACGGCCTGTCGCTCTACACCCGCGAGCCGCAGATCCGCGACGGCCGCGTGGTCTATACCGATGGGCCCAAGGAAACCCAGAACGACCGCATCCTGCGCCCCGCCACCGACCCTTTCCAGGCCACCGGCGGGCTCAAGCAGCTTTACGGCAACCTCGGCCACGGCATGATGAAAACCTCCGCCGTCGCGCCCGAACGCCACGTGATCGAGGCCCCGGCCCGCGTCTTCCACGACCAGGCGGCGGTCAAGACCGCTTTCAAGGCCGGCGAATTCACCTCTGACACGGTGATCGTCGTGCGCTTCCAGGGGCCGCGCTCGAACGGCATGCCGGAACTGCACGGGCTCACGCCCACACTGGCGGTGCTGCAGGACCGCGGCCTCAAGGTGGCGCTCGTGACCGACGGCCGCATGTCGGGCGCCAGCGGCAAGGTCCCCTCGGCCATCCACGTCTGCCCCGAGGCCGCCGACGGCGGCCCGCTCGCCCGGGTCCGCGATGGCGATATTGTCCGGGTCGACGCGGTCGCGGGCACGATCGAATGCCTGGCCCCGGATTTCGACAAGCGCGAGCCCGTCACCGCCGATCTTTCCGGCAACGGCCACGGCGTCGGCCGCGAGATATTCGAGGTCTTCCGCGCCAATGTCGGTCTTGCCTCCAAGGGCGCGGGCGTGGTCGTCTGACACCACGCCCCCTGCTTCTTCTTGGCAAAAATACTCCCGCCGGAGGCTCCGCCGCCGGCCCCAGAACGCAAAGGTCCGAACATGCTCACGCCCCTCGCCGCAAGCCTTGAAACCGAACGCCTCTGCCGCCTTGCCCCGGTGATCCCGGTGCTGGTCATCGACGACGCCGCCACCGCCCGCCCTCTGGCCGAGGCGCTGGTCCGCGGCGGCCTGCCCGTGCTCGAGGTCACCCTGCGCACCGACGCGGCACTCGACGTGATCCGCGAAATGGCCAAGGTCGAGGGCGGGGTGGTCGGCGCGGGCACGCTGCTGACCCCGTCGGACGTGCACGCCGCGCAAGAGGCCGGCGCGCGTTTCGGCGTCTCGCCCGGCGCGACCGACACCCTGCTCGAGGCCTGCGAAAGCGCGGGCCTTCCACTGCTGCCGGGTGCTGCCACCGCGTCCGAGGCAATGCGGCTGCTGGAACGCGGCTATTCGGTACAGAAATTCTTCCCCGCCGAGGCCAATGGCGGCGTACCCGCGCTCAAGGCCATCGGCGCGCCGATCCCGCAGGTCCGCTTCTGCCCCACGGGCGGCGTGTCGCTGAAGAACGCGGGCGAGTACCTTTCGCTCTCCAACACGCTCTGCGTCGGCGGCAGCTGGGTCGCACCGAAAGAGCTGATCGCCAAGGGCGACTGGGCCGGGATCGAAGCCCTCGCCCGCGAAGCCGCCGCCCTGCCCCGCTGACGCAACCCTGCCCCGGACCCCGCTCCGGGGCGTCCGGCGCCCGCCACGAGGCCCCGGATCAGGTCCGGGGCGAGGTTACGCCTGGCGCGGGCGGGAACGCCAGCCGCCGCGGCGTCTGGGACGGGCCATGGCCTCTTGCCCTTCGCGCAGCACCTGCGTCATCGGGTGCCCCTCGGCCCCGTGCCGCGCCAGCAATTCGGCGATCAGCGTGGCGGTGTCGGCATCCACCGGCACCGCCAGCGCCCAATCCAGAAAGATCGACCGGCATTCGGAATAGCTGATGCCGTCGATGGCGTAACTTTCGGCGATCAGGCCCTTCGGGTCCGTCGCATCCCCTTTTCTCATCGCGTGTCATCCTCCGGCAGCGCCGCGTCGATGATGGCAGCCGCCCGCGCGGCCATCTGCTCTAGCCGCGACGCCAGGGCGGGCATATCCGGCGCATCGGTCAGCCGCAGCAGAAAGGCGCAGCCGGCCTCGCCCAGATCCTCCGGATCGAGGGCGGTCTCGCGGATCAGCCGCGCACCGATCTGCAGCGCCCAGCAGAGCCGGTATGTCGCCGCCAGGTGATCGGCCTCGGCCGCCGTCAGCCAGCCGCAGGTCGCCGCCGCCTGAAGTCCGTCGGTCGCGTTGCGCGGCGACGCCCCGGACAAAAGCGCGCCCGCCTGCGCCACCAGTTCGATGTCCTGCATCCGCCCGCGCCCCAGCTTGGGATCCCAGGGATCGCCGGCGCCTTTGGCCTCGGCGATGCGCGCGCGCATGACGGCCACTTCGCGCAGCACCGCGTCCCGGTCCCGCGCCTCACCCAGCAAGCTCCGCCGGAAACTCTCCACATCCCGCGCCAGCGTCTCGGACCCCGCCACCGGCCGGGCGCGGGTCAGCGCCAGATGTTCCCATACCCAGGCCTCGGTCCGCTGGTAGGTCTGGAAGGCCTTCCACGAGGTCGCCACCGGCCCCTGGTTGCCAGAGGGCCGCAGCCGCATGTCGACCTCGTAAAGCCGCCCCTCGGCCATCGGCGCGGTCATCGCGGTGATCATCGCCTGCGTCAGCCGCGCGTAATAGGTGCGCGCGGGCAAGGGCCGCCGCCCGTCCGAGGCCTCGTCGTCCTCGGGGTCGTAGATCACGATCACATCCAGATCGGACCGCGCATGCAGCCGCGCAGCGCCCAGCGAGCCCATCCCCAGCACGATCGCACCGCGCCCGGGCAGGCGCCCGTGCTTTTCGGCGAATCGCGCCACGACCTCGGGCCAGAGGGCGGCCAGCGACGCCTGGGCCAGATCGGCATAGGCGCGGCCCGCCTCCTCGGTGTCCATCAGCCCGCGCAGCAGGTGCACACCGACACGGAAATGCCATTCCTTGCCCCAACGCCGCGCGGTGTCGAGCTTGCGCTCGTAATCGTCGTCGCGGGCCAGTTGTTCGCGCAGCATCGCCTCCAACACCGCCGCCCCCGGCCAGGGGCTAAAGAAATCGCCGCCGATCACCGCGTCGAAAACGCCCGAATTCCGCGCCAGATAGCGCCCCAGATCGGGCGAGACGCTGACGATCCCCACCAGCAGGTCGATAAGCTGCGGATTGGCCTCGAAAAGCGAGAAAAGCTGCACGCCCGCCGGCAGGCCTTCGAGAAAGCCGTCGAAGGCGACAAGCGCCTCTTCGGGGCGCGCAGCCTTTTCCAGCCGCCGCAGGATTTCAGGCTTGAGCCGGTTGAAGATGCCAACCGCCCGTTCCGAACGCAGCGCGGGATAGCTGGGCCAGCGCTTGGGAATCTCGCTTTGATCCAGCGCCTGCGGCGCGGCGGCGTCTTCGGTGCCGGGGGCGAAGAAGCCCTCGGTCAGCTCGTGCACCTCGGCCAGCCGCGCGCTCAGATCGGCGCGCAGGCTGGCGCTGTCGGTGCCCATGAGGCAGGCCAGCCGGTCAAAGCCGTCGTCCGATTGCGGCAGGTCATGGGTCTGGGCGTCGCGGACCATCTGGACCCGGTGTTCGACCTCGCGGTGGGCGCGGTAATGCGCGACCAGCGTCTCGGCCACCCCTTCGGGCACCCACCCTTTGGACGCCAGCACCCGCAGCCCCTCGACCGTGCCGCGCACCCGCAGATCCGGGTCGCGCCCGCCGGCGATGATCTGGCGGGTCTGGGTGAAGAACTCGATCTCGCGGATGCCGCCGCGCCCCAGCTTCATGTTGTGGCCCGGCAGTGTGATCGGCCCGCCCAGCCCTTTGTGTTCGCGGATGCGCAGGCGCATGTCGTGGGCGTCCTGGATGGCCGCGAAATCGAGGTGTTTGCGCCAGACGAAGGGCCGCAGCGTTTCCAGAAACCGCCGCCCCGCCGCAAGATCGCCCGCCGCCGGGCGCGCCTTGATATAGGCCGCGCGTTCCCAGGTCCGCCCGAGGCTTTCGTAATACCGCTCGGCGGCCTCCATCGCCATGCAGACGGGCGTCACCGACGGATCGGGGCGCAGCCGCAGATCGGTGCGAAAGACATAGCCCTCGCCGGTCAGGTCGCTCAGCGTGGTGGCCATCTTGCGGGTCGCGCGCACGAAACTCGCGCGGGCCTCGTGGTAATCGCCGGGATCGAAGCGGGTCTCGTCGAAGAGGCAGATCAGGTCGATGTCGGAACTGTAGTTGAGCTCATGCGCGCCCATCTTGCCCATGGCCAGCGCCACCATGCCGCCGGCAGTGTCGATGTCGTCTTCGGTCTGGCCGGGCAGTTTCTTGCGCCGGATCTCGACGCCGATGGCGGCGCGGAGCGCGCTGGTCGCGGCCAGATCGGCGAAATCGGTCAGACGGCCTGTCACCTCCTCCAGCGGCCAGACGCCGGCCAGATCGGCCAGCGCGATCAGCAGCGCGACCCGCCGCTTGGCCTGCCGCAGCGTGACGCCGATGGTGTCGGGCGGGGCCGCGCGGATGTCGGCGCAGACAGCGTCGAAGGCGCGTTCGGGCGCGTCCATCGCCGCCTCGAGCCAGCCGCCCTCTTTTTCGATCAGCGTGCGAAGATAGGGCGAGCTGCCCGCCGTGCCCGCGATCAGCTCGGCCACGGGGCCCTCGGCCCAGGGCACGAAGGCGCAGGCCTCTTCGGCGCGGTCGGGCTCATAGGGGCGCGGCAGGCGCGTGATACGGTCGCGAAAGCACATGGCGGCAGAAGGCCACGCGGCGCGGCAAAGCGCAATGGGCCACTTGCGGCAGCCCGCGCGCTGCGCCACGGTGCGCCGCATGAGCAAGAGCCTGAAACGTGTGCGCGCGGCGCTGGAAGCCGCCGGGATCGCCCCGGACATCCGAGATGTGGGGCAGGCCCGCACGGCTGGCGAGGCCGCGGACAGCGTCGGCTGTCACCTCGACCAGATCGCGAAATCCATGATTTTCGGCACCGCCACGACCGGCGACGTGGTGCTGCTGCTGACGGCGGGCGGCAACCGGGTCGATCCGGCGCTGGCGGCGTCGGCGGTGGGCGAGCCGCTGGTGCGGGCGGATGCGGCGCAGGTGCGCGCGCAGACCGGCTTTGCCATCGGGGGCGTGTCGCCGGTCGGGCACCTGACCCCGGTGCGCGCCTGGATCGACCCCAGGCTGATGGCGTTCGACCTGCTCTGGGCGGCAGCAGGCACGCCGCGGCATGTCTTTCCCATCGCGCCGGAGGCTTTGGTCGCCCTGACAGACGCCGTTCCGGCCCGCTTCACGGCCTGATAACCCCTGAAAATTCATAGGATTTTAACTATGAAAACAAACCCATAGCAAGAAAATGTAAAAAACGTTCACATTGACCCTTGAAGGCTCCGGCTCTGATCCCGATCTAGTGTGATGTGAAAAGCATTCACATTAACACCGAGACACACGACAGAGAAACGGAGACCAAAATGACCACCGTCGCACAAAACGCCCCGCTGCCTGCCCATTCCGGCTGGCTGACGCGTGCCGAGGCCTGGCTGGATCACAAGGGCAAGGGTGCCTGGATCGCGGCCATGGTGCTTGGTTTCATCTTCTTCTGGCCCGTCGGTCTTGCCCTTCTGGCCTACCTGATCTGGAGCAAACGCATGTTTTCGAAATCCTGCCGCGGCTCGAACCGCACCCGCCACGCCTTTACGGCGATGAAATCCAGTGGCAACAGCGCCTTTGACGCCTACAAGGCCGAAACGCTGCGCCGGCTGGAGGAAGAACAGGAAAGCTTTGAGGCGTTCCTCGAGCGCCTCCGCGAAGCCAAGGACAAGGCCGAGTTCGACCAGTTCATGGACGACCGCGCCCGCAAGGCCCGGGAAGCCACGCGCGAAGACGAAGACGCCTGATTTGACACCTACGACCGGGGCCCGCAAAACGGGCCCCGGCCCTTGCCCGAGAGAGAAGACATGAACCGTTACGCCACCCCGACAGATCACCTGCCCGATCCGGTGACGCAGGCGGAGTTTTACGCCGACGTCACGCTGAAACGCGCGCTGGCCTGGGTGATCGACTCGATTCTGATCCTGGCGCTGGTGGTGCCGGTCGTCGTCATGACCGCCTTCATCGGCCTTTTCTTCCTGCCGTTCCTGTTCCTGGTGGTGGGCTTCGTCTATCGCGCGGCCACCATCGCGGGCGGATCGGCCACCTGGGGCATGCGCCTGATGGCGATCGAGCTGCGCGATGCCTACGGGCGGCGGCTGGACGGCGGCACGGCGCTTTTGCACACGCTTGGATACACCGTGTCGATGTCGATCCCGCTGATCCAGTTCGTGTCGATCGTGACGATCGTCACCTCCGAGCGCGGTCAAAGCCTGACGGACATGGGGTTGGGCACCGCGATGATCAACCGCCGCGCCTGAGCGGCGGGTCGCCGCCTCCCCGAAAACCGCGATGGCGGAAGGGGTTGGCGGCGACGAAATTCGTTGCTAGGCTTTGATCCGACCAGCTGACCCTCGGGATCCAAATGCGCCATTCGCTGCCTCTTGCGCCGCAATTCTATGTGACGGCCCCGCAGCCCTGTCCGTATCTTCCGGACCGGATGGAGCGAAAGCTGTTCACCGCGCTTCAGGGCGAAAACGCCGACCGGCTGAACGATGCCCTATCCAAGCAGGGCTTTCGCCGGTCGCAGAACGTGCTTTACCGTCCGTCCTGTTCGGATTGCGCGGCGTGTCTTTCGGCGCGGATCGACGTGCAGCGGTTCAAGCCGTCCAAGGGCCAGCGCCGCACCATCCGCCGCAACGCCCATCTGGCGCGCCGCGCCTCGAGCCCCTGGGCGACCGAGGCGCAATACGACCTCTTCCGCCGTTACCTAGACCTTCGCCATGCCGATGGCGGCATGGCCGATATGGACGTCTTCGAATTCGCCGCGATGATCGAGGAAACGCCGATCCGGTCGCGTGTGGTGGAATACACCGACACCAACAAGCATCTGGCGGCCGTGTGCCTGACCGATGTGCTCGATGACGGGCTGTCGATGGTCTATTCCTTCTACGACCCCGATCTGCAGCGGCAATCGCTGGGCACCTGGATGATCCTCGACCATGTCGAGATCGCGCGCGAGGCTGGTCTGCCCTATGTCTACCTGGGCTATTGGGTGCCCGGCAGCGACAAGATGGGCTACAAGGCGCAGTTCGACGCGCTCGAGATTTACAGCCGTGGCGCGTGGCAGCGGCTGGACGACCCCAAGGCCCACAGTGCCGACACCCATCCGCTGTCCAACGATCCCATCGCCGAACAGGTCGCCAATATCGCCCTGCCGGACCGGCTGGGCTGAGCGCCACGCGGGCCGACCGCGCTGCACCACATTCTCGACCATGAGCCGGCCCGGACGGGTAGCGCTCTACAGACATGAAAAAGGCCGCCTCGAAGGGCGGCCTTTTCTGGTTTCGGGGTGGCCCCGTCAGTTCATCAGATCGGGCAGGATCGTGACGATGCCCGGGAAGAACCACAGGATCGAAAGCCCCACCACCTGGATCAGCACAAAAGGCACCACGCCGCGGTAGATATGGCCGGTGGTGACCTCTTTCGGCGCGACCCCGCGCAGATAGAACAGCGCAAAGCCGAAGGGCGGCGTCAGGAACGAGGTCTGCAGGTTCACCGCGATCATGATCGTCACCCATTTGGGATCGAACGATCCGCCATAGATCACCGGCCCCACGATGGGCACGACGATGTAGATGATCTCGAGGAAGTCCAGAACGAAGCCGAGGATGAAGAGCACCAGCATCACGATCAGGAAGACCTTGAACTCGTTATCGAAGCTCTTGAGGAAGTCCTGGATGTAATGCTCGCCCCCGAAAGAGATCACCACAAGGTTCAACAGCTGGCTGGCGATCAGGATGGTAAAGACCATGCTGGTCACCTTGGCGGTCTCGCGCACCGCCGGGGTCAGAACCCCCGACTTGAACAGGATCCAGCAGCTGAACAGCAACCCGAAGAGCGCATAGAGATAGGCGGCATAGGCAAAGAAGAACGCCACCCAGGATTCGAACCCGACCTCGTCGGTGTTGATGCGCAGATCGAAGTTGATGCCCACGAGGATCATCACGATCACCGCAAGGGTCGACCAGATGATCACCTTGGGGCTGCGGTCCTGCTCTTTCAGCTTGCGGTAGGCCGCCAGCATGATCGCACCGGCCGCACCCAGCGCCGCGGCGGGCGTGGGGTTGGTGATGCCGCCCAGGATCGAGCCCAGCACCGCCACGATCAGAACCAGCGGCGGGAAGACCACGCGGATCAGTTCGTTCTGCGACAGGCGTTTGACCGCGTGCATACAGCCCCAGAGCGCGATCAGCCACGGGATCACCATCAGCACGACTGTGGTGCCGGGCGTGGTCAGCGGGCCAAGGGCTATGATGTCGACCAGAAGACCAAGCACCAGCCCCCCGGCCCCGACCAGCAGCGGCATAGGGTCGGCGGACGGCGACACGCCACGCGCCACCGCCAGGATCAGCCCCAGCATCACCGTCAGGATCGCGATACCGGTCCCGATGGGGGCGGCACTGGCCACCAGATCGGCGCGGGCGGCCTCGATCTCTTCGGGCGTCAGGCGGGTGCTTTCGGTCGCGCCGCCCGACGAGTCGATCACGGCCTGCTGGGCGATGGCGGTGTCCCAGGCCTCTTGCCCGTGAAGCTCGATCATCGACGCCTGGCAATCCTCGGACACGTTGGTGCGCAGGCTGGCCGCCTCGCCGATGTCCGAAAAGCTGGACACGGTGGTCGACTGGTTGCCCACGACGCCCACGTTGGCCAGCAGCATGACGCCCGCGATCAGGCCGATCGGCACGCCGAGGAACCAGGTAAAGGCCTCACCTCGTGTGACCGGCTCGTTGTTGGACGCACCCAGTTCAACGGCAGGCGCCTTGGACGGGTTGAGCATGGCAAAGCCAAAGGCATAGGCGGCATAGAGCCCCGCCAGCATGATCCCCGGCAGCAGCGCCGCCTGGAAGAGCGTGCCGACAGACACCACCGCGGGTTCGCCCAGATAGGTCAGCGCGTCGGTGCAGCCGGCCTCGATGGCGCGGTTCTCCTGCGCGGCCGAGTAGAGGTCGCCAGCCAGCGTTCCCAGCAGAACGATCACGATCGATGGCGGGATAATCTGCCCCAGCGTCCCCGACGCGGCGATCACACCCGTGGCCAGCTCTGGCGAATAGTTGTTCCGCAGCATCGTCGGCAACGCCAGCAGGCCCATGGTGACCACGGTCGCGCCGACGATCCCGGTCGAGGCGGCGAGGAACGCGCCCACAACGACGATGGACACGGCCAGACCGCCCGGCAACGGGCCAAAAACCCGCGCCATGGTGGTCAGCAGATCGTTCGCGATCTTCGAGCGCTCCAGCACGATGCCCATCAGCACGAACATCAGCACCGCCAGCAGGGTCTCGATGCTCTGCCCGGCGATGACCCGCTCGTTGATGCGGTTGACGATGAAGCTGACATTGCGGTCGAGCGCGTATTCCCAGCCCTGCGGGAACACCGGTTCGGCCATGCGCGGCAGGTCGGGGTAACGGAAGATCGAGATCAGATCCGGTTTCACCCCGCTCGACACCAGCGCCGAATAGGCGTCAGACCCGGTGTCGATGGCCTGGTGGATCAGCAGGCCCGCACTGTCGAGCGCGGCGATGATCCCGAAGGATATGACCCCCGCACCGCCGATGGCGAAGGCCACCGGAAAGCCCGACAGGATCGCGGAAAAGAGCGTGAGAAAGACGATGATCAGGCCAATCTCGACGCCATCAAGTCCGAACAGCATAGCGTTGCCCCTTAAAATTCTGCGTGATCGTAGGGCTCTTCACCCTCTTCGAGCACGTCTTTGTCGAGATACTTGTTTTCGCTTTCCTCACCCTCTTTCCATTCCAGATACGAACGGAAGAAATAGGCGATGGCGTGGATGAAGATCATACCGACCAGCGCGACCATGAGGATCTTGAACAGGAAGTAGCCGGTAAAGCCGTTGGGGCTGAAGCCGATGGTCTCGACGTTCCAGCGCAGCGCGCGCGATTTCATCAGCAGACGGTCGAGCTGGTCGGAGGCCGAAGGCTTGGGCACGATCAGGTGCCGCCACAGGAAGTACCAGGAATACATCCAGATCAGCACCGCCATCGGCATCATGAAGAAGAGCGACCCGAACATGTCGATCACCTTCTTGGTGCGGAAGCGCACCGCGCTGTAGACCAGGTCGACGCGCACATGGCCGCCCTGCACGAAGGTGTAGGTCAGGCAGAGCGAAACCACGAGGGCGTTGTAGAGCTTGAGCTCTTCGGCATACCACGAGATGTCGAACTGCAGCGGAATGCCGAAGCCGATAGAGATATCGGGCCGGGTGAAGATGCGCTGCATGAAGACGATGATGACCTGCTGCAGCACCATCAGAAGACCCGCCCAGGCGAACAGGCGCCCGACGGTGTTGGCGAACCCCTCCAGCACCCGAACGGCGCCCCACATGAAGCGGTTGTTGTACATCCCGACCGCGGTCATCACCAGGAAAGCGGTGAAGACAACGAAGAAAAATTCGACCGACCCGCCGTAGTAGATGAAGCGCATCACGGCTTCCTTGTCCGACCAGTCCAGCCAGAGCTGCGGATGCGTTATGGCGTAGCCGAAATTGTAAAACGCCATGGCAATGTTGGTCAGCACCCAAAGGATGCCGTCCCCCAGCGCTCCGATGGCCGATCCCGTGGCCTCTTCTTCCATGATGTCCCCCACGTTTTCCGTGCACCCGAAACCGGATCGCGCCGATTTCTTTGAAAGAAATCGGACCGAAATCTTTCAAAGATTTCGGCACCGACGTCAAAAGAGGCCCTCTGCCGGGCAGAGGGCCTCCGGTTCTCAAGGCTTGGTTCAGCCGCCCAGCACGCGCACGCGCTGTTCGACGTAGTAGCCGTCGGACTTTTGAATCCACGACGCCGACTGTGCCAGGCTGGCTTCGAACGAGTTGCGGATCTTGGCGAAGAGCTCGTCGCCCATGTTCTCGTCCATGACCTTGGCCGATGCGGAGCCGAAGGCATCCCAGACGTCGTCGGGGAATTGCAGCGTCTTGACGCCCTGTGCCTGCAGACGCGCCAGAGCGGCGCCGTTGTTGGCCAGGGTTTCGGCCAGCTGGTACTGGGTCGTGGCCATCGACGCGTAGCGCATGATCGCCTTGTGGGTATCCGACAGCTCGTTCCAGACGTCGAGGTTGACCGACGACGCCAGCGCCGAGCCCGGCTCGTGGAAGCCGGCGGTGTAGTAGATCTTGGCCACTTCCTGGAAGCCGGCGCGTTCGTCGGCCATCGGGCCCACCCACTCCAGACCGTCCAGCGCGCCCGAGGACAGCGCCTGGTAAAGCTCGCCGCCGGGGATGTTCTGCACCGATGCGCCGAGCTCGCCCAGCACCTTGCCACCCAGACCGGGCATCCGGAACTTGAGGCCGTTGAAGTCGTCGGCCGAGTTGATTTCCTTGCGGAACCAGCCGCCCGACTGCGAGCCCGAGTTACCCGCCAGCAGACCCTTGAGGTTGAAGATCATGCCCAGCTCGTCGTGCAGCTCTTCGCCGCCGCCGTGGTAGTACCAGTTGCTGACTTCCTGCGCGGTGCCGCCGAAGGGCACGGCGGTGAAATAGGCGTAGCCCGGGTGCTGACCGATGAAATAGTAATCGGCCGAGTGATAGAGGTCGGCCTGGCCCGACGACACGGCGTCGAACACTTCCAGCGCGCCCACCAGTTCGCCCGGGGCTTTCTTGTCGATGACGAGGCTGCCACCGGACATTTCGCGCACCATGGTCTCGAAGTAGCTGGCGGCGTCGTCCAGAACGGCAAAGCCGCGCGGCCACGAGGTGACCATGGTCAGGGTGCGGGTGCTTTGCGCCACCAGCGGCGTGGCGAGCGTCGTTGCAGCAGCAGCGCCTGCACCGACGGTTGATGCCCGAAGGAATGAGCGACGATCCATAGAGGTCCTCCCGTTTATGGATGCGCGGATCCCGGCTCCCCCGAGGCCCGCGCGGATCGTTGACAGTGCGGCGGACCCTAGCGGGGCATTTCCGCCAAAGAAATACCCACTGCTACGGAGTTGGGCAGAAAATCTGACCGATTTTCAGGAGAACTCCCGCTGTTGGCGCTAACGGCCCTGCCGGGCCAGACCGGACCGCGCCGCCGCGCCCGTGGCGGACGCGATTGCACAGCCCCGTTGCGATGGGATAGCGTTGCGCATGGCTCTCGGACTTGCACATTTCCGGCTCAGCTACCGCCAGAAACTCTTTCTTCTGGCGGCCGTTCCGCTCGTGCTGGCGGTCAGCGCCATTGCCGTGCTGGTGGCCATGCAATCGCGGGAGCTGGCCGACCGCGAGATCCGCAGCCTGGAGAACCAGCTGATCGAGGCGAAAAAGCAGGAATTGCGCAACTACGTCACCCAGGCGCGCAACGGGTTCTACTTTATCTACGGCAACGCCCCGCCCGACGACGAAGAGGCCAAGCAGCAGGTGATGCAGATCCTTGCGGCGATGATCTATGGCGAAGAGGGCTTTTTCTTTGTCTACGATTATGACGGCAACAACCTGGTCAGCCCGCGCCAGACCGAGATGATCAACGGCAATTTCATCGACCTCACCGACAGCGAGGGTACGCCGGTGGTGGCCGAATTCATCCACACCGCGCGTTCTGGCGCGGGATATGTCGAACACCTCTGGCCCAAGCCCTCGACCGGGCAAGAGGCGCGCATGATCACCTATGTCACCTCCTTCCCGTCGTGGCGCTGGGCCGTCGGCACGGGCGTGTTCATCGACGATGCGCTCGAGACCGTCGCCGCCGCGCGCGCCGAGGTCGAGGCGCGGGTGCAGCGCACGTTCCTTTATATCGGCGCGATCACGCTGGCGGCGCTGCTGCTGGTGTTCGGTTCGGGGCTGATCCTCAACATCCGCGAACGGCGGCTGGCGGACGCCAAGCTCAAGGAGCTGACCCAGCGGGTCTTCGACGCGCAGGAAGAGGAACGCAGCCGCGTCGCGCGCGAACTTCATGACGGGATCAGCCAGATCCTCGTCGGGGTGAAATATGCGCTCGACATCGCCCGCCGCAGGGTCGCGCAAGGCGACGCGCGCGCCGAGGACACGCTGGAAAAGGGCGTCGAGAACCTGGGCCAGGCCATTCAGGAAGTGCGCCGAATCAGCCGCGACCTGCGGCCCGGCGTGCTTGACGATCTGGGCCTCGGCCCGGCGCTCAAGTCGCTGACCGACGATTTCCGCGCCCGTACGGGCATCGAGACCCGGTTCGACACCGTGGTCTTCCGCAACCGGCTGGACCAGGACGCCAAGATCGCGCTCTACCGCATCGCGCAGGAGGCGCTGACCAATGTCGAGCGCCATTCCGGCGCGACCGAGGTGCAGATCGACGTGCGCGGCCACCGCACCGGGGCCACCTTGCGCATCTCCGACAACGGGCGCGGGCTGAACGCGACCGACAAGGACAGCCACGGCATCGGCCTGCGCAACATGCAGGAACGCATGGAGCAGCTGGGCGGCGTGCTGCGCGTGCTGTCGTCGCGCAGCGGCACGGTGATCGAGGCCAAGGTGCCGCTGACGCATATGCTGCCCCCCGAACCGGGGCATTCCGACATCAGAAAGGCTCAGGCATGACCGAAAGGACCCGCGTCGTCGTCGTCGACGATCATCCCATGGTGGCCGAGGGGATCGAGGCGATTCTCGAGGGCTACGACGATATCGAGGTGCTCGCCACGCTGTCGGACGGCAGGCAGATGATCGACCGGCTCGACGAATTGTCGCCCGACGTCATCCTGATGGATCTGAACATGCCCGGGCTCAACGGTCTTTCGGCCACCGAGATGATCCTGGAACGCAAGCCCAAGACGCGCATTCTGGTGCTGTCGATGCACGACACGCCCGAATACGTATCGACCGCGATGAGCCACGGCGCGCGGGGTTATGTGCTCAAGGACGTCCCCACCGAAGAAATCAAGCGCGCCATCGACGCGGTGATGACGGGCGACACTTATCTTTGCACCGGGGCCGAGGGGGCGCTTTCGCCCGCCGCCGGCGTGCGCGAACAGCTGACAACCCGCGAACAGACGGTGCTGCTGCAACTGGCGCAGGGCAAATCCAACAAGGAAGTGGCCCAGTCGCTGGATATCTCGGTGCGCACGGTCGAGACTCACCGCAAGAACATCAAACGCAAGCTGGGCATCAGTTCGACCGCCGGGCTGACGCGCTATGCGCTGGAACACGGTGTGCTGCAGGGCACCGGCGTCAACGTCTGATAGGGCTTGGGTTCAAAGGGCGGTGGGCTGGTCCGCCGCAGTGTCACACTGCGCCTTGATGCGCGCGCCGAAGAACCAGACCACGCCGTCTTTCGCGCCCGCAGTCCGGACCACGATTGCGGTGTGGCCGGTGTCGACCGCCCCGTGCTCCGGCGTGTCGGCCGCCTGTGCCACCGGATAATGCGTCCCGCCGTTGAGCGGGCTCAACAGGCAGGCCGCGCCGATCAGGGCGGCCAGAACCGCCGCGTGCGCCATGGTGAAATTGCGATGTGTGATATGCGTCTTCATGCCAGCCCCCTGGCGGAATAAGTGAACCGATGAGTTCAACTCTGCCGCACAACCCGTTCCTCTTCAATTCACGTTTTCGCGCGCGGTCGCGCTCGCTCCCGATCCGCCATGGGCTTGTTTCCGAAAATGTCCCGCAAACGCCCTGCCCACGAAACAAATGCAAAGAAAAATCGACCCCGGCGTTCGTTTTTTCGGCATTGCAGCGGTTGACGCCCCCCGGCGTCCGCCATAATGTCCACGCGCAACGCAAAGGAGCGTCCATCGTGGCACCGCTGATTATCATCGTAGGAACATGGCGCATGGGCCGGTAACGGAAACCCTTTCGGTTCCCCATGCGCCCCCGGATGATCCTCGGGGGCTTTTTTATGCGCAAAAACAAAGACGTCGTAAACGGAGACACAAGCTTATGACACGGCAAATGACCGGAGCGAAAATGGTGGTTCAGGCCCTGCGGGATCAGGGTGTGGACACGGTATTCGGATATCCCGGGGGCGCGGTACTGCCGATTTACGACGAGATTTTCCTGCAAAATGACATCCGCCACATTCTGGTGCGGCACGAACAGGGCGCGGTCCACGCCGCCGAGGGCTATGCCCGCGCCACCGGCAAGCCCGGCGTGGTTCTGGTGACCTCGGGCCCAGGTGCCACCAACGCGGTGACCGGCCTGACCGATGCGCTGCTGGATTCGATCCCGATCGTGGTGCTGACGGGGCAGGTCCCCACCTTCATGATCGGCTCGGACGCCTTTCAGGAGGCCGACACCGTGGGCATCACCCGCCCCTGCACCAAGCACAACTGGCTGGTCAAGGACACCGAAAAGCTCGGCTCGGTCATCCATCAGGCCTTCCACGTCGCCACCTCGGGCCGTCCCGGCCCGGTGCTGGTCGACATCCCCAAGGATGTGCAGTTCGCCAGCGCCGACTATACGCCCAAGCCGAAGGCCCCGGTCGGCCATTACCAGCCGCAGGTCAAGGGCGACATGGACACCATCCAGGAGCTGGTCGAGGCGATCGAGACCGCCGAGCGGCCGGTATTCTATACCGGCGGCGGGGTGATCAACTCGGGCCCCGGCGCATCGCAATTGCTGCGCGAACTGGTGGACGCCACCGGCTTCCCGATCACTTCGACACTGATGGGGCTGGGCGCCTACCCGGCCTCGGGCAAGCACTGGCTGGGCATGTTGGGCATGCACGGGCTCTACGAGGCCAACCTGGCGATGCACGGCTGCGATCTGATGATCAATGTGGGCGCGCGCTTCGACGACCGGATCACCGGGCGGCTGGACGCGTTTTCGCCCCGGTCGAAGAAGGCGCATATCGACATCGACCCTTCGTCGATCAACAAGGTGATCCGCGTCGACATGCCCATTATCGGCGATGTCGGCCATGTGCTGGAGGATGTGCTCAAGGTCTGGAAGTCCCGCGGGCGCAAGGTCAACCGCGAGGGGCTGGCCAAATGGTGGCACAGCATCGAGGAATGGAAGAAGGTCGATTGCCTGAAGTTCAAGCCTTCGGAAACGACGATCAAGCCGCAGCATGCTTTGTCCCGGCTCGAAGCGCTGACCAAGGGACGTGACCGCTACATCTGCACCGAAGTGGGCCAGCACCAGATGTGGGCGGCGCAGTACCTGGGCTTCGAGGACCCCAACCGCTGGATGACCTCGGGCGGGCTGGGCACCATGGGCTACGGCTTCCCGGCCTCGATCGGCGTCCAGATGGCGCATCCCGAAGCGCTGGTGATCAACGTGGCCGGCGAAGCGTCGTGGCTGATGAACATGCAGGAAATGGGCACCGCGGTGCAATACCGCCTGCCGGTCAAGCAGTTCATCCTCAACAACGAACGCCTCGGCATGGTGCGGCAATGGCAGCAATTGCTGCACGGCGAGCGCTATTCGGAATCCTGGTCCGAAGCGCTGCCCGACTTCGTCAAACTGGCCGAGGCCTTCGGGGCCAAGGGCATCCTGTGCTCGGACCCGGCCGATCTCGACGACGCCATCATGGAGATGATCGAGCACGACGGGCCGGTAATCTTCGATTGCCTGGTGGAGAAGCACGAAAACTGTTTCCCCATGATTCCGTCGGGCGAGCCTCACAACAAGATGCTGCTCGGGGACGCATCGACCGACGACGCCATCGGGTCCAAAGGCGCGGTTCTGGTGTAACCGGCCGCGTTTTCTTGCAAAGAAAACGGATCGGAAAATTCGAAATTTTCCGATCCGGATTTTTACTAAAAATCCGGCCCCGTGCGGTCGAACCGAAGGAAGAACCATGTCGCCTCTGAAGATCAAGAAAGGCTCGTCCCGTCATTCCGCCTACAACCTGCGTCCCACCTTTTCGGACGTTCAGGAAACCCACACTCTGGCCGTTCTGGTGGAGAACGAGCCCGGCGTGCTGGCCCGTGTGATCGGGCTCTTTTCCGGGCGCGGCTACAATATCGACAGCCTGACCGTGGCCGAGGTCGACCACGAGGGGCACCTGTCGCGCATCACCATCGTCACCACCGGCACGCCACAGGTCATCGAACAGATCAAGGCCCAGCTGGGCCGGATCGTGTCGGTGCACGACGTGCACGATCTCACGGTCGAGGGCCGTTCGGTCGAACGCGAGCTGGCGCTGTTCAAGGTGGCCGGAACCGGCGACAAAAGGGTCGAGGCACTGCGGCTTGCGGATATCTTCCGCGCCAATGTGGTCGACAGCACTTTGGAAAGCTTTGTTTTCCAGCTGACCGGGACGCCTGACAAGATCGACGCCTTCGCCGATCTGATGCGCCCTCTCGGTCTTGTGGAAGTCGCTCGCACCGGCGTCGCCGCTCTGTCGCGCGGGACGTAACGGCGCGCGCCACCCTCCCTCCTGGCCCCGAGGCTACCAGGGCCTCCCCGATCCTCGGCTCGCTCCGATGTTCCGGGGCGGCATCGGCCGCCTGATCGGCCGATCCTCCTGCGCCAATCGCTGCGTTGGACGCCGCCAGCCGCGTATGGAAGATCCGCTTCTCCATGCCCGAACGTCCGCGGCGTCCTGGCGCGGCAAGGTTCGGCGATCGCAAAATTTTAAGAGCAACTTATTGCAATTCTTAACGACAGGCGGCACCCTTGACACTGAATGGCGTCAACGCTGACGCCATTCAGTGTCAGTCAATTTTCGAACCCGTCGGCTTGGTATGCTATATTCTAGACAAACACCCGGAAGACCCGATGACGGATGCTTCGCCGCCCGCTCCCAGCCCTGCCGATCTGCGCAGCATGCTGGGGGCCAATCTGCGTAAACTCGCGCGGAATGCCACCTCGATTTCGGCGCTCTGCCGCGATCTCAAGATCAACCGAACGCAATTCAACCGCTACCTCGCCGGCGAAAGCTTTCCGCGCCCGGACGTGCTTTATCGCATCTGCACCTTCTTCGACGTCGACGCGCGGATCCTGCTTCAACCGGTCGACGACATCCAACCGTCCTTCCGCGATATCCTGAACCACCCGGTGGTGGCCGAGTTCATCGGCGCCGGCGTGATCCCGCTGAACGAAGAGACCTTTCCCTCCGGCTTCTACAGGTTCTCGCGGCCCAGCTTCGTCGACAACGCTCTGTGTCTGCAAAACCTCGTCTACGTCTTTCGGCGCGACGGCTTTGCCTTTCTGCGCGGCTTCGAGGCCAGGCAGGCCATGCTGCAGCAGGGTCTGCGCGACGATCCCGCCAACCGCGAATTCCGCGGCGTCCTGCTGCCGCAGGAGGGCGGAGTCGCGGCCTTTGTCAGCCGGCGCAATTCGTTGACGACGACCTTCAATTTCCTGTCCCCCCTGCCGTCGATCTCGAACGCCTTCTGGGTCGGATATGCCGCGCGCACGACGCGGGAGACGGTAACGGGAAAACGCGTGGCGCGTCTGGTCTATGAATATCTCGGGCGCGACACGGCGAAGGTGCTGGGCGCGGCGCGCAGAACCGGGCTCTGTCCGGCCGAGGACCTGCCGACCTTCCACCGCCAGCAATTGCGGCTCGACCAGCCCTTTACCTGAGACCGCCGCGATGTCGCGGTCGGGACAAGGCGGTCGCGAACAGGCGGGGCGGCCCGGGCCATGGCCGTTAAAGCAGGGTGTCCAACCCATGCAGGAGCGCTGCCGATGGCCTCTTTTGTCACCGATCTCTCTGCCGTTCGCCGCAATGTCGATCAGGCACAGGGGCTGCCCAACGCGCATTACATCGACCCCGCCGTTTATGACGAAGAAAAGCACGCCCTGCTCTTTTCGCAATGGGCGGGCCTCGGCGTGGCCGCCGATGTGCCAGAGCCGGGCGACGCCAAGCCCATCGACTTTCTGGGCATGCCGCTTTTGCTGGTGCGCGGGCGGGACGGCGCGGTGCGGGTGTTCCAGAACATCTGCCGTCATCGCGGGATGATCCTCGTCGATGCTCCGCGCAAGATCGAGGGCGCGATCCGCTGCCCCTATCATTCCTGGTGCTACGCCACCGACGGCCGGCTGGTCAGCACGCCCCATGTGGGGGGCCCCGGCCACAACACGCACGAAGCCATCGACCGCGCGACGCTGGGCCTTGTCGAAGTGCGCAGCCACATCTGGCGCGACGTCGTCTGGATCAACGTCAGCGGCGACGCGCCCGCCTTCGAGGTCGCCATGGCCGATGCCATGGCCCGCTGGGCCGAATTCGAACAGCCGGTCTACCACGGCGGCAGCGACAGCCGCTTTCAGCTCGAGGTGGCGACCAACTGGAAGCTCGCGATCGAGAACTACTGCGAAAGCTACCACCTGCCCTGGGTGCATCCGGGGCTGAACGCCTATTCGCGGCTGGAGGATCACTACCACATCGAAAAGCCCGGCGAATATTCCGGCCAGGGCACGCTGGTCTATCGCCAGCTGACCAACGAAAACGGCGAAAGCTTCCCCGATTTCGAGGGGCTCTCATCCAAGTGGGACACCGCCGCCGAATATATCGCGGTCTATCCCAACGTCCTCTTGGGGGTGCATCGCGACCACGCCTTCGCCATCGTCCTGGTGCCCGAGGGCCCGGAAAAGACGGTCGAGCATGTCCACCTCTATTACGCCCGGCCGAAGACCGACGGCGGGCTGCGCCAGCGCAACACGCAGCTTTGGAAGACCGTGTTCGAAGAGGACATCTTTGTGGTCGAAGGCATGCAGCGCGGCCGGCACGCGGTGGGTTTTGACGGCGGGCGGTTCTCGCCGGCGATGGACAGCCCGACGCATTGCTTCCACGCCTGGGTCGCCGCCAAGGTCGAGGCCTGGCGCGGGCAGCCGCATGCGGCGGAATGACGGGCGGCGATCTGCACGCGCGGCTTCTGGCGGCCCATGCGGGCGGTGACAAGGCCGCACTCGTGGCACTTTATTCAGAGGCCGCGGCGGGGGCGAACGACCTCGACGCCAGCTGTTTCTTCCTGACCCATGCCTATGTCTACGCGCTGGAACTTGGCGACCCGCGCTGTGGCGCACTGCGCGCCAGCCTGCGCGCGCACGGGCGCGAGGAATAGGCGCCCTGAAGGCAACTGGCTGCCGGCCGGGCGGTGCCTTGGCGCCCGACCGGCAGCGGGTGCCCGCGCGCTATTGCTGGATCGTCTCCAGGTAATAGGCCAGCGACAGCACCTTGCCGCGGGTAAAAAGCACATCGCCGTATTTGGTGTCCGACGGGCTTTCCTCGCTGAAGAGCGCGCCATAGACCGGCATCGGCCCGCCATGCGCGCGCAATCCGGTCCGCCCGTCGATCACGTGGATCACCTGCAGCATCGGAAAGACATTGTCGTTCCCCGCCGACAGCTGGGTCAGATCGGGGACCTGCGTGGTCAACAGATCGGTCAGCGGGCCATTGCCCTGACCGCCAGCGCCATGACAGGTCGCGCAATATTGCGTATAGATCGCCTCGCCGAGATCGGCGTCCTGCGCCAGCCCCGGACCGGCCATCACGGCCAGAGCGGCGCCCATCGCCATCGTGGAAATGCGTCGAAACATAGGTGTCCCTCCCGGATGTGTTTGCCCTGCACCCGCGCCGGGCGCAAGGCGGCCAACGGGATGCACGGCGATCGTAACACCCGGAACTGCGACGATTATTGATCCAGATCAGCCATGCTGCGGGGTCGCGGCGGGACGCGGCGCAGTGCCATAGGCCAGCATGTCATAGAGGTGCCAGGTGGCGTGCCCCAGCAGCGGCAAGGTCAGAAAGAGGCCCAGAAACGCCGGCAGCAAGGACACAAAGAGCGCAACCGCGATGAACGCCCCCCAGCCCAGCATCACCACCGGATGCCGGGCAACGTACTGGAACGAGGTGATCATCGCGGTGACAAAGTCGATCTCGCGGTCCAGCAGCATCGGTAGCGCCAGAACGGTGAGCATGTAGAGCAGCGTGGCAAAGGCAGCACCGATGCCGGTGCCCACCGCCAGCATGGTCAGCCCGTTGACGGTCAGGAACACATCGAAGCTCGAGGAGATGTTGGTCATGGTCGAAAGGCCCAGAAAAAGCGCAAAGACCATGTGGCCGAAAAAGAACCAGAAGAGGAAAACCACGACGATCACCGCCGACATCGACGGCAACTGGCGCTTGGACTGTCGCAGGATCACGCTCAGGATCTCGGCCTGGTCCAGCGGGCGGCCCTGCGCGATCCGGCGGCTGACGTCGTAAAAACCCACCGCCGCGAAAGGCCCCAGCAGCGGAAAGCCGATCGCGGCCAGAACCAGCCAGAAGGTCGTGCCAGTGGCCAGCGTGATCTGCGTCATCGCCCAGCCCGACAGCACGTAGAAGCCCGCGAAGACAAGCGCGAAGACCGGCGCGCGGCGCATGTCCTGCCCGCCGCGACGCAGCGCCTCGCGCAGGATGGCGGGCGTCACGGCGCCCAGTTCGGGGACGCCGGGTTTGGGTGTATCGGGCATGGTCTTCCTCCTTCGACCGGGCCCGCGCGTTTCGAGTTCGGATTAAAGCGCAAACACCGCCGCGAGGAAAGCCCGCAAGGGCTTGAGGAGCAGCTCATCCGCCCTTGTGGGCGTCTTCGCTGCGGCGGGTCACTCGCCCTGCGCGTCAGCCCGGCTTTTGCCCGAGACCTGCAGCGCCAGCGTCGCCGCCATGAACCCGTCGAGATCGCCGTCGAGAACGCCCTTGGTGTCCGAAGTCTCGAACCCCGTGCGCAGGTCCTTCACCATCTGGTAGGGCTGCAGCACGTATGACCGGATCTGGTTGCCCCAGCCCGCATCGCCCTTGGCCTCGTGCGCGGCGTTGATGTCGGCGGTGCGGCGTTCCAGCTCCAGCTGATACAGCCGCGACTTCAGCGCCTTCATGGCGATGTCGCGGTTCTGGTGCTGCGATTTTTCCGAGCTGGTCACGACGATCCCTGTGGGATGGTGGGTGATCCGAACCGCCGAGTCGGTGGTGTTGACGTGCTGCCCGCCCGCCCCCGACGACCGGTAGGTGTCGATGCGGATATCGGCGGGGTTCACCTCGATCTCGATATTGTCGTCCACCACCGGATAGACCCAGACCGAGCAGAACGAGGTATGCCGCTTGGCCGCCGAATCGAACGGAGAGATGCGCACCAGCCGGTGCACGCCGCTTTCGGATTTGAGCCAGCCGTAGGCGTTGGGCCCGCTGATCTTGTAGGCCGCCGATTTGACCCCCGCCTCTTCGCCGGGCTGTTCGGATTGCAGTTCGACGTCATAACCGTGCTGCTCGGCCCAGCGCACATACATCCGCGCCAGCATATTGGCCCAGTCGCAGCTTTCGGTCCCGCCCGCGCCCGCGTTGATCTCGAGGAAGGTATCGTTGCCATCCGCCTCGCCGTCCAGCAGCGCCTCGAGCTCTTTCTTGGCGGCCTTCTCGGCCAGCGCCTTCAGCGTCGCCTCGGCCTCGGCCACGACCTCGGCGTCGTCCTCCATCTCGCCCAGCTCGATCAGTTCGACGTTGTCCGACAGGTCCTGCTTGATGGTGGTATAGGTCTCGATCGCGTCGACCAGCAGCTGCCGGTCGCGCATCAGCTTTTGCGCCGCCTCCGGATCGTTCCAGAGATTCGGATCCTCGACCCGGGCGTTGAATTCCTCGAGCCGGTGCTGGGCGGTGTCCCAATCCAGCCGCTGGCGCAGCAGATCGAGCGATTTCTCGATCTTCTCGACGGTGTTCTGAGCTTCTGCGCGCATTGGGGGTGTCCTGTTCGTGCCTCAAGGACTGCGTGATACCAAGCGGCCCGCGGCTCGACAAGGTGGCGCGCGCCCGGCCCGGTTCTTGACACGCATCAACGAGGACCGCGCGGCATGGCCTTACGCTGGATCCGCGATGGCTGTCGACCGGCGGGGCCGACGGCCGGGCGTTCAATACGGGAGGTCCATCATGATCCGCACGATTCTGCCACTTGCCAAAAGGCTGCTGCTGGGCGGCCTGATGATCGTGGCGACCCATCTGGCTGCTGCGGCGGAAACGCCCATCGGCTCAAGCATCGAGAGCCGGGTGACGCTGGCATTCACCGTCGAGAGCGATGCGCTGGCTGCGTGGGCTCCGGAAGGCTGGGTTCCGGTCCCCTTCCCCAGAGGCCCGTTCTCAGGCGCGAACCTGATAACGAACCTGATCGATCAGCGCGCCGGGTACGACGCGGAAGGCAATGTCACCGACCCGCCGAACCGTCGAGCGGTGGCATTTCTGGGGCTGGCAAAAGAGGCGTCCGGCGACGCGGTGCGCATTTTCATCTACAGAAATTATGTCTCGGACGGATCGGATACCTACGGAACGGAGCGACAGGCAACGGTGACACGCACACTGACCCAGTCCGGCAATGCCAACCTTGGGCGCGATCATCAAGACGCGTGGAGCATCAGCACCGATGACGGCGCGTTCTCGGTCAGCCTCTCCTTCACGACCGGCAAACCGGTCTGGAGCCCCAACGAAGCACGTCCATTCTCGGCCGCCAATCCAGCGTTCAGCCGCATCTATCGCTACGATCAACTCACCGACTTGCTGATGAGCACGGCGCTCGGCAAACCGCTGAGCGGCAGTTTCGAGATGTCCACCGACATCCCCGAACTGGCGGCCGTCTTTGACGGCAGCGAAAGCCTGGTCGCGATTGCCGATGTGCCGGTCTATGTCCGCAAGATCAGCCTGCCGTAAGACGGGCCACCGGGTGGGAAGGCCCCAGCCGCCCCCCGCTTAGTATAGGCCGCCCGAGCTGAGCGTGCCAAAGCTGGCTTTGGGGCCGACCGTGCCTTTGCGCCCGGTCGAGGTGGTGACCTGCCGGGCGCTGCCGCCATCCGGGGTGATCAGGTCAAAGTTGCCACCCATCGCGAAGCCGCCGTCGAACTGGATGCCGAACATGGGATCCTCGCCCTCGCGGAAACACTCGGCCACCACGTTGGGGCCGCTGGCATCGTTGCTCAGACGCGCGCCGGTGAAACGGTCGATCTTGATGAACTGGCAGGCCTCGGGCACGCGGAACTTGCCGCCGCCGTATTTCTCGACCGCCTTCTGCATGAACTGGGTGAAGACCGGCCCGCAGAACCCGCCGCCCGAGGCCCCCCGGCCAAGACCGCGCGGCGTGTCGAAGCCGATATAGCACCCGGCCACGATGTTCGAGGTGAAGCCCACGAACCACACGTCCTTGGCGTCATTGGTGGTGCCGGTCTTGCCTGCCGTGGGCACGCTGAGGTTCACGGTCCGGCTGGCGGTGCCGCGCTCGACCACGCCCTGCATCATCGAGGTCAGCTGATAGGCGGTGACCGCATCCATGATCCGCTCGCGCTTGTTCTCGATGCGCGGGGCCTGTCCAGGCGGCAGGTTGGGATCGTCGCAATTGACGCAGGTGCGCTCGTTGCCCTTTGCGGCGTCGTGGCGATAGACGCTGTTGCCATAGCGGTCCTGAACCCGGTCGACCAGCGTGGGCTCGACCCGTTCGCCGCCGTTGGCGAACATGGCATAGGCCGCCACCATCTTGAAAAGCGTGGTCTCGTCCGAGCCCAGCGAATTGGCCAGCACCCGGCCCATGTTGTCGTAGACGCCGAAACGCTCGGCATAGCGGGCAACCACGTCCATCCCCACCTCCTGCGCCAGACGCACGGTCATCAGGTTACGCGACCGCTCGATCCCGGTGCGCAGCGGGGTGGGCCCGTAGAACTGGTTGCTGGCGTTCTTGGGGCGCCAGACGCCCTGCGGGGTGTTGATCTCGATCGGGGCGTCGATGACGATGGTCGCCGGGCTGTAGCCGCTGTCGAGCGCCGCGGCATAGACGAAGGGCTTGAAGCTGGACCCAGGCTGGCGCTGCGCCTGGGTGGCACGGTTGAACACCGAATGCTGGTACGAGAACCCGCCCTGCATGGCGATCACCCGCCCGGTGTTGACGTCCATCGCCATGAACCCGCCCTGCACCTCGGGCACCTGCCGCAGCGACCAGCTCTGGAAGGCGTCGCCGTCGGTCAGCGCGCGCACATGGATCACGTCGCCGACCGAGAAGTTGTCCCTGAGGCTGCCCGAAAACCAGCTGGTGTCCGCGCGCGGCACGGCCATGCCGCGCGGATCGTCAAGCGGGATGTCCTCGATCCCGATCAGCAGCTCCTGATCGCGCACCTCCCGCACCACTGCCGCGTGCCACTTCCCATCTAGCGAGATGTCGCGCGCCACGTCGGTCTGGGCCAGCGCATCGCGCCAGGCGGCCTCGTCTGCCATGGCCTCGGCAGGCAGTGTGACGCCGGTGCCGCGCCAGCGCCCCACGCCGCGGTCGTATTCCTCGAGCTTGCGGCGCAGCGCATCGGCGGCCTCTAGCTGCATCTCGGGATCGACGGTCGCGCGCACGCTGAAGCCGCCCGAAAAGAACTCGCCCTCGCCGAAATCGCGGCTGAGCTGGCGGCGGATTTCGTCGGTGAAGTAATCGCGCGGCGGCAGCGCCTGCTGGTAGGGTTCGAAATCGCCGTTCTGCACCGACCGCAGCGGCTGTTCGACCTCGGACCGGTAGGTCGCCTCGTCGATAAAGCCGTTCTCGAACATCTCCTTGAGAACGAAGTCGCGCCGCGCCAGCACCCGGTCCTTGTTGCGCACCGGATGGAAGTTCGACGGCGCCTTGGGCAGCGAGGCGAGGAACGCCGCCTCGTGCGGGGCGAGCTGCAGCAGGGTCTTGTTGAAATAGGTCTGCGCGGCGGCCGTGACCCCGTAAGAGTTCTGACCCAGGAAAATCTCGTTGAGATAAAGCTCGAGGATCTTTTCCTTGCTCAGCGCCTGCTCGACGCGGCTGGCCAGAATGATTTCCTTGATCTTGCGTTCGGCGCGCCGGTCGCCGGACAGCAGAAAGTTCTTCATCACCTGCTGGGTGATCGTCGAGGCGCCGCGCAGATCGCGCCCGCGCGAGCGCACCGCGTCGATCGCCGCCGCCGCGATGCCGCGCACGTCATAGCCCTGATGTTGATAGAAATTCTTGTCCTCGGCGCTGATGAACGCCTGTTTTACCAGATCGGGGATCTCGCTGGCGGGCGTGAAAAGCCGCCGTTCCTGCGCGAATTCGTCGATGATCCTGCCTTGGACCGAATAGATGCGGCTGATCGTCGGCGGGGTGTATTGCGCAAGGCTTTCGTGGCTGGGCAGGTCGCGGCCGTACATCCAGAACACCGCCCCGATGGTCAGCGCGACCATCATCAGCCCCAGCGTCACCACGCTGAAGATCGCACCGAAGAACGAGAGGATGAACCGTGTCACGCAAAGAGCCCCTTAGATCGCTGAGTGTCCACTATACGCGACGGCGGCCAAGGTCAAAACCGCAACGTTGCGTGCATGGGCCGGTTCCCGCCTTTGTGATCGCCGGTCACTGCCGCCGGAGCCGGGCCAGCGCCGCGTCTTCCAGCGCCCAGGACTGGATACCGTCGCGGATGCCCGCGGCCATGCCCGCCCGCCAGATCGGATCGCTAAGCTTTTCCAGATCGCCGCGTGTGGACAGAAACCCCAGCTCGATCAGCACCGAGGGGATGTCGGCGGCCTTGAGCACCGAAAAGCCCGCCTGCCGGCGCGGGCGCTTGTGCACCTGCCCCACGGCGTTGCGGATCCCCGCCACCAGATGGCCCGCCAGCGCCTGGCTGCGCGGGCTGTTGTCGAGCCGCGCCAGATCGAGCAGGACCCCCGCCACCCGGTCGTCCGATCCCGACAAATCGAGCCCGCTGAGCAGCGCGTCGCGGTCGTGCCGTTCGGCGAGCGCGGCCGAGGCCGCGTCGGACGCCTCTTCGGACAGGGTGTAGACCGTCGCGCCGCGCGCCACGCCCTCGTCCAGCGCGTCGGCGTGCAGCGAGATGAACAGATCCGCCCCCGCCGCATGGGCCAACGCCACCCGCCCCTCCAGCGACACAAAGACATCGGCCTCGCGCGTCAGGCGCACGTCGAAGCCGCCCGCGCGGCGCAGCACCTCTTGCAATTCGCGGGCGAAGGTCAGCATCAGCTGCGCCTCGTTGATGCTTTCGGTTTCGGCGCCGGGGTCGATGCCGCCATGCCCGGGGTCCAGCATCACCACCAGATCGCGCGGCCCGTCGCGCGGCGGCGGCGCGCGCAGCACCACCTGATCGGTCGGCGCGTCCCAGCCCGGCGTGCGCGGCAGGCCCGCCGTGGCGGCAAAGCTTTCGGCGTCGGTCTTCGACAGCGCCACATCCAGCGTCGCGCGGCCGCTTTCCTCGTCGATGCGCAGCCCGGCGCTGTCGATCCGCATCGGCCGGTCGAGCGCGGCCACCAGACGCGACCAGCCCGGCCGGAACGGCCCCATCCGCAGCGCGGTGATCCGGTCGGAGCGGTCCAGCGCCTCGGGCCGGGCCGCGCTCCAGTCGACTTCCTTGAAATCCAGCACCAGCCGCAGCGGGTCGGTCAGGGTGAAGATGCGCCACGGCACGCCCTGCGACAGAGTCAGCGTCACATCGGTGCCGCCGAAGGTCCGGTCGCTGATCGCGCCGGATTCGAACCGCGCCACGGCGCCAAGGTCCTGCGCCTGCGCGGCACCGGCCAGAAGGCCCAGACAAAGGGTCAAAAGTCGGATCATCCCGCTCGTGCTCTTTCCGCCGCACCTCTTTCGGGCGCGCGGGCCGAGGGTACACCGGGCGCGCCGGTTTGGCACCCCCGGATCGGCCGATTTCCACCGCGTTTCGGCAAAGCGCACTTAGCCGCGCGCCGCCATGAACCGTTCCAGCCGCGCCAGCCCCTCGGCGATGTCCTCGGTGCTGCGGGCATAGGAAAACCGCAGCGTCCCGGCCCCGCGCACAGGATCGAAATCCAGCCCCGGCGTCACGGCAACACCGGCCTGATCGAGAATTTCCCGCGCAAAGGCGCGCGAATCGTCGGTCAGATGGCTGACGTCAGCATAGACGTAGAACGCCCCGTCGGGCGGCGCGATCCGGTCGAACCCGGCGCGCGGCAGGCCTTCGATCATCAGCCGCCGGTTTTCGGCGTAGACGGCCATGTTGGCCTGCAATTCCTCGGTTGCGTCCATCGCCGCCAGCGCGGCCACTTGGGCCGCATGGGGTGCGCAGATGAACATGTTCTGGGCCAGACGCTCGACCTGGCGCACCTGCGCGGGCGGCACCACCAGCCAGCCCACGCGCCAGCCGGTCATGCTGAAATACTTGGAAAACGAGTTGATCACGCAGACATCGTCGCTGATTTCCAGCGCGGTAACCGCCTTCGCCTCGTATTCGATGCCGTGATAGATCTCGTCCGACAGGAAGGCCGCGCCGCGCGCCTGCGCCGCCTCGACGAGCGCACCCATCGCGGCACGGTCCAGCATCGTGCCGGTGGGGTTTGCGGGCGAGGCGACCATCAGCCCCTGGTACTCGATGCCCTCGAGATCGGCGGGCACCGGCTGCAGGCGGTTTGCCGCCGAGGTCTGCACCTCGACCGGCACCAGATCGAGCGCGCGCAGGATCTGGCGGTAGGACGGATAGCCCGGCGCCCCCAGCGCCACCCGGTCACCCGCGTCGAAGAGCGCCGTGAAGGCCAGGATGAACCCGCCGGACGAGCCCGGCGTCACCACCACCCGCGCCGGATCCAGATCGACATTATACCAATCGCCGTAAAGCCTTGCGATGCGCTGGCGCAGCGCGGGCAGGCCCAGCGCCACCGTGTAGCCCATCGGGTCGCCGTCCTGCATGGCCACGGCGACGGCGGCGCGCGCGGCGGCGGGCGCGGGAGTGCCGGGCTGGCCCACCTCCATGTGGATGATGTGCCGCCCCGCCTCTTCGGCCTGCCGCGCGGCCTCCATCACGTCCATCACAATAAAGGGATCGACCGCCCCCCGGCTTGAGTTCCTCATCCCCGTCTCCTTATGGTGCGCCATGTGCGAAGTACGAGCGAACGGGGCGGCGCGTCAATGTTTCACCGGAACCTGATGGCAGGATTGCTGCTGCTGGCGCTGCTGGCGGCGACCCCGCTGCGTGCCACGACGCTGTTGCGCGACGCGGATATGGAATACAGCCTGACCGAACTGGCCAAGCCGATCCTGCGCGCCGCCGGGCTGAGCCCGTCGCAGGTGCGCATCCTGGTGACCGACGACAGCTCGCTCAACGCCTTCATCGTCGACACCCAGCACATCTTCATCCATTCCGGCCTGATCCTGAAGCTCGACACCGCCCGCGCCCTGCAGGCGGTGATCGCGCATGAGGCCGCGCATATCGCCAACGGCCACATCTCGCGCCGCGTGGGCAACATGCGTTCGGCCCGCACCGCCGCGGGGCTGGGGCTGGTGCTGGCCGCCGCCGCGGCCAGCGCGGGCCGCGGCGACGCGGCAGCGGGCATCGCTCTGGGCACGTCCTCGGCGGCGACGCGGTCGTTCCTGGCCCATACCCGCGCCGAAGAGGCCTCGGCCGATCAAAGTTCGGTCCGCTACCTGCTGCGCGCGGGCGTCGATCCAAGAGGCGCGGTCGAAGTGCTGGACATCTTCCGCGGACAAGAGGCGCTGTCGGCCGGGCGGCAGGATCCTTACATGCGCACCCATCCGCTGACCCGCGACCGGCTGCGCGCCATGAAAAGCTTTGTCGCCGCGCGCGACGGCGAGATCATCCAGGACAAGGCCGCGCAATACTGGTTCGCCCGCGCCAAGGGCAAGCTTTCGGCCTTCAAGCGCGCGCCGAAATGGACCCTGCGCCGCATCGGCGAAGGCCCGAGCCGCGACATCGACCTGATGCGCGAGGCGGTGGCCTATCACCGGCAAAGCGACCTCGGCCGCGCGCTCAAAGCGATCGACGGCGCCATCGCGCTGCGCCCGCGCGATGCGTATCTCTATGACCTCAAGGGGCAGATCCTTCTTGAAAGCCGCCGCGCGACCGAGGCCGAGCGCGTCTATGCCCAGGCCGCCAAGCTGGCCCCGCGCGAGCCGCAGATCCTCGGAGGTCTGGGCCGCGCGCAGCTGGCCAACGGCAACGCACAGGCCGCGCTGCGCTCGCTCGAGGCGGCGCGCGGTCGCGACTGGCGCGACGGCCGCGTGCTGCGCGATCTGGCGGTGGCCTATGCCAAGATCGGCCAGCCAGCCATGGCCTCGGTCGTCACCGCCGAACGCTATGCGCTGCAAGGACGGCTGAAAGACGCGGCCATCCACGCCAAACGCGCCGTCGCCCGGCTGCCGCGCGGTTCCGGCCCGTGGCAACGGGCGCAGGATGTGTTAAGTGCCTTTGAAAGACAACGCTGAGCCCATGGCCCGGCCTCGATCCCCCAAGTTCCGGAGACCCCGACATATGCGATACACCGCCCCCCTGACCGCCGCCGCTCTGGCCTTGACGCTGGCCAGCGGCCCCGCTCAGGCCTTCGACGCCGAGGCGATGACCGACGACCAGCGCGCCGCCTTCGGTGAGGAAGTGCGCCGCTACCTGATGGAAAACCCCGAGGTGATCATCGAGGCGGTCAATGCTCTCGAGGCGCGGCAGGCGCAGGCCCAGGCGCAGGCGGATGTGCAGCTTGTCACCGACAATGCCGAGGCGATCTTTGACGACGGCTACAGCTGGGTCGGCGGCAATCCCGAGGGCGACATCACCATCGTCGAGTTCACCGACTACCGCTGCGGCTATTGCCGCCGCGCCCATCCCGAGGTCGAAGAGCTGGTCGCCAGCGACGGCAATATCCGGCTGATCCTCAAGGAATTCCCGATCCTGGGCGAGGCCTCGGTGATCTCATCGCGCTTTGCCATGGCCACGCGGATGGTGGCCGGCGACGCGGCCTACAAGGACGTGCACGATGCGCTGATCACCCTGAACGGCGATCCCACCGACACCGCGCTTACCCGCATCGCCGAAACGCTCGGGCTGGATGCCGGGGCGATCATGGCCGAGATGGAAAGCGACGAGATCACCCGCCAACTCGCCGACATCCGCGCGCTGGCCCAGGCCCTGCGGATCAACGGCACGCCGACCTTCGTGATGGGCGAGGAACTGGTGCGCGGCTACGTTCCGCTGGACGGCATGCGCGAGATCGTGGCCGAGCAACGCTCGGTCAACTGACCAGGCGCAACGCGGCCCCGGACCCGATCCGGGGCCTCCACGCCACGACGCTGGGCGGGCGTTACTCCGCCGCCTGCGCCGCCTCGGCCGCTTCCAGCGCGGCGGCCTTCTTCTCGACCTCTTCGACGATGTGATCGACCATCTGGTCGTTGGTCATCTTGTGGCTCTGCTTGCCCGCGAGATAGACCATCCCCGCGCCGTTGCCGCCGCCGGTAAAGCCCACATCGGTCATCAGCGCCTCGCCCGGGCCGTTCACCACGCAACCGATGATCGACAGGCTCATCGGCGTCTTGATGTGCTCCAGCCGCTTTTCCAGCGTCTCGACCGTCTTGATCACGTCGAACCCCTGGCGTGCGCAGCTGGGGCAGCTGATGATGTTCACGCCCCGGTGCCGCAGGCCCAGCGACTTGAGGATCTCGTAGCCGACCTTGACCTCTTCCACCGGATCGGCCGAGAGCGACACGCGGATCGTGTCGCCGATGCCCATCCAGAGCAGGTTGCCCAGCCCGATGGCCGATTTGATCGTGCCCGTGGTCAGCCCCCCCGCCTCGGTGATCCCGAGGTGAATGGGCGCGTCGGTCTGTTCGGCCAGCTGCTGATAGGCCGCGGCGGCCATGAAGACGTCGGAGGCCTTACAGCTGATCTTGAACTCGTGAAAGTCGTTGTCCTGCAGGATCTTGATGTGATCCAGGCCCGATTCCACCATCGCGTCAGGGCACGGCTCGCCGTATTTCTCGAGCAGATGCTTTTCCAGCGACCCCGCGTTCACTCCGATCCGGATCGAGCAATTGTGGTCGCGCGCAGCCCTGATCACCTCGCGCACCCGGTCCTGACTGCCGATGTTGCCCGGGTTGATCCGCAGGCAGGCCGCGCCTGCCTCGGCGGCCTCGATCCCGCGTTTGTAGTGAAAATGGATGTCCGCCACGATCGGCACAGGGCTTTCGCGCACGATCTCTTTCAGCGCGCGGGACGATGGTTCGTCCGGGACCGACACGCGCACGATGTCCGCGCCCGCGTCGGCGGCGGCCTGCACCTGCGCGATGGTGCCGGGAATGTCCGTGGTGACCGTGTTGGTCATGGTCTGCACCGTAATTGGCGCGTCGCCCCCCACCGGAACCGACCCGACCATGATCTGGCGCGATTTGCGGCGGTAGATGTTGCGCCACGGGCGCACGTGGTTGAGGCTCATGCTCTGGGTTCCCATGCCAAGGTGTCAACTAAAGCTTACAGTCCGGCGCATGCTTTGACCAGCCCGCGCGCTGACGCGACACCTATTCACATTTGAAGGGGGTTCAACCCGCGCGAGGCGGTCAGTCTGCCGCAGTGCCGGTGGCGTTCAGCTGAACGACGACCTGCTGCAGATCGCCATCGGTGGACATGTCGGCGACCGCGAAGCGTTCGGTGAGGGTCTCCATCGACAGGGCGATGTTCGATTCGACGCCGCCGCTTGCCCCCATGGGTCCGTAAGGCGTGCCGTTCACGGCGAAATAGACCCCGCCGGCATTGCCCACACGCAGGCGGCTGGGTTCCTCGGTCTGGGGCACGGTCCAGGTGTCGCCGGGCTGCATCGTCGCCTCAAAGATCACCGAACCGTCGGCGGCGCTGACCCGCACCCAGGCCTCGCGCACGGCCATCATGACCACCGGCGGCGCGCCGTCCTCGAGCACCTTGGGATTGCCGAGCGACCCTTCGGGCGCCCGCGGCACCGAAAGCTGGGCCAGCACCCGCCCGAGATCGCCGTCGCGTTGCGGATCGGCCTTGCCATAGGCGGCGACCAGCATCTGCGGCTCGAGCGGCAGATCGTAGGTGCCCTGCCCGCTGGGGCCGAACGGACCATAGGTTTCGCCTTGGAAAACGAAGTAAAGCGCACCGGATTCGCCCACGTTCAGCTGCGGCGCATCCGCGTCCTCGGGCACCTGCCAGGTGGCGCCCGCATCCATGATCTCTTCGAAGAGGACGTTGCCCGCCGCGTCGCGCACCCGCACCCAGGCCGGCCGCGCGGCCACCAGCGTTAGCCGGTCGCCCAGCGCGCTATCCGCCGAGGCGATCTGGCGCGTGGAAGGATCGTCCGGCGCGCCCACCTCGGGCAGTTGCCGGGCGCGCGATTGCGCCGCGAAGGCGCCCACGGTCGAGGGATCGAGCGTCGAGATCGGCGCATCGCGGGCCACCAGAACCGGCATGTCCAACGCCTGCGGCCGGTAGAGCCGGTCCAGCGCCTCGTTGCGGGGCGGGGTAAAAACGCCGGCCGCCTCGGCGGTGTCGGTATCTTCGACCACGGGCTGGACGGCGGTCTGAAGCGGGTCGAGATCGCTCAACACCACGGGGGTCTGTTCCACCGGCGCAAGCTGCACGCGCTGCACCTCTTGCAGCACCGAATAGCCGCCGTAACCGATGCCGCCGATCAGGCAGATCAGCACCAGCAGCGACCCGATCGCGCCGGGCTCGATCCGGCTGAGAACCGAATCGCCCGCGGGCACGAAGGGCGTGTTGGGCTGTGCGAAAGGATCGCGCACGGCAGCGCGCGGCACCTCTGCGTCGCGGTCGGATTTCTTTAGGCTGGAGGCCTTGTCGGACATGCCGTGCGGATTGGCGAAGCCCGATTCCTGGCAGAAAAGAGAGAACGTCTCATCCGGGTCCATGCCCAGATACCGGGCGTAGGATCGCACGTAGCCCGCGATGAAACCGGGCGTGTCGAAGGCCGCCGGGTCGCAATTTTCGATGGCGGCGATGTAGCTTGCCTTGATGCGCAATTCGCGCTGCACATCGAGCAGCGACTTGCCGAGCGTCGCACGTTCACCGCGCATCACATCCCCAAGGCGCAACTCGAATGCGTCGAACCCGCGGGGTTCAGACACAGCGATATCCGCGTCTTTCTGGGATTTGCGCCCGATCATTCACGCCGCCCCATGGATGCCAATTTCCCGTTTCGTGCCTGCCCGATGCGCGACACGTTACGATTCGAGTCGCGCTGTTATTTACGTCAGACTAACACATCACAAGAAAATAAACACCGTTTCGGCGGTTATGCGCTCAATTCCGAGCGGTTCAGGGCGCAATGTGCCCAAAGCGCGTCCATTGCGTGCACCAGCTTGTTCATCTCGTCCGGACCATGAACTGGCGACGGGGTGAACCGCAGCCGCTCGGTGCCGCGCGGCACGGTGGGGAAGTTGATCGGCTGCACGTAGATGCCGTAGCCCTCCAGCAGCATATCGGACAGCTTTTTCGTGTGCACAGGGTCGCCGACGATCACCGGGACGATGTGGCTGCCGTGGTCGATGATCGGCAGACCCATGGCTTTCAGCCGGGTCTTGAGAATCTTTGCCTGGGTCTGGTGCTTGTCGCGCAGCTTCTGCCCATCGGCGGTCTTGAGGAACGCGACCGAGGCGGTCGCGCCCGCCGCCAGCGCCGGGGCCAGCGAGGTCGAGAAGATGAAGCCCGGCGCATACGACCGCACGGCATCGCACATCTTGGCCGAGGCCGCGATATAGCCGCCCATCACGCCGTAAGCCTTGGCCAGCGTGCCGTTGATGATGTCGAGCCGGTGCATCAGGCGGTCGCGTTCGCAGATACCCGCCCCGCGCGGGCCGTACATGCCCACCGCGTGCACCTCGTCAATATAGGTCAGCGCGCCGAATTCGTCGGCCAGATCGCAGATCGCCTCGACGGGTCCGAAATCGCCGTCCATCGAATAGATCGATTCAAAGGCGATCAGCTTGGGCGCGTCGGGGTCGTCGGCGGCCATCAGCTCGCGCAGATGCGCGACGTCGTTGTGGCGGAAGATGCGCTTGGCCCCGCCATTGCGGCGCACGCCCTCGATCATGCTGGCGTGGTTCAGCGCGTCGGAATAGATGATCAGCCCCGGAAAGAGCTTGGGCAGGGTCGACAGCGTGGCGTCGTTGGCGATGTAGGCCGAGGTAAAGAGCAGCGCCGCCTCTTTGCCGTGCAGATCGGCCAGCTCGGCCTCGAGCCGCTTGTGATAGACAGTGGTGCCCGAGATGTTGCGCGTCCCGCCCGAGCCAGCGCCGGTGGCGTCCAGCGCCTCGTGCATGGCGGACAGAACCGCCGGGTGCTGACCCATGCCCAGATAGTCGTTGCCGCACCAGACGGTGATCGGCTGTTCGGTGCCGTCGGGCTTGCGCCAGGTCGCGTGCGGGAATTGGCCGTTGCGGCGTTCGATGTCGATGAACGTCCGGTAGCGGCCTTCTTCGTGAAGACGGTTCAGGGCCTCGTCGAGCTTCGCGGTGTAGTCCACCGTCGTCCTCCTTCTTGTCCGCGGCGCGCTGGCGCTTCGCCGCCTGCGGTCTCCCCCGCATTCAATTTTGTGAATACCTACAGGTCGGGCATTCTTGTGTCCACTATTTAGGCAAGGACCATCGGTCGCATCATTGATATCGGTCAAACCGCGGCGGTGCCTGCCACACTCGATTGTGGAAAATGGACGCGGATCGGAAATTTTCCAGCGCCAGACAGGCCGATATCCCCGTGACGCCACGACGCAGGCCCCGCGCAGGGCGGTGAGTCGCGTTCGGACACGGGGCCGAAGCGCTGGACAGTGCCCGGCCCGATGATAGGCTCTGCCGCAAAACCTCAGGAGACCCGAATGTCCGTCGATCCCGTCCTGTCCCGAATCGATTCCGACCTGCCCGAGGCGCTCGAACGGCTGTTGGCGCTGCTGCGCATCCCCTCGATTTCGACCGATCCCGCCTACGACGCCGATTGCGAAAAGGCCGCCGACTGGCTGGTGGACGATCTGCGCAGCCTCGGCGTCGAGGCCGACAAGCGCCCGACGCCCGGCCATCCCATGGTCGTGGGCCATGTCGACGGCGACGGGCCGCACCTGCTGTTCTACGGCCATTATGACGTGCAGCCGGTCGATCCGGTCGAGCTGTGGGATCACGATCCCTTCGACGCCCAGATCGCCGACACGCCCGGCGGCCAGGTGATCCGCGCCCGCGGCTCCAGCGACGACAAGGGCCAGCTGATGACCTTCATCGAGGCCTGCCGCGCGTGGAAGGCGGTGCATGGCGCCCTGCCCTGCCGGATCACATTTCTGTTCGAGGGCGAAGAGGAATCGGGCTCGCCGTCGCTGGTGCCTTTCCTAAAGGACAACGCGTCGGAGCTGGGCGCCGATGTCGCGCTGATCTGCGACACCGACCTTTTCGACAGCCGCGTGCCGTCGATCATCACCCAGCTGCGCGGCCTGCTGGGCGAAGAGATCACCATCACCGGCCCCGACCGCGATCTGCATTCCGGCAGCTACGGCGGCATTGCGCGCAACCCGATCCGGGTGCTGACAAAGATCCTCGGCGGTCTGCACGACGACGCCGGGCGCGTGCAGGTGCCCGGGTTCTACGAGGGCGTGCCGGATCTGCCCCCCGACATGGCCGCGCAGTGGCAGGCACTGGGGTTCGACGCGGACCGCTTTCTGGGCGCTGTCGGGCTGTCGCAGCCCGCGGGCGAAGACGGATATACCCCGCTCGAGATGATCTGGTCGCGCCCGACAGCCGAGATCAACGGCATCGTCGGCGGCTATACCGGCGACGGGTTCAAGACCGTTCTGCCTTCGCGCGCCAGCGCCAAGGTCAGTTTCCGGCTGGTCGGCACGCAGGATCCGCTGGCCATCCGCGACAGCTTTCGCGCCTGGGTCCGTGAACAGCTGCCGCCCGATTGCACCGTCGCCTTCGCCGATCACGGCGCATCGCCCGCGTCGCGGATGGAAACCGGGCATCCGGCGTTTGCCGCCGCACGCGCGGCGCTGTCGGACGAATGGCCCGACCCGGCAGTCTTTGCCGGGGGCGGCGGCTCGATCCCCATCGCGGGCTATTTCAAGGATATCCTCGGCCTCGATTCGATGCTGGTGGGATGGGCCAAGGCCGACGACCAGATCCATTCGCCGAACGAGAAATACGACGTCGCCAGCTTTCACAAGGGCGTGCGAAGCTGGGCGCGCATCCTCGATGCGTTAACAAGGCTTTAGCGCCTGTGGCGGCGGCCTGCGGGGCGCGCCGCCCACAGCCCTGAGGCGAAATCATCGGGAATAAGAGGAAACCGCCCCAGACGGTTCAAATTTAACGGGAAATTTTTTGAATTCGAACCGCCGGTGCCTGACTTCTTTCCGATTCTTGCCACAATTCGCGGCTACGCCTTTTGTCATGCGAGGATATAGCTTCAGAAAACAGACCCGGGACGACTTTACACGTCGTATCGAAGCGGTCGACCCCAGCCATAACCGGCGCAGCAATCGACGCGCGCCGCGTGAGGACAAGACACCGAGCCATCCGTTCGTGTCGCTGATCATGGGCTTTTCGTGGTTCTACGTCGTCGTCACCGTCGCCAACAACCGCAGCCGCATCGAGGAAAGCCTGGTGCAGGGGTCGCTGCCGGTCGAATACCATGGGATGGTCTTCAACCTTCTGGCGGCGCTGATCACGGTGTCCGGCGTCTTTCTGATGGTGCACCTCTTCCGCGTCCTGGGCCGCACCGGCGCCAAGCGCGCCAATTCGTCGGGGCTTTTGACCGGGGCGGGGCTGGCGGTCGCGCTGATCTACACGCCGCCGGAAATGGTGCACGCAGGCATCGGGATGCTGGACGACAATTCGCGCAGCCTGATCCAGGTGGCGCAAGACACCGTGCGCGAGACCCTTCCCGGGGTTGACTTTGGATCCATAGCTCTGGTCAGCTCGCAGGGGCAATGACCCCCGAACATACCTCGCACATCGCAACGCTGAATCAACGGTCCATCGCCTATGACAGATATGGCGACGGGCCGCCTTTGCTGCTCTTGCACGGCTTTCCGCAGACCCGGGCCATGTGGTGGCGCATCGCGCCGATGCTGGCGCGCGATTTCACCGTGATCGCCGCCGACCTGCGCGGCTATGGCGACAGCTTCAAACCCGCCGCGATGACGGACATGAGCTTTCGCAACATGGCGTCCGACATGGTGGCGCTGATGGCGCTTCTGGGCTTCGACCGGTTCGATCTGGCCGGGCACGACCGCGGCGCGCGCACCGCGCACCGCCTGGCGCTGGATGCGCCCGACGCGGTGAAAAGCCTGACGGTGATGGACATCGTGCCGACGCATCATCTGCTCGACCGGCTGACGACGCCGGTGGCGCGTGCCTATTACCACTGGTTCTTCCTGGCCCAGCCCGCGCCCTTCCCCGAAACCATGATCGGCCACGATCCCGACGCCTATTACGAGCGTTGTCTTCTGGGGTTCGGCAAGGCGACGCTGGACGATTTCGCGCCCGACATGCTGGCCGCTTATCGCGACAGCTGGCGCGACCCCGAGTGCATCCGCTGCATGTGCGACGATTACCGCGCCGCCATCGACGTGGATTTCGCCCATGACGCCGCCGATCTGGATCGGCAGGTCACCTGCCCCGCGCTGGTGCTTTACGGCGCGGACGGGGCCATGGCCCGCGCGATGGACGTGCCCGCCACCTGGGCGCCGCGCCTTGCGGACATGCGGGCCAAGGGCGTCACCGGCGGGCATTTCTTCCCCGATCAGTCACCCGAGGAAACCGCCGCGGCGCTGCGCGGGTTCCTGTTGCCGCAGGCCTGATCCCGCGTCGCGTCAGATCAGCCCGACGAAGCGTTCCGGCAGAACGTATTGCAGGCCATAGTCGGGCCGGTCGAACTGCCAAAAGCCGGTCTCGCCGCGCGGCTTCCAGCTTCGGTGCATGCGCTTGCGCGCCCAGGCAAGATCGAAACCTTCCTGCATCTCAAGCTCGGCGAACGCCTCGAACACCGCGCGGTCCTCGCCCCGCGCCTCGGCGAACCAGTGCCGCCCGATAGCGGCGTCCTTGACGCCGACGCCCACCGCGTCGGTCACCGCGTTGCGCTGGTTCATCGTGGCGACATAATTGGGGAAATCGCAGTATTTCAGGTGCAGCAGGTACAATTCGTCCGGCGTGTTCAGCTTTGACGCCTGGGTGAAATGCCCGCCCCGCGCGATCTTGGTGCCCAGGCTGAGGATACAGGGCTTGGAATAATGCGGGGCCAGCCGCACATGCCGGCGGGGGCCGAGGATATGATCGCCGATCGACTCGGGCTCCAGCTCGATGCGGTGGATCACCTCGAGCCCCAGCGGCGTCAGCACCCGGCGTATCGGCGTGTTCCGCAGGTATTCCAGCAGCGACACGCCGGTCTCGGGGTCGACCACGACCAGCTCGTCCACATCGCCGACGATGACATGGTCGTAATAGCTGCGCAGGCCCCCGACGATCCCGTTCAAAAGCCGCCAGCGCTTCATGTCGAAATTGGGATGCGGATCGCCGGGGATGCCGATCACGTTGCAGCCCTCGGCCAGAGCGGCCACCTCGGCGCCGTGGCCGTGGTTGACGATATAGCAATTCTCGCGCCCCAGCGTGCCGCCGTAGTGGCGCAGCCAGGCGCGCAGGAAGAACGGATCGTCGCGCACCATGGTGACGGCGGCGGCTGTGGTCTGCATCGGGCCTGCCCCTTGTGGTTTTTCGGGCATCCTAGCGCAGCGCCGTTGCGGGAGGAATCGCAATATGACACGCGCTCGGCTATCGTTGCGCGCAAAGCATAAACGAAGAGGCCGGCGCAGGTGATCGCAGCGGATTTCGCAGACAGGGGCTGGCAGATCGTGCCCGGCCCGACGCGGCCCACGCGCTATCAGGTGATGGGCGAACGGTCGTCGGGCACCAATTTCGTCAAGCGGCTCTTGGGGCGGAACACTTCGCTGCGGCCTTGCGAGGATCTGGGCTGGAAACACGGCTTTGCGCAGATGACCGCCATCCCCGAGGATATGGCGGTGATCTGCGTGGTGCGCCATGCCGCGCCCTGGGCGCTGTCGATGCACGCCAAGCCCTGGCATTGCCCTCCCGCGATGCAGCGGCTGGCCTTTTCGGATTTCATCCGCGCGGAATGGGCCACGATCGCGGACCGCCCGCGCTATTTCCCGCAGGTGGCGCAGCTGGGCGGGGTGGGCCGGCCGCTCCAGCACGACCGCGACCCTCTGACGGGGCGCGCCTATGCCAACCTCTTTGCCCTGCGACGCGCCAAGCTGACGGGGCTTTTGTCTTATTTTCAAAGGGGTTCTGCGCTGATCTTCACCCGGCTCGAGGCGGTGCAGACCGCCCCCGAGGCGTTTCTGTCAGATGTGGAGGCCGGATTTGGGCTGGAACCGCGCGAAGGGCCCTACCGGCCCGTGGTCAAGCGGCTGGGGTCCAAGTTCCTGCCCGCGGTCGACGCCCGCCCGCCGACGCCTTCGGCGATGGCCGAGGCCGATGCCGATTTCATGCGCGGCGCGCTGGATCTGGAGATGGAGACGGCGCTGGGATTCCGCTACGACTAGAAGGCCTTGAAGGTTAGCGTGGTCAGCGACCGCTCGATGCCGGGAATGTCCAGCAGTTCCTCGTTGATGTATTTGCCGACGTCCTCGCCCTCTGGGATGTAGAGCTTCATCAACAGATCGTATTCGCCGCTGGTCGAGTAGAGTTCGGAATGGATTTCGCGCAGGGCGATTTCCTCGGCCACGCGGTAGGTGGTGCCGGGTTTGCAGCGGATCTGGATGTAAACGCAGGTGGTCATGGCGGGCCTCTTTTGGCGTCCAAGCTGGCACAAGCGCAACGGCGGCACAATGCGCAATCGGCGGGCCTTGGCGCGGCGCGCGGGGCCGCCTATAAGGCCGCGACGGCAAGGAGAACGCCCATGCGCAGCGCCACGATCAGCCGCAAGACGGCCGAGACCGACATCCGCGTCGAGATCGACCTCGACGGCAGCGGGATCTACGACAACCAGACCGGCGTGGGGTTCTTCGACCACATGCTGGACCAGCTCGCACGGCATTCGCTGATCGACATGACGGTGCGCGCCACGGGCGATCTGCATATCGACGATCACCACACGGTCGAGGATACCGGCATCGCTTTGGGACAGGCGCTGGCGCAGGCGCTTGGCGACAAGCGCGGGATCCGGCGGTATGGGTCGTGCCATTTGCCGATGGACGACGCGCTGGTGCGCGCTGCACTCGATCTGTCGGGGCGGCCCTATCTGGTGTGGAACGTCGCGCTGCCGACCGCCAAGATCGGCAATTTCGACACCGAGCTGGTGCGTGAGTTCTTTCAGGCGCTGGCGACGCATGGCGGCATCACGCTGCATGTGGACCAGCTGCACGGGCTCAACAGCCACCACATCGCCGAGGCCGCCTTCAAGGCGGTGGCGCAGGCGTTGCGCGCGGCGGTGGAACCCGATCCGCGCAAGGGCGATGCGATCCCCTCGACCAAGGGCGCGCTCTGACGCGGGCGGCGCGGTGCGCATGAATGCGCACCCTACGGGACCTGGGCCAAGGGGCCGATTTCGGGAAGGTGAACCATGCTGACCGCCATTATCGACTATGAAAGCGGCAATCTGCATTCGGCGGAAAAGGCGTTTCAGAAGATGGCCGCGGAGGTGGGTGCTGGCGACGTCGTCGTGACCGCCGATGCCAATGTGGTGGCCCGCGCCGACCGGCTGGTGCTGCCCGGCGACGGGGCCTTTCCGGCCTGCGCCGCTGCGCTGCGCGCCTCGGGCTGTTTCGAGGCGATGGTCGAGGCGGTCGAGACCCGGGGCCGGCCTTTCCTGGGCATCTGTGTCGGCATGCAGCTGATGGCGCGTCGGGGCCACGAATATTCGATGACCGACGGGCTGGGATGGATCGACGGCGAGGTGGTCGCCATCGAGCCCGAGGACCCGGCGCTGAAGGTGCCGCATATGGGCTGGAACGACCTGGTGATCGACGTGCCGCACCCGGTTCTGGACGGTGTTGCGACCGGCGAGCACGCCTATTTCGTGCATTCCTACCAGATGCGGGTGGACGCCCCGGCGCAGCGGCTGGCGCATGTGGATTATGGCGGCGATGTTACCGCCATCGTGGGCCGCGACACCATGCTGGGCTTTCAGTTCCACCCCGAAAAGAGCGCCGCGACCGGCCTTCGGATGATCGCCAACTTCCTGACCTGGACCCCGTGAGCCTGGGCGCGGGCAGCTCGCCGTCCGCGCCTCAGTTCACCCGCGACCAGGTCTGTTTGGAGCAAAGCAGCCCGCCCGCCACGCAGCCGCGCAGGCGCAGGGAATCGCCGCTCAGATCCATCTTGCCCAGATAGCTCTTGTCGTTCGACGGTCGCCAGACCTTGCCCTCGTAGCGGCCCCCGCCCTGCGGCGCCATGTCGATCACCAGCGTCTTGCCGATGCTGGGCGAGCGGTATTCGCCGGCCTCATCGAAGGTGCGCGCGATCACGCCGCAGATGTTGGCGCCGCAGGGCGACATGGTCACATGGGCATAAGAGCCGTCGTCGGGCTGGGTCTTCCAGGTGCCCTCCACCGGGTCCGCCATGGCCGCCCCCGCCACCAGCATCAGCCCCGCCAAAATCGCCATCCGTTTCATTCCGTCCTCCCGTCAAAGCTGCGCAAAGCCTGACCGACAGATCGGGCGGCGATCAAGGCTGACGCAGGGTCGCGTTGCATCCGCCGTTGCGTCATGCCAAAGGGGGCCAGCGATTTTCTGCAAGGCAGCGACATGATCCTCTACCCCGCCATCGACCTCAAGGACGGCAAGGCCGTGCGCCTCTTGCGCGGCGACATGGACAAGGCCACCGTCTTTAACGACGACCCCGCGGCACAGGCGCTCGACTTCGTGGCGGCGGGCTGCGAATGGCTGCATCTGGTGGACCTCAACGGCGCCTTCGCCGGTCAGCCGGTGAACGCCGCCGCGGTCGAGGCTATCCTGAGCCAGACACAAACGCCCGCACAGCTGGGCGGCGGCATCCGCGACATGGCCACGATCGAGACCTGGCTGTCCAAGGGCCTGGCCCGCGTCATCCTGGGCACCGTGGCGGTGGAAAACCCTGGCCTGGTGCGCGAGGCCGCCCGCTCCTTCCCCGGCCAGGTCGCCGTCGGCATCGACGCGCGTGGCGGCCGCGTCGCCACCAAGGGCTGGGCCGAAGAGACCGACGTGGACGCCACCGATCTGGCCCGCAGCTTCGAAGATGCGGGCGTGGCCGCGATCATCTACACCGACATCAACCGCGACGGCGCGATGCAGGGCCCGAATATCGAGGCCACCGCCGCGCTCGCCCATGCGGTCACCATCCCGGTCATCGCTTCGGGTGGCGTGTCGTCGCTGGCCGACCTGATCGCCTTGCGCGATTGCGGCGCGGCACTCAACGGCGCGATCTCGGGCCGGGCGCTTTATGACGGGGCCATCGACCTGAAAGAGGCGCTGGCCGCCCTGAGATCCTGAGCCGGCAAGGGGGGTGTCCTGCGCGCTCCGCACCGCACCGTCACGGACAGGTCCCAAGCCCCTTCCCAACCCATCCGTTTCGCGGTAACGCACAGACCATGCTCAAGACCCGTATCATCCCCTGCCTCGACGTGGCCGACGGTCGCGTCGTCAAAGGCGTGAACTTCGTCGATCTGGTCGATGCCGGCGACCCGGTGGATGCCGCGCGCGCCTATGACGCCGCCGGCGCGGACGAGATCTGCTTTCTCGACATCCACGCCACCCATGAAAACCGTGGCACCATGTTCGATGTGGTCACCCGCACGGCCGAGCAATGCTTCATCCCGCTGACCGTGGGCGGCGGCGTCCGCACCGTGGCCGATGTGCGCGCCCTGCTGCTGGCGGGCGCCGACAAGGTCAGCTTCAATTCGGCGGCCGTGGCCGATCCGGACGTGCTGGCGCGCGCCGCCGACCAGTTCGGCAGCCAGTGCATCGTCTGCGCCATCGACGCCAAGACTGTCGCCCCCGGCAAATGGGAGATCTTCACCCACGGCGGGCGCAAACCCACCGGCATCGACGCGGTCGAGTTCGCCCGCACCGCCGCCGCCAAGGGCGCCGGAGAGATCCTGCTCACCTCGATGGACCGCGACGGCACCAAGGCGGGGTTCAACATCCCGCTGACCCGCGCCATTGCCGACGCGGTCGGCATCCCGGTGATCGCCAGCGGCGGCGTCGGTACGCTCGACCACCTCGTCGAAGGCGTGACCCAGGGCCATGCCTCCGCCGTGCTCGCCGCCTCGATCTTCCACTTCGGCACCTACACCATTGCCGAGGCCAAGGCCCACATGGCCGCCGCCGGCATCCCCATGAGGCTGACATGACCCTCGAAGACCTCGCCCGCATCGTCGCAGACCGCGCCAAGGCCGACCCCGGCGAAAGCTGGACCGCCAAACTGCTGGCCAAGGGCCCCGAGAAATGCGCCGAGAAATTCGGCGAAGAGGCGATCGAGGCGATCATCGAAGCCACCAAGGGCGACCGCGACCGCCTGACCTCCGAAGCCGCCGACGTGCTCTTTCACCTCCTGGTGATGCTGCACTCCCGCGACGTCGCGCTCTCGGACGTGATGGACGAACTGGCCCGCCGCCAGTCCCAATCCGGCCTCGCCGAAAAAGCCGCCCGCAAAGGCTGACCGCCCGCCCCCATCTTCATCCGGTCAAAAATATCCCGTCATTCGGGACCCTTGCCCCAGCCCACTCCCGCCGCGCGAACGCACGCAAATCCTGACGCAGGTCCCCACTCTTCATCTGGTCAAAAATATCCCGGGGGGTTTTGGGGCAGCGCCCCCATTCCAACCCCCTGCTCGGCCGCGGGCTTGCCCGCGGCCGAGCAGGGGCGACGCGCGCAGCGCGGCGCAACCCCTTGCAATCGCGACGAATTACAACCGCGACGAAACATGCCCCGTATTGAACCCGCCCATGCGCAGCTCGTGAAACAGCCGCTGGTATTCGATCTTGGGACAGCGGTTCTGGATCACATCCATCCCCGCCGCCTCGGCCTTGGCGGCGGCCTCCGCGTGCTCGACCCCGATCTGCATCCAGATCGTCTTCAATCCCTTGAACCGCTCCAGCGCCTCGTCCACGATGGTCGGCACCGCTTCGGAGCGGCGAAAGATATCGACCATGTCGATATCGTCCGGGCAAGAGGCCAGATCCGCCCGCACCTCAGCCCCGAAAAGCCGCTTTCCGGCATGGCCCGGGTTGACCGGCACCACCTCGAAACCCTTGAGGCTCAGGTAACGCCCCACGAAAAAGCTCGGACGTACCGGGTTCATCGACACGCCCACCATGGCGATCTTGCGCGTGCGGGTCAGGATCTTCTTCAGATAAGCGTCGGAATAGGTCATGAGGCGCGGCCCGAAAGGTTTGGAACGGCGCAGGCAAAGCAAAAGGCGCGGCCATTGTAAAGACGCGCGCCGCTGCCGCGCCAAGAAAAAGCGCCCAAGGCGGCAGCCCCGGGCGCAAGTGACGGAACGAGGGACAGTGAAGGTCCCGCAGGGGTTCCGAACCTGCGGGCCTGACAGTTAGATAGGCACAAAAGACACATCTTGAAGGCCTTTCAAGAAAGTGTGAACAAAAAGTCTTGACCCCACACCCGGCCCCTCTTCGCGGTCAAAACGCCGGTTTCGCCTCGGCCGGCGCGGCCAGCCGCGCGCTGTCATGGATCCGCTCGGACCGGTCGCGTCCCACCTGCCGCGGACCGCGCAGCAGGAAAAGCTTGCCGACCCCTCGCCAGGTGCCCACCGAGGGCGCCTCGGGATCGCAGGGAAAGCGCGCGCGCCAGCCGTCGGGCAGCTCCAGCCCGCAGCCCTCCGCCCGTTCCAGCATCCACACCAGTGGGATATTCGACAGCCCGCGCGCCGGCGTGAAGCCACTCAGCTGGCCGCCGATGTCGCCATGGGTGCCGCGAAACCAGACCTGTTCGGCGATGCCCGGGAAATCCTCGGGGCAGTGCCAGAGCACCGGCGCATAGGCCTCTCGCGTCTCATGCAGCGCCAGCGCGTGAAAGCCGTGCCGGATCGAGTGGCCCAGGTGATGGCTGTGAAAGGCGTGGTTGCGTTCCGACAGCCGCCAGAACAGCGGCAGCCGCAGCCCCAGCGCCTTCACCGTGTCCCAGACCCCGACCATCTCGATCGGGGCCGTGTCATGACAGCGGACCCGGGCAAAGGCCCGCGCCGACGCCCCGTGCGGATCGAATTGATAGAGCCGGTAGATCTGGCGGATGTTCGACACCGTGGCATGTTCGGCCCGCAAGAGCCCCACCCGGTCGATCACCCCGGCCAGCGAACGCACCGCATAGGCGCCGCGCGAATAACCCATCAGGAAAATCCGGTCGCCGGGCTGGTAGCGCGAGGCCAGATAGCCATAAGCCCGGCGGATCTGCCGGTTGATCCCGCGCCCCATCATCACGTCGCCGGTGGCCCACCAATCGTCCCACTGCACCCCGGCCTCGTAGTAAAGCGAGGCGTGATTGCGTTCGCGCAGCAACTGGTAGGTCAGCCCGGCGTTGGTCTCTTCGCCGGGCCTCAGCGACGACATCGTGCCGTCGAGGATGATCACATGATCGAGCGGCCCGCGCCGGCGCACCAGCGCGGAATGGCCCGTCGCGAACCGGCGGCGGACCCATCCCAGAAGCGTGTCACTCAGCCGCGATGCGGTCATCCCTCAGCAAGCTCCAGACCCGTTGCGGTGTGAACGGCATGTCCACCTGGCGCACGCCGCGGTCCCACAGCGCATCCTGCACCGCATTGGCCACCGCCGCCAGCGCCCCCACCGTGCCCGCCTCGCCGCAGCCTTTCATGCCCATGGCATTGGCGGTCGAAGGGACCGGTTCGGTGGCAAAGCCGATCATGGGCACATCATCGGCGCGCGGCATCGCATAGTCCATGAACGATGCGGTGAGCAGCTGGCCCTCGTCGTCATAGACCACCCGTTCGGTGACCGCCTGGCCGATGCCCTGCGCCACCCCGCCATGCACCTGGCCCTCGGCCAGCATCGGGTTGATGAGGTTGCCGAAATCGTCCACGACCGAATAGCGGTCGACCACCGTGCGCCCGGTTTCCGGGTCGATCTCGACCTCGGCCACATGCGCGCCGTTGGGAAACGACCGCGCCTCGAGCTGCGAGCGGGCCTTCCAGGTCAGCAGATCCTCGCGCCCCGCCTTGCGCGCCATCTCGGCGGCTTCGAGCATGGTGGGCGTCACGTTCGAGCCCTCGGCGCGGAAGGTTTCGTCGTCGAAGCTGACCGCATCCGCATCGACCCCCATCTCGCCCGCCAGGAATTCCGAAAAGCCTTTGACCATGTCGGCCACCGCCACCAGCGTCACGTTGGTTTGCACCGTCACCGACCGCGACCCGCCGGTGCCGCCGCCCGAGGGGATCAGGTCGCTGTCGCCCTGCACCACCTCGATCCGGTCGGCGGGAATGCCGGTCTGGTCCGCCAGGAACTGGGCAAAGACGGTCTCGTGCCCCTGCCCGTTCGACTGCGTGCCGACATAGATCTTCGCGCCGCCCTCTTCGGTGAATTCCACCCTCACGTCCTCGGACGGGTTCCCCAGGATGCTTTCGATGTAATAGCAAAGCCCCTGCCCGCGCAGCTTGCCCGCCGCCTCGGACGCGGCCTTGCGCGCGGCATAACCGGCGTTGTCGGCGGCCTGCGCGGCGTGATCCAGAACGCGGTTGAAATCGCCCACGTCATAGGTTTCGCCGACGACGGTCTTGTAGGGGAAATGCGCCGCCGGAATGAAATTCTTGCGCCGCAGGTCCCACGGGTCGATGCCCATATCGCGCGCCGCGCGGTCCATGACCCGCTCGATCACATAGATCGCCTCGGGCCGCCCGGCCCCGCGATAGGCGTCGACCTGGGTCGTGTTGGTGTAGATCCCCTCGCAGCGCATATAGGCGGTCTGCACGTCGTAGACGCCGGTCAGCACCTTGGAAAAAAGCTCGGTCTGGATCGCCTGCGCAAAGCCCGAATTGTAGGCCCCCAGGTTGCAGACCGAATGCACGCGGTAGGCCAGCAGCCGGTGATCGGCGTCAAACGCCAATTCGGCGCGCGTGGTCAGATCGCGGCCCGCGTTGTCCGACAGCATCGCCTCGCTGCGGTCCGACATCCAGCGCACGGGCTTGCCCAGCGCGCGCGCCGCGTGGCTGACCACGGCGTATTCGGGATAGTTGAAAGCCTTCATGCCAAAGCCGCCGCCCACGTCGGGGTTGGTCACATGCACCGCCTCGGGCTCCAGCCCCAGCGCCGCCGATACCGCCGACTTGAACCCCCAGACGCCCTGTCCGTTCACCGCCAGATGCAGGCGTTCGCCGTCCCAATCGGCGAAACAGCCGCGCGGCTCCATCGAATTGGCGATCACGCGGTTGTCCTCGACATCGAGCACGATGTGGTGGGCCGCGGCGGCAAAAGCGGCCTCGGTCTCGGCCTCGTCGCCCAGGCCCCAGTCGAAGGCGCGGTTGTCGGGGGCTTCGGGGTGGATGGCGGCGCCGCCGGCGGCGACCTCCATGTGCACGGGCAGCTCGTCATAGTCGAATTCGATCAGCTCGGCGGCGTCGCGCGCCTGTTGCAGCGTCTCGGCCACGACCATGGCCACCGGCTCGCCAACGAAACGCACGCGCCCGCGCGCCAGCAGAGGCCGTTCCGGCGCCGCGCCCTTGGTGCCGTCGCGGTTCGTCACCAGCGTACCGGCCATGGCGACGTTGACATCCGCCGCCAGCAGGTCGTCGGCGGTCAGCACCAGATGCACGCCCTCGGCCTCGCGCGCATCACTGACATCAAGCGTCGTGATCGCTGCATGGGCCACCGGCGAGCGGAACACATAGGCCCTGAGCGCGCCGTCCGGGGCGACATCGTCCACATAGCGCCCCTGCCCGGTCAGGAACCGCACATCCTCGACCCGCTTGACCGACTGGCTTTTGCCGAACTTTTCCATGGGAACCCCTCGCGCTTATCTGTTGGGGGCGACACTAGACTGACATGCGCCGGTGTCCAGAGTACATCTGCCCCGCGCCGGTCAGCGTCACCTGCCGCAGCGCGCCGTAACCGTTGAACCGCGTGGCGATGGCGGCGGCATAGGCGCCCATGCCCCCGAGGATCAGATAATCCCCCTCGGCCAGGTCCTCGGGCAGCGCGACGTGGCCCGGCACCCGGTCGAGACTGTCGCAGGTCGGCCCGAAGAGGACGCATTGTCGGGGCTTGGCGGCGCGGGTTTCGCCGCCGGGCGACATCACGGCGATCCGCCCGCACGGCCCCAGATCGCGCCACTCGGCCAGCGCGCCGTAAAGCCCGTCGTTAAGAAAGACCGCCTCGTCCGACAGCGCCTTGACCCGCAGCGCCACCGTGACCGCATCGGCCACCATCGCCCGGCCCGGCTCGCAGACGAGTTGGGGGGCGTCGTTGCCGAAAGCCTCGGCGGTCGCGTTGCGGATGGCCTTGAAGATGGCGCTCAGGTCCGGGGCCTTGGCGGCGCGGTGCGCGGCAAAGCCCCCGCCGACGTTCAGCCGCGCCAGCCGTACGCCGGCCTGCCGCGCAATGCCCGCGCAGGCCGCGATATAGCGCGCCCAGGCCTCGGGGGATTCGCATTGCGTGCCGGGGTGAAAGGTCATCGACGGGGTCAGGCCCCGTTCGGCGACGGCGCGCAGCAGCGCGCAGGCGACCTCGGGTGCTGCGCCGAATTTCGACCCGAAATCATAGGCCGCGCCCGCCACCGGCAGGGCCAGCCGCACCGCGATCTCGGTGCCCTCGGGTAGTGCGGCCAGCTTGTCCAGTTCCGACATCCGGTCGACCGACCACGAGACCACGCCAGCCGCCAACCCGGCCTCGATCTCTGTGCAAGACCGCACCGGGTTGTGGTAATGCAGCGCCGCCTCGGGGCAGACCGCGCGCACCTGCGCCATTTCCCGCGGAGACGCGACGTCGAAGGCCGCGATCCCCGCCCGGCAGAGCGTCATTAGCACCGATTTGTCCGGGTTCGCCTTGACCGCGTAGCTGACCAGCCCCGGAAAGCCGTCTTGAAAGCTATATGCGGTTCGCTGAAGCGCCTGCGGATCGAAGAAGGCGATGGGATCGTCGGGACGATGCGCCAGAAGCCAGCCGCGCGGATCGGACGCGAATGCGGGATGAATGACCATGCTCTGCCTCAAGTCTTTTTGCTCTAACACCAGTGTCCGGCAAAAATGACTCGGAATCGTCTGGTGATTTGGGCAGAGTGAGCGGCAATTATCGACAATTCGCAGGCTTTATCATGCAGATCGACGACAACGACCGCGCGCTGCTGCGCTTTCTGGCCGAGGACGCCCGGATGCCCGTCGCCGATCTGGCCCGGCGGCTGGGGCTGGCGCGCACGACCGTTCAGGCGCGCATCGACCGGCTGCTGGCGCAAGGCGTGATCGCGGGGTTCACCCTGCGCGCGGGCCCCGGCCTGCGCCCGGCCCTGCGCGCCACGGTGCTGGTGTCGATCGAGCCGCGCAGCGGCCCGGCGGTGCTGGCGCGGCTGAAGACGCTGGCGGGGGTCGAGCGGGTGCACACGACCTCGGGGCGGTTCGACCTGATCCTCGAGATCAGCGCCGACAACACCGAGGCGCTGGACCGGCTGCTGGACATGATCGGCGACGCCAAGGGCGTGCGCAGTTCCGAAAGCCTGATCCAGCTCTCGACCAAGATCGACCGCGCGGTCTGAGGTTACTCGCCCTCGTCCTCCAGCCCGTAGGCCTTGAAGAGCCCGGTCTGCGACATGAAGAAGACGAAGATCGCCGCACTCAGCCCGAAGGTCTTGAAATAGACCCAGGTTTCGGTGCTCATCGTGCGCCAGATCACCTCGTTCAGCAGCGCCAGCCCCAGGAACAGCGCGGTGACGCGCCGCGTGAGGATCATCCAGCCTTCGGGTTTGAGCGGCATCAGCCCCTCCATCACGTAGCGCAGGTACGATTGCCCCCGCAAAAGGCCGAACCCCAGAACGCCGCCAAAAAGCAGGTAGATCAGCGTCGGCTTGACCTTGAAGAAGCGCTCGTCGTTGAGCCAGACGCTCAGCCCTCCGAAGACCACGATCAGCACCGCCGTCACCACCTGCATCCGGCTCAGATGCCCGGTCAGCGCCCAAAGCGCCGCGATCGAGGCCAGAAACACCGGGATGAACCCCGCCGTCACGACGATGAAGCCGTCGTATTCGGTGCCGCCGATGGTAAAGACCCGGTCCTTGAGCCAGAGATAGGCCACGAAGAAGCCGATCACCGGCCCCAGTTCGAGAGCGGATTTCAGGAACGGGTTGATCTGACGGTCGGCCATGCGCGTCTCCTTTTGGGCTGAGATAAGCGTATCGGGGCCAAGGGGCAATGGAGCGCGGCCCTAACCGCCGAATTCCACGATCACCGCGCCCAAAGCGATCAGCGCCATCAGCGCGATGCGGCGCGGCCCCACGGTTTCGCGCAGCACCAGCCAGCCGATCAGCGCCGCGGAGACGGTCGAGGTTTCGCGCAGCACCGCCGCCTCGCCGACCTTGTCGAGTCGCGTGGCCAGCATGATCGAGCCGAAGCTGAAGAACGCCACCACGCCGCCGATCACCCCGCGCGCCAGCAAGGGGCCGACCGAAGGCGGCGCCGCCATCGCCCGCCAGCGCAGCGTGGCAAGCACCGGAAAGACCAGCCCGTCGATGAAGAAGAACCACGCCAGAAAAGTGAAGGGATCGGCCGCCGCGCGGATGCCGTAAGCGTCGTAGGTGGTGTAGAGCGCCACGAAAAGCCCCGTGGCCACCGCCAGCCCCAGCGCCGCGGGCAGCGTGTCGCGCGCGGCGGTGAGGTAGATCAGGTTATAGATCGCCAGCCCGAAGATCCCCGCCAGCAGCACCGCCATACCCAGCCATTGGGTGGCCGTGAAACGCTCGCCGAAGATCAGATAGGCCCCGATCACCGCGAAAAGCGACCCGGTGCCGCGCACCACCGGGTAGACCACCGTGTAGGCGCTCCTGGAATAGGCCATCGCCTGCAGAAACTTGTAGACCAGATGGATGACAAAGGCCCCGGCGAAGATCGGCCACATATGCGGCGCGGGCCAGGGAACGACAAAGAAAGCGAAGGGTGCTGCCATCAGCGCATAAGAGCCGTCGATCGCCCCGCGCGACAGCCAGGGATCGTGCCGGCCTTTTTGCAGCGCGCCGAAGACCGCGTGCAGGAAGGCCGCGAGCACGGCCAATGCGAGGGCGAGCGTGTGTCCGGCCTCGGTGCCTTCGAGGGAAATCAGCCAGGCGCTCACTGGCGGGTGTCGCAGGGGGGCGCTGCCCCCGGCCTGCGGCCTCCCCCGGGATATTTCTGACCAGATGAAGATAGGGCGCGGCGCGTCATTCGGTGTCGAGGCCGGTGAGCGCGGCGGCGAATTCCTCGGGGTCGAAGGGTTGCAGGTCGTCGATCTGCTCGCCCACCCCGATGGCGTGGATCGGCAGGCCGAACTTGTCGGCCAGCGCCACCAGCACGCCACCCTTGGCGGTGCCGTCGAGCTTGGTCATCACCAGACCCGAAACATCGGCCAGCTTCTGGAAAGTCTCGACCTGGTTGAGCGCGTTCTGGCCGGTCGTGGCGTCCAGAACCAGCAGGGTGTTGTGCGGCGCGTCGGGGTCTTTCTTGCGGATGACACGGACGATCTTGGCCAGTTCCTCCATCAGATCGGCGCGGTTCTGCAACCGTCCGGCGGTGTCGATCAGCAGCAGGTCCGCGCCGTCGGCCCGGGCCTTGGTCAGCGCGTCGAAGGCCAGGCTGGCGGGGTCGGAGCCTTCGGGCGCGGTCAGCACCGGCACGCCGGCGCGGTCGCCCCAGATCTGCAGCTGTTCGACCGCGGCGGCGCGGAAGGTGTCGCCGGCGGCGATCACCACCTGCTTGCCTGCGGCGCGAAACTGGCTGGCCAGCTTGCCGATGGTGGTTGTCTTGCCCGACCCGTTGACGCCGACCACCAGCACCACCTGCGGCCTGGTCGGATAAAGCGGCAGCGGCCGGGCCACCGGTTCCATGATGCGGGCGATCTCGGCGGCGAGCAGCTCTTTGATCTCGCGCACCGAGAGGCGGCGGCCATAGCGGCCCTCGGCGATGTTGGCGGTCACCCGCAGCGCGGTGTCGACGCCCATGTCCGAGGCGATCAAGAGCTCCTCGAGGCTTTCGATCATGTCGTCGTCGAGCACGCGCTTGACGACCGGGGCGGCGGGCGCCGCGCCACCGCGCCCGAAGAGACGGCCCAGAAGGCCGGGCTTGCCAGGATCGGCGGCCGGCAGATCGGCAATCGGACCCAGGTCCAGAGTGCGATCCGCCGGCGGCGGGGTGGCATCCTGACCCGTGGGCAGCTCGGGCGGGGTTTCGGGCCGGAACGCCTCCTGCGGCGGTTCGGGCTGCTCTGTCGGGGCCGGTTCGGGCTCGGTCGGGGTCGCGGGCCGGGGCAGCTCGACCGGGGTTTCCGGCGCGGACGGTGTCCGGTGCGGTTCGGGCGCGGGCGCCGGTGTCTCGGGGGCCGGCGCGGGCACCTCGGGTTCCGGCTCGGGCGCCGGCGGCTCCGGAACAACCCGGATTTCCGGCTCGGGCTGAACCGGGGTCTCCGGCGCCGGAGGGGCAGCGGGCGGCGGGCTCGGCTCTTCGGGCTCGGCGCTGCCGCCCTCCTGCACGATGGCATCCAGCCCCTCTTCGAGCTTCGAAGACGACTTGAAGAGCTTTTTCTTGAGCTTGCCGAAAAATGACATCGTGCGATCCCGTCTGGCCTGTCAGTCACCTAATACGCCAGCGCGCCGGTGAAAAGCCCGGCTTGACGGCGACCGGCCCGCCACAGGGCGCGGTGCTGGGAAATTTCTTGCGCCGCTCCTGCCGGGTCCGGCCGCCGCCCCGGTATCTATGTGCAGCCCGCCGGGCCACCGACCCCGCCGACTGTATGCGCCCCGGCCGGGTCGCACATGACACCTGCAATGCCATCGGCGAATGCGCCGCGCGCCACGGGCCGGACACGACGGCCTCTCACGCTGGCGGCGCAGCCCGGCGGGCCGGCGCATGACGTCAGCCTGCAGAAAGGCTCGCCCTTCAAATCCGCCTGTCGCGAATTGGCACGCAACCGGCGTTTGACCGCGTTCAAACCGCCAAGGCCCGCGGAAAAGCCGCTCGGCGCGCAACCCGCCTTCGGCACGACCGAAACCAAGCAATAGCCAGAGGATGTCCTGCCGCGCGCTTGTGGCGGGCGAAACGCTCGATCTCGTCTGGCGGCAAAGCCGCGAAGGAGCGTCGGCATATTGGACGAGGTAAACGGTCAGTGTCCCTCTGCGCGGTCCAAGTCAATCCCGGAACACCCGCTGGGACAAGTGCGGCCCGGTCACCGCGTATCCAAAAATGCACAAGACGCGACCGGCTGAAACACATCCGCATCGACCGCCGCCCCGTCAAAGACGCCCCTTTCCCCTTCTTCTTGGCAGAAATACTCCGGGGAGCGCGAGGGGCAGCGCCCCTCGCTCCGGTCGGATCGGCAAGGCCGATCCGATCCGGATCAGACCGCGCGGCGACAGACAGCCGCCTGCCGCACAAGCCCGCACAAGCGCGCCTGCCCTGGCTCAAAGCTCGTCGGGAAAATGCTTCATCGTCAGCCGGATCGGGTTCGGCGCGGCCTGCCCCAGCCCGCAGATCGACGCATCGGCCATCGCCTGGCAGACCTCTTCCAAGAGCGGCTGATCCCAGCTTTCGGCCTGCATCAGCTTGACCGCCTTTTCGCAGCCCACCCGGCAGGGCGTGCACTGCCCGCAGCTTTCATCCTCGAAGAACCGCAGCATGTTCAGCGCCGCGTCGCGGGCGCTGTCCTGGTCCGACAGCACCACCACCGCCGCCGAGCCGATGAAGCTGCCATGCTGCTGCAGGGTGTCGAAATCGAGCGGCACGTCATCGAGCGTCGCGGGCAGGATCCCCGAAGATGGCCCGCCGGGCTGATAGGCCTTGAAAACATGGCCATCCATCATCCCGCCAGCCGCCGCGATGACATCGGCGATGGTCGATCCGGCGGGCAGCAGATGCACGCCTGGGGCCTTCACCCGGCCCGACACCGAATAGCTGCGCAGCCCCTTGCGCCCGTTCTTTTCGATCGACGACAGGATCTCGGGCCCCTCACGGCAGACCTTGGCGACCCAGAAGAGCGTCTCGACATTGTGCACCAGCGTCGGACGGTCGAATATCCCAACCTGCGCCACATAGGGCGGCCGGTGGCGCGGGAGACCGCGCTTGCCCTCGATCGACTCGATCATCGCGCTTTCCTCGCCGCAGATATAGGCCCCGGCCCCGCGGCGCAGATCGATATAGTCGGGCGCAACGATTCCCGCCTCTTCCAGCGCCGCGATCTCGCGGCGCAGGATTTCCAGCACGGCGGGGTATTCGTCGCGCATGTAGATAAAGACGGTCTCGGCCTCGACCGCCCAGGCGGCGATCAGCATTCCTTCAAGGAAAACATGGGGTTCTCGCTCGAGGTAAAAGCGATCTTTGAAGGTGCCCGGCTCTCCCTCGTCGCCATTGACGGCCAGATAGCGCGGCCCGGGATTGCCGCGCACGAAACCCCATTTCTTGCCCGATGGAAAGCCCGCGCCGCCAAGACCCCGCAGGCCCGAGGCCAGTACCTTGTCCTGCACCGCCTCCCAGTCGCCACTTCCACGCAAGGTTAAGAGCGTCTCGTAACCCCCCGAAGACCTGTAGCTTTCCAGCCCCTGATAGCCCGGCACATGGGCGTGGGTGTGCCCAGCCTCGATTGCCGCCTGCACCTTTTCCGGCGTGGCGTGGTCGATGTGGTTGTGCCCCAGCTCCAGCACCGGCGCGGTGTCGCAGCGGCCCATGCAGGGCGCGCGCAGAACCCGCACCTGCGACGGGTCGAGCCCCTCTTCCAGCGCGGTTTTCAGCTGCTCCGCCCCGGCCAGCTCGCAGGAGAGCGAATCGCAGACCCGGATGGTCAGCGCGGGCGGCGGCGCCTCGCCTTCGCGGACCACGTCGAAATGCGCATAGAAGGTGGCGACCTCATAGACCTCGGCCATGGAAAGCCGCATCTCTTCGGCCAAAGCGCGCAGATGCGCTGCCGACAGGTGGCCGTAATGGTCCTGGATCAGGTGCAGGAACTCGATCAGCAGATCGCGCCGCCGTGGCCGGTCGCCCAAGAGCGCCGCGACCTCGGCCCAGGCCGCATCGTCCAACTGCCGCCCCTTGGGCGTGCCCCGCCCCTTGCCGCGGCTGTTCTTCCAGACACCCTTGCGTTCGTCCAAGGCCATGGTCTTCTCCTTCTGCGTTGGCGCCACCATAGGCGCAAACTTCCCCTGCCCGCTTGCGAAAAACGACGCGCGGTGGCGCGTGAACGGCCTGGAAATGTCGCGGTTCGGCCCGATGGGTGACGGAATGTTCCGATAGGTGTAAAACCCGAGGCAAAAGACAGGCGCGCCCCATGATCCGCTTTTCGGCAATCACGCTGACGATGGTGCTGCTTTTGGCGCTGACCATGGGGCTGGGCGGCCTGTGGGCCGGGCTGGCGCTGGCCTATATCACCGTCTTCACCTTCTTCATGGACAAGATCGCGGCGCTGGCGGCACCCGACACGCCGGGGCAGGCGTTTCCGGCCGGCACCGGCCTGTCCGTGGCGCTGGGGCTGGTGCATTTTCCGCTGCTTTTCGGCGGGGTGCATGTTCTGGCGACAGGTCCCTTGCCGCTGATCGACAAGGTGCTGCTCTTCTCCGCGCTGGCGCTGTTTCTCGGGCAGGTCAGCAATTCCAACGCCCATGAGCTTATCCACCAAGGCCGCCGCGGCCTGCGGCGGCTGGGGGTCGCGGTCTATTGCTCTTTGCTTTTCGGGCATCACGCCTCGGCCCATGTGCGCGTGCACCATGTGCATGCCGCGACCGACCGCGATCCCAATTCGGCCCGGCTGGGCGAGGGGTTCTGGCGCTACGCGCTGCGCGCCTGGCGCGGCAGCCTGGTCGAGGGATGGCGTGCCGAGCGTGCCCTGCGGGCGCGCGGCAGCGGCAGCGGTTGGCATCCTTACGCGGTCTATGCGGCCGGGGCGCTGGCCAGCCTCGCGGCGGCCTTTGCCGTCGCAGGTATGCCGGGCGTGCCGGTCCTCCTGGCGCTGGCGGGCTATGCGCAATTGCAGCTGCTGCTGTCGGATTACGTCCAGCATTACGGCCTGCGCCGCCGCGTCACAGGCGACCGGCCCGAGCCTGTCGGGCCCCAGCACAGCTGGAACGCGCCGCAGGGGTTTTCCTCGGCCTTGATGCTGAACGCGCCGCGCCATTCGGACCACCACGCGCATCCCGCCCGCCCTTATCCGGGGCTGGGGATCGACCGGCAGGCCATGCCGATCCTGCCCCATTCTCTGCCGGTGATGGCCGTGCTGGCGCTGGCGCCGCCGGTCTGGCGCCGGGTGATGGACCGGCGCGCGCGGGCCTGGGCGGAGCCGCGCCGGAATTAACCAACCGTTAACTTTGCCCCTTTCCCATCGCGATCCGCTCTGGCAGGTTTGCGCCATGCTACGCCTGATTACGATCCTCTTCGTGCTGCTCGCGGCACCGCTGCGCGCCGCCGAACCGATGTCGGCGCTGGATTTCGAATCCTACGTCACTGGCAAAACGCTTTATTTCGGCCTCGGAGGGCAGCCCTACGGCGCCGAGGAATACCTCGACGACCGCCGCGTGCGCTGGTCGTTCCTGGACGGCAAGTGCAAGGAAGGTTTCTGGTACGAAGAGGCCGGCCAGATCTGTTTCGTCTACGAAGACAACCCCACCCCGCAATGCTGGACCTTCTTCCGGCAGGGCGACGGGCTGCGCGCCATGTTCCAGAACGATCCGAACGCCACGACGCTTTACGAGGCCAACCAGAACGAAGAGCCGATGCTGTGCCTCGGCCCGGACGTGGGCGTCTGAAGGCTTTCTCCAGTCCGGGGCCTGCGCCGGGACCTTCTGAGCCAGAGATGAGGCAAGAGGCCCCAGATCATGTCCGGGGCGAACGTGCGCCTTGCCTCTTCAGAAAAGGCTGCCCTGTTCGGGAGGTTTCGGCTTGCCGCCCTTGCGCGGGCTTGCCTCGCCGCCGATCTTGAGCCGCCCGTCGGCGAACTGGATTTCCAGCCCCGAGGCCGCCTTGGCCGAGGCCACGTCGGTCACCACATGCCCGTCCCCGCGCACCACCGCGAAACCGCGCTCCAGCGTCGCTTCGTAGCCCATGGTCGCGCGCAGCCTCTCCAGCGCGTCCAGCCGCTGGCGCAGCTCTGACAGACGGCCCTTGTGCGCATCCTGCATACGCCTCGACAGCGTGTCCAGCCGGTCCGACTGCGCCGCCAGCTCGCGCCGCAGCGGCCGCATGCTCAGCCGGTCGGCGCGGCGGGCCAGCGCCTCGCGGCGCGCTATGACAAGACGCGCCAGCGCCGGGGCCAGCCGCGCGGCGCGGTCCGCGGCGCGGGCGCGCTCATGCGCGATGCCCCGCGACAGCAGCGAGGGCCGCAGACTGCCCGCCGCGTCCGACAGCGCCACGCGCCGCCGCTGCACGCCCCGGATCAGCGCCTGCGGCAGCCGGTCGCCCAGCACGTCGACGCGCTGGCGGGGGGTGTCCAGCAATTCCTCGGGCCGCGGAAGCGCGCGGGCCAGATCGCGCAGCCGTTGGCCGCGCACCTCCATCCGCTGGCCCATCGCGCGCGTCATCCGCGCGCCCGCCTCGCCGACCCAGGACAACAGCTCGAGCCGCACCGGCACCGCCAGCTCTGCCGCCGCGGTGGGCGTCGGCGCGCGCTTGTCGGCAACGAAGTCGATCAGCGTCGTGTCGGTCTCGTGCCCCACGGCAGAAATCAGCGGGATCGCCGACGCCGCCGCCGCACGCGCCACGATTTCCTCGTTGAAGCCCCAGAGATCCTCGACCGACCCGCCGCCCCGCGCCACGATGATCAGATCGGGGCGCGGCAGCGCGCCGCCCGGCGTCAACGCGTTGAAGCCTTCGATCGCGCGCGCCACCTCGGGCGCGCATTTCGCGCCCTGCACCGCCACCGGCCAGATCAGCACCTTGCGCGGAAACCGGTCGCGCAGACGGTGCAGGATGTCGCGGATCACCGCCCCCGAGGGCGAGGTCACCACCCCGATGATCTCGGGCAGATAGGGCAAGGGACGCTTGCGTTCGGGGGCAAAGAGCCCCTCGGCGGCCAGCTGCGCCTTGCGCTTTTCCAGCATCGCCATCAGCGCGCCCGCGCCGGCGGGGCGGATGTCCTCGATCACGATCTGGTATTTCGACTGGCCCGGGAAGGTGGTCAGCCGCCCCGTCGCGATCACCTCCATCCCCTCTTCGGGCTGGGTCTGCTGGCGGGCGGCGACGCCCTTCCACATCACCCCGGCGATCACCGCGCGGTCGTCCTTGAGATCGAGGTAGATATGCCCGGACCGGGGCCGCGACACGCGGCCCACCTCGCCGCGGATGCGCACGAAACCGAACTCGCCCTCGATGACGCGCTTCACCGCGCCCGAAAGCTCGGACACCGTGTATTCCGGCGTGTTCCCTCCCTCGTCGCCGTCGTCGTCGATCAGATCGTCCATCGCCTGGCACCTGCTTGCTCTTGCCCGGCCCGAACCTTAGAACGCCCCCGAGCAAAGGCCAAGTCGGAGAGCGGCGCCATGAACATCCTGATCCTCGGCGGCGGCGGCCGCGAACATGCGCTGGCATGGGCCGTGATGCAGAACCCCAAATGCGACAAGCTGATCGTAGCCCCCGGCAACGCGGGCATCGCCCTGATCGCCGAATGTGCGCGGCTCGATATCGAGGACGGCGGCGCGGTCGCCGAGTTTGCCGGAGAGAACAACATCGACCTCATCGTCGTCGGCCCCGAGGCCCCGCTGGCCGCCGGTGTCGCCGACGATCTGCGCGGCGCGGGGTTCCTGGTCTTCGGCCCCTCCGCCGCCGCCGCGCGGCTTGAGGCGTCCAAGGCCTTCACCAAGGAGATCTGCGCCGCCGTCGGCGCGCCGACCGCAGGCTACGGCCATTTCACCGATGCCGCCTCGGCCAAGGCCTATCTGGCGGGGCAAAGCATGCCCATCGTCGTCAAGGCCGACGGGCTGGCCGCGGGCAAAGGCGTGATCATCGCCGAAACCCTCACCGAGGCCGAGGCCACCATCGACGATATGTTCGCCGGGGCCTTCGGCGGCGCCGGGGCCGAAGTGGTGATCGAGGAATTCATGCAGGGCGAAGAGGCGAGCTTTTTCGTGCTGGTCGACGGGGCCGATGTGCTGCCCATCGGCACCGCGCAGGATCACAAGCGCGTCGGCGACGGCGACACCGGCCCAAACACCGGCGGCATGGGGGCCTATTCCCCAGCGCCGGTGCTGGACGAGGCGACGGCGCAAAAGGCCCTGGACGAGATCGTCAAACCCACGATGGCCGAAATGGCCCGGCGCGGCACGCCTTACCAGGGTGTGCTCTATGCCGGTCTGATGATCCAGGACGGCCAGCCCCGGCTGGTGGAATACAACGTGCGTTTCGGCGACCCGGAATGCCAGGTGCTGATGATGCGGCTGGGGGCCCAGGCGATGGACCTGATGCATGCCTGCGCCGAGGGCCGCCTGGCCGAGGCAAAGGTCAACTGGGCCGACGATCACGCCATGACTGTCGTTCTGGCGGCAACCGGCTATCCCGGGGCCTATAAGAAAGGCACCCGGATCGGCGGGCTCGAGGCGCTGCCCGAAACCTCGTCGCAGATGATGTTTCACGCGGGCACAACCAGCACCGACGGCCAGACCGTCGCCACCGGCGGGCGGGTGCTGAACGCCACCGCCCGCGGCGCGACCCTGCAAGAGGCCCGCGACCGCGCCTACGACCTGGCCCGCTCGGTCGACTGGCCCGAAGGGTTCTACCGCAAGGACATCGGCTGGCGCGCCCTGTCCTGATCCCGGTCCTGGCGCAGGTCATATGCCGCAGGCAGCTTTGTGCGGGAAGGCAGGCTTACGACTGGGGTGCACTCTGGGGTTGCAGCCACGCGGCGGCGGTTTCTGCCCTGCCTCAAGTCGTGGGCCTGCAACGTAACGCCAGAACCCTGACTGATGGCGATCCGGCGAAATTGCGCGCCCTGCGCCGCCTCTGACATCGGCGGGCGCCGCGTTCCATTGGGGCCAGAAAGCCAAGAACACTCTTGAACCGCCGATATGATCCGCTGGGGTTTGACCGCACCAGCGGATCCCGGTCGCGGAATTAGACAATTCCAAGGTAATATTGTGGCGCAAATTTGCGGGAAATGTGGCTTTTATTGGGCGGAACTTCGGGCGGAAATAAAGAGAAATTAAAATCGTTTTATTTCATTGGGTTAACCCGCGCCTCAAGGCCGTCGCTCATGGGTAAAAAAATCACCCCATAACCGTAAATTAAACACCTGTTTGAGGGAAATTTTTGGATAATTGTTCGGAGTTTGGGGCTTGAGCTATAAATTGTGACACCAAGTGAAGATCAGTCTCCTTCATGTCGGTGACGAGCAGTAAGTGTGTAAGGCCAGTGACGAGTAGCCTTTTTGTGAAGTGAACGAGTGTTGCAGTTGAGTGAGTTGAGAAATTGGTGGATTGCCCCATGAACACGTCGAAAGCACAGGAAAGCGGTCAACACGACAGCGTAAATGGTTCCGTCGGGGCGCGCCCCGCTTTGAAGAGTTCGCGCTTTCCCGAGCTTCGTTCGCAGAGCGAACTGGAGGTGACGTTCAATCAGGACGGGCAGTCCACCATTTCACCCAGCCGGTGGCCGAACATCTGTTCGAGTTCGCTTTCCTCGCTGCCCATGATGCTGGGCAGGCTGTTGTCGGCGGCTCCCCGCTACCGCGACATGCCGCTTGGGGCTCAGTGACAGGAATACGAACCGTGGCTTATGTAAAGATCAACGAAGACGGCCTGGCCGAAGTCATACCGACGCGGATGTTTCTTGCCGAGGCACTCGCCAAGCATCGGTTTGCGATCGTCATGGTCGGAGTAATCGTGCTGTGCGATCAGGTGTCCGGGGGGCTGGAATTCGTCCTGAATTTCATCGGTGGTTAGCGCCAGTCATCTCGACCGGCGGTCAGGCCGCGGCGCTGGACGCCAGCCTTATGGCGCGCGACAATGCCATATCGGCGCATGACATGGCCACATCGGTCACACAGACCTGTCGTCGCCCGCTTCCGACCATGAACAGCCCCGAGTAGTAGACGCCAGATGTCACCTCGGTCGCGCATGGCACCCAATTGCCGCCTGGCCCCTCTACGACCTTGCCCAGCCGCACGTTTCTCGACCCGGGAGGCGGGCTGACGGCCTTTGCGGACAGGTCCAGCAGCTTGTCTATGTTGCAGCTCATGAAAATCCTCTTACCCCCCCCCAAACAATCCTTCAGCATTATGGTTATAAATTGACGTAAATTCGATTTTTTGGTCCTGCATTTTCCGCCGCGAAAGGCCGCGGTTGCCCGTGTCACGGGCTCTTTTCCCTCAATCCGACGAAGACGGCCGCATTTCGGCGCCTCCGACGGTCATGTCGCCCGACCTCGGCGCAAATGACGCCAGAAGATCGGTGGAGGTCGCGGGCCCCGCTGCGGGCAAAGCGCAAGTTGGATGCCCTTGCCGCCCGCCCCACCCGGTGCCTCGTTCGCAGCTTGATCGCGCGGCGGTGCTGCCCAGACGGACGCCCCGTTACGACAAGACCGCCATGAGCTGGCCCAACGCCGTCTACACCATGCCGACTCGACTCAGTCCCTCCACATGGCACCTTACCCCAAAACCTTTCCGCCGCGCGATCCAAACGCACGGACCGGGCCGCCGGGCCATGTACAATCCGCACAGAAAAAGCCCAAAAAATGCACCCGTCTCGCCTTAGTTGAAACCAAAGTCTGGCCGATACATCAGTGTCAGAGTTCAAGCGCGATTTTTGCGGTGGATCAATGGACGGTCAGCCACCAATCATGCGCATCCTGCGTTGCGGAGACTATTTTGTACCATTCCAAGGAACTTAGTATCGCATCGGTTCCGATGCTGCGCGCCTTTGTGGTGTTGAGCAAGACTTTGAATCTGGCCAGGACCTGCGAAGAGCTCAACGCGACCCGCCAAACCGTGCGCCGCCATATCCACGAGCTGGAAACGATAAAGGGCGGGTCTCTGTTTAAGGTTGAAAGCCGTCAATACCAACTCACCCCTTTTGGACGCGCCTCGATTGCAGAGGCCGAATTCATTCTTCGGCAAATCGAGAAATGGTCCTGCCAGTCCAAGATGAACAAAGCCAGCTCGGAATGGCTGGAATCAAATCGCTACGTCGATCAGGACGGTCGGGAATTCCTGTCGCAACAGCATCCCGTCAGTAAGATCGCCACAAACGGCCTGCCGATCATGAAAAGCGTCGTGGCCGCCTGGGGCGCCTCTCAGACGCAAATCGAACACGAAGCGATGGCCAAGGTGCGGCCGTATCTCGTGCTCTTCAGAAAAGTGCCCAGCGGCTGGGTTTTTGCCGAAGTCGGTGAAAAATCGGGCTATGCGCGATGGTTCGGGTGGACGTGGTCGAAAAGTGCGATCGGCAAACTGATGCAAGAAGACAACGCCGGCGACGACTTCAACGAGTTCATCGCAGGCGCCTACGCACGGATTTACGGCGAAGGCGGCGTCCGGCTGGATCACATTTTCGCGCACCTGCCAAAGGCTGAGACCGACGAGGTGGTGCCCGTCAGTTTCCAACGTTTATTGCTTGGTTGCGTCTTTCCCGATGGCACGCCGGGGCTTGGCTTGCTCGGTCTGATCACCAAACAGGTCGAGATCGATGCGCTCGACGACCAGTTCCTGTCCCACGTTCCGGAGGATCTGGTCATGGACTTTGAAATCTAGAAAATTTTCGCCGTTCGGAAAAACATCGGGCGAGCTGTGCGATGTGATGCTATTTTCCCTCTCGAGGCAGCAGTCAGAGAACAAAAGGGGAAAAATGCCCGCTCGCACCATTTACGCCATGATTGCCAACATGTCCGACATCCTCAAGGAACTTGAGGGTGCAGGCATGCGTCTGGAGATAGGTGATGATTTTATAGAGTACCGCAGACTACGGCAGGCCCAGGAAAACCGCCACGCCATATATCCCATGTTCGACGTTTCGTGTTCCTATGTGGACCACACGAATGCGTTCTGGATATGTGGTTTCAATGAAAAAGACGAATTGGTCCATACCCAGGCAATGCGATTTCTCGACATATCCGGGGAAACTCTGGGCCAGCATGTAAAAAGGCACAGGCACAAATATATCACGCCCAACACAACGCCGGACCCCGACCGTACGTTCTATTCCGGACCTCGGGGTCTGAAAGCCATCACCGGAAAGGTGTGTTACCACGGTGAATTCTGGCTCTGCGGCGGTGAGGGCGGCTATCGGAAGAAAGGATATACGCCGTTATTGTCCCGTATTGCGTTCGAATTGGCGCTCAAATCATGGGCGCCCAACTATGTGTTCGGGTTCATCAATTCCGCACTTGCCTTCAAGGGCACGCAAATGCATCACGGCTATATCCACTGCGAACCGGGCGAGTGGGTTGGTCCGGACGATCAGGTCACGGATGAAGACTGTCTTGTGTGGATGAACACGCGTGAGATCCTGCATGTCCTGCAGTCAAAACCGAAGGCACTGCTTAAGGATCGGGAGACACCGCTGCGCAAACCGGAGTTGAAGTCGGTTGGCACAGTGTCCTGACGGCGTTTTGACCGCCGCCGGATGCCCACGATCAGCACAAGGTTAACAGATGTCTGTGTCAGAGACCGATTTGCGCGCGAAAATGGACCTGTCGTCACGCTGTACGATTATCGGATGCATTGCGGTCAGCATTGCGTTCGTGATGGAGCTTACGCTGGTTCCGCTCTTCTTGCCGAACATCCAGATGCAATTCGGACTAGAGATGAGCGCCCTTGCCTGGGTGTTCAACTCTTACGGAATTTCGGTTGCGTTCGGGGTTCTGTTCGGGGGTATTCTGGGGGATGTCGTCGGTATCCGGAAGATTTTCACGACCGGCGTGCTTCTCTTCGCGGGTGGCTCGCTGGTCGTTTCGCTTGCCGACACCTTCGAAACCCTGATTGCCGGACGCATCTTGCAGGGCGTCGGCGGCGGCATCTTTTCGCCACTGGTGCCGCTGCTGCTGACGCGCGCCGTTCCGAACCGGCCTGGCAAGATATTGATGCTCTGGGGCAGTATCGTGGGATACGTGGCGGCCTTTGCGCCGCTCGGCCTGGGCCAGGCGCTATCGACAATCGGCTGGGAGGCGGCGTTCGTCCTGTTCGCGCTGGTCTCGCTGCTGGCGCTTTTGGTGAACCTCCGGGTCCGCGCTGGCGGGCAGGACGCGGCTCTGCACACCCTGCCGGGCCTGGCCACGCTCTTTCGGGCGCGCGAATTGTGGCTGGTATTCGTCTATATCTTTTGCACTTATGGAAGTATAACTTTCTATCTTTTCCGGCTGCCCATGCGGCTTACGGAAAAGGGATACGACCTGACCGCGATCGGTCTTGTGCTGTCCGTGCTCTGGCTGAGCTTTTCGATTTTGGGCACCGTTCTGCGAAATCGCGTGGATAACGCGCGGGTTCGCTACATCATCATCGTGGCGCCGCTGATGATCGTCGTCGGATTTGCCTTGGCCTATCTGTCGGATGGCATCTGGGGTTACGTCCTCTCTGCGGCGCTGACCGGCATCGGATTTGCCTGCAGCAATGCGCCCTCCACGCAGATGGTCCTGAGGTTCGCGCCCAGAGGGATGAGCGCGATTTCGACCAGCCTGGACATCTCTTTCGCCAGGCTGGGCGGCGTGGCCACGGTCGCATTTCTGGCGCAGGTCAGCTTTGACGTCGCGATGGGCGTCATGATCGCCTTGTCGCTCTGCGCAGTGATTTCGTCGATGATCTTCTCGCGCGACGCCGACGCATACTGAGTCGGGTTTGAACAACGCCTTCAGGCGGACTGAAGGCGGGGATTTTGTGTGGTGGGCGTGTGCAGGTCGGCGAACA